>JAKPZU010000060.1 GCA_029559915.1 Bacillota bacterium
TTAGTAAAAACAAACTTGCATATGTTTGTGTAAAATTAACAGATGATAAAATATCCAGAATATCGTTTCATGCCGCTTTTTTAAAAATACCGTATGGTGTTTATGGAATGGATAAAGAAGCTGCAAAAGAGATTATAGAAAAAAAGTATAAGATTACATTAAACGAGGATTACTCATATGAAGGAGATAAATTGGATATATCTTTTTCTAACTTTGATATAATTTTTGCATTAAAAAATGAAACCGCGGATGATGAACAAGAATATTAAGTCGAAACACCACGTCCCTCTAAATAAATGAACAATAATATTTGAAATTTTTAAACTTATATTAATTATTTCGTAAAGGAGATTAACATGCAATGGGAATTCAAAATGCTCAAATTCGAAATCCACAGAGGTATTATCGATGTCTCTGTAAACGAACGTAAATGTGAGGCAGAAATGAATATGCTGGGTAAAGACGGTTGGGAACTCGTCAATTCTTTTGTTACAAACGACTGCGACGGCATGACAAATCTTGTTCTAATGACGTTTAAAAGAGAAAAGAGATGTTAGATATAGCAGTGACTTCTATCCCTGATTTTACGGAGGTGGCTAAAACAAAATGAATGGAAAAGTTGTTAAAATCATCGAAATCGTCTTTTTGAGTGCCGCCTTGATGCTGTGTGTTTCATGCACCAATGTAAAATGTGAAGCTGAGAAATTTTTATGCAAATGGGATTGTCCGGAAACAATGGGCTTGAAACAAGTTTGCGAGCAGAAGTGTAATTTGCAATATGATCTTTGCAAGAATAAATAGCGCCGGAAAAGGGGTCGGACATGAATAAATCAGATTTGATGGATGCGCTGGCGAAGAAGCATAATCTGACGCACGGATAAAAAAGGCAAAGTGGTCATCTCCAATCAAACGCTTGTTGCCTATCTGAAATCCAATAAAAATTAATCGGTGCCGATCTCTGTAATGCGAATATAATTTTAAATCATAAAAATATGATCACTTAAAAAAAATTAAACTCTAAGACTAAAACGGTAAATTAACTAAAATATTTTAGGAGGAGAATATGAATTACGATGTTTTTGTCAGTTATTCACGAAGCGATGAGACTTTTGCTATAGCATTAAAAGATATTTTGGAAAAAAAGGGCGTTCGATGCTGGAGAGACAGAGAAGGCATAGGCATTGCAAAATGGGCAGGAAAGATAGTTGAGGCCATTGATAGTGTTTCCTTCATTGTACTTATTTTTTCTTCAAATGCGCAAAACAGTGAAAATGTGTTGAAAGAATTGACTTTAGCAGCTGAAAACCACTGCACTGTCATTCCTGTGCGTATTGAAAATGTTAAACCTGCGGGTGATTTTAGATATCATCTAGCGACCCCAAACATTATTGATATATTTGATAACGAAAGTGGTTATCTTGACGAAGTTAGCGAACAAATAAAAGATCTCGTTACTTCATCTAGAAAACAGAGGGTAGCGGACAATATATCTAGTGAAGATATTACAGCAAAAGAGAAAAGTTTATTGGAAATGTTTAAAATGGCTTATGAAGATGGCCATGTATCAGACGCGGAACGTAATATTATAAATAATTTCATTGTGACAACAGATGGTATATCAATTGAACGAGCTAAGGAACTTGAAGAACAGTTTAAAAAAGAAAAAAACATATCAAATATTGCAACTGCTGCGAACATAGTTCAAAGCACACCAGCCGGTGCCGACGATGTCGATTGGCCGACAGCCGGTCATACATTTATAAAATCAGTCAAAAAGAACCTTGATATATCACTGCTTCCCTTTAAACCAACCTATGTATCGGATGACGAGGAGATAGAAGAAGAAAAGAGTGAACCTGAAATAGAATGGGCTATTAGTGACAAACATTATTTCGCGGTATGGCTAACTGGTAAACGGAAGGATAAAGTTGATGTGCATTGGGGATTATATAGCAGTAATGAAAAACGTGACCCCTTAATCAGAAAGACTTCTGACGATTTATATGAAGTGCCGGAATTATTGGATCAGGACGATGATGTTTCAATCGATGGTGTGAAATACTTGTGGAATGATGAGGGCTTACTTGGTCAGGAAGCAAATGAAAGAAAACTAATTTCAGAAATTAACAATCCAGACTTTATAAAACACGTGGTTGATAACCTTGTGGCTTTTGCCAACAAAGCATGGCCGGTGATTCAGAATAACCTCGTTAATGGTTAAAAATATTTATGGCTTCTGATAAGCTATTGGATTGGTTGAAATTATGATCTCTGTAAGTCGGGCCGAATGGGGAAAAATCTGGTCATCACTGATCTCTGGTGATGTGAAAACAAAGTTACTCTTCATTGCCGCTGTTGTCCTTTTTATAATTCTATTGGGAATGGTGGTGGCATTATTCATATTCAACTTAACACCGGGCGAGGCACTCTGGTGGTCGTGGACGCATGTTTTGGATTCGGGGTCCATTGGCGATGACAAGGATAGTTTACCCAGAAGGATTATTGGCAGCGTCATTGTTTTGGTCAGTGTCGTGTTATTCGGTGGAGCATTTATCACCCTCTCCGAAGAAGCTGCCCGTAGCGCAATGGATCGGCTTATGCAGGGAAGTGTCAAGAAAGGGATATCGGGACACACCATCATTGCCGGCAGGGGAACAAAGTTGAAAGCGTTCATCTCCTCACCAAAATTACAGAATTTAAATAAAAATGAAAAATTGCTGGTTGTTGTTCCAGATCAGGAAGCGCTGATTGAGGCTCGAAATGAGCACGCAGACAAGAAAAACATTTGCTTTGTTGTTGATCAAATATGGGAAGATAAAAATAACCGTTTGGGGTTGGATTTATCAAAGCGCATATTGTTGCTTGATAACTTCGGTGGTGATACCGGTGACATGCTGAAGACTATCGTAAAAATCCGGCAAATGCGTAAAGAAGCGGGAAACCAGAATCGCTTGATTCTATACGCCGAGGTAAATGATAGAACTCTTGCAAATGGATTGCGGATGATAATTGATGAAATTAAAGGCGATGATCCCACAATTGATATTCACATTTTGAATATATCCGATGCATCAGCCCGTTTTGCCCTGCGTCAACATCCCCTTGACTCCAAGCCAATAGGTTCAGACGTTCCCGTTGTCACCTTGGTTATAGAAGGATGGACACCTTTTGCACAGGCTTTTTTTTGGCAGGCTATCCGGGTTGCCCATTACCCATCAAAGCCTACGAGAATCATTGTTAGACATCATCATGCAGATGACATAAAAACCGAAGTGCGTGCCATAGCCCCGGGGTTATGGGATCCATGGTGTGTTAAACACCTTGTTGAAATTAAATTTGCAGACCAGCTTTCCCTGCAGGAATTAAATTTATCATCCAAGGACATTGTTACCGTGACTGTCTGTTTTGATGATGCTGACAAGTCTTTTTCCAAAGCCCTGCAATACAGGGATGCGAAACAAACCGGATTAGAACAGGTATTTGTAGAACTTCCGGATACTTCGGGCTACCGAGAAACTATCAGCATCATGGGTTCCTCCAATGGAAAAATTCCTCTTTATCCTGTTGGGGCAAGCGCCCAAGCATTTGAACTGGCGGAAGAACTGGATGAGTTGGCTGAAAAGATCCATTCCCATTACCAAAATAAATATAACGATGTCGAATGGTCAAAACTCGATGAAGTCAAGAGGGCGTGGAATCGGTCACCGGCAGATCACATTTATGTTAAAATGAGAATTATCTCTACAATACTTGAAAGTGGCGCTGAAAAACAGAGCAAGGATGATCTTGAGAAAAATCTGAAGAAACTTATAAACAGACTTGCTGACTATGACCCAGAGAAACCTGATAGTTCTCTTGACAAGTATTTTGATATTCTTTCCAGGATAGAACATGATCGCTGGTGTGCCGAAAAATATGCTGATGGCTGGACTTATGCGGAGGGTCCTAAAAATAATGCATTGAAACACAATCCATGTCTTATTCCTTATGATGATCTTCCTGACAATGAAAAGTCAAAAGACTGGGAAACCATGAAGGTCATTCTTGATCATATTAAACAAAATAATTGATTAATCAGGAGCATAAAATGGCCGAAAGCGAGAAGAAAGAATTGTTTGTAAGCTACTGTACAAAAAACAAAGAGCTTGCTCAACTCTTCTGTAATGTTGTTGAGGGTGCCGGGGTTACTTGTTGGATGGCACCAAGGGATATTCCCTCCGGTGAAAGCTGGGCGACATCCATTGCAAAAGGGATTGAAGAGTCATCATTATTTACACTTCTTGTTTCTGAAGCGTCCATGAGTTCCGCGGAAGTGGAGAAGGAGGTTGATCTCGCTAATGGTCGGCGTATGACAATTCTACCGATCCGCATAGAAAACGCAGAATTAAAAGGCGCGTTCAAATACCATCTTTCTAACAAACAATGGGTTGATGCTCTCGAAGAAGATCATACATCCAGGTACAAGAATACAACTGAAGCAATCCTGCAAAATCTAAAAAAGGGTTCAACGGTAAATAATGGATCTGGAGCTGGTTATTTGACGTTGGCAAGACTCCTTGCTAACGTCCTGAACAGGAAATACACAGATTCTCTGAATCAGATCAACTCTATGTTTTCAGCAAGAGACATGGAAACAGACAAAATAGAGATTTTCTTTCCATTTCGTTTGGGAGCAACTGGCGTTGATGTGAGGTGTCAGCTCGATTTAACGGGATATTCAATGCAGATATTTGCGGACCTAGCGCGCATGGACGATCCGCTTAAAATTCCTTTCACTGAATTTGTCAAAGCAATAAATGGAAACAAAGAAAATAAGAAGTTTTTCTCTCGCATACAAGTGACATCAAACCGCAGGGACAAAGTCGTCATTTTTGAACCTGCTTTTCCTCTATCCATTGGTTGTGTGAAGCTGACTGAGGATAAGTTGTTTGGCATTTTCAGAGATAATACCATGGCTTTTTTTGATGCAATAATGCCGAAATTGCTTGAGTGGGCAAAATACGGTCAGTTCATTGTCGGCACAGTTGATAGACTCATAGAACGTTTGCGAACCGAGTTTCCTGAAAGTGAAGGTTGGCACATTGGCACACCGGAAAATGAACGTTTGGACGCTTTTAATTCAGACCCAAGGTATTACTGGACATACGGCAAGCTCAATATTTACAAGAAGAATTGGGTTCCAAAGCAGCCTTTGTCATTTGCTAATGACAAGGGGAGAGGTTTGCTTTCCTTTACATTGGAGAGCTGTGATAGTTATTTTGATAAGCTTTCCATCGGTATTTTAAAATATGAGCCATGGTATGAGCTTGGTGATTTAAATGAAAAAATAATTAACGACGCTATTACAGCATTAGATCTCGCTGGCACAACCAATAACAGGATGGCTTGGAAAATTAAGTTTCGTGAGGAATTTCAGAACAGTGGTATCAAAGACCGATCTTATCACTGGCAATCCAAAGGCGATGAATTCATTAATTACTGTGTTGAGCAGTTCAAGAAATTAAAAGAACTGGAAAACAGAATAGATGATATTTGCATGACGATACCTGCCTTGCAGATAAAGAGTATAGAGTGGTTCCCGGTGGAAAGACAAAAGTGGATAGATGGTCTCTATGTATACAATCGACTCAGGATAATAGCCGAAGAGATAGCTCCCAAAGTTGAACAATACGGGTTAACCATTGCTTTTAAAACTGACGGTTTTCATAACAAGTGGATAGCAAAAGAATTATACCTCGGGCTTAAAGTTGGACAATTCGACGCGGCTGCCGCATTTATGTGTAACGCGACAAGTATGACAGTTGAGTTAAAGAATATGGAACCACCCGATTTCGAAACTAATATCATCCAGGCGTTCATAATTAACAGAAAGACATATAATCCCAAAGCAGGGGGCATTAAAGTTCAAAATAATTTTGATGACGGTACGGAAGCCAAATGGTTTGATCGTTTTGCAACCTTTGTAACCACCGAAGTTGACAAAATTCTGCCGGAATTTATTGCGCTTAAAAAACAGCTGGAATCGGTTGTGGATCTTGCAGCTGATGCCGGTAAGATTCTGGCCCTGACGCTTGGAGAAACAACATCCGACTGGGAAGTTGAGAACAAATCCGTATCACTTGAAAAATTTGCTCCAATATCAATCTGGCATAAGTCATGGCAAAAAAAGGGGGCAAAAGATGACGACCTGCCCCCGGTTATGTTTCAGATTATTCCTACCGCACCGTGCTTCGATGGCCTTGTTATATCCTTCAGACAAAATGAACAATTTGACCCGATATTCGAGCATCGAATAGGAATGGTATGCGGCGCCTGTGAATTCGCATTCGGGAAAAGTCATGATATAATGAATCTTCACGGCATCTGGAGTTCGAATTTGCATGAGTTTTTCAATACGGGCGGCAGTATACTTGAAATTAATCAAGTCAAACAACCGTTCATTGCCGGCGAGAAAAAGGTCGCCTTTGAGGACTATCTAAAAGACATTGCCAAAAGCATCTTGAAGATGACGCCTCTCATTTCATCCCTATGTGCAGAGCATAATGGCTAGTTTTAATACACATATTTCTTCCGGTGTAGTTTTGGGTGTGGCTGCCTTGATATTCATTATATACAATGCTGTTCTCCCCCAACCTGGAGCATTTTTAATTGCAACAGCTGTCGCGATAGGCTCGATTATGCCGGATTTGGACTCAGACACATCCGTGCCTTTTCATATTGTTTCATCGTTACTTGCCTTGATCATTGGTTCACTAACTTACATCTATTTTAAAAACATCATGTCTGATAACGAAGACATAATATTACGAGTTATTATTGCGGTACTTGCAGTTAAGTTCGTAATTAGTCCGATTATAAAAAAATTGACCAAACACAGAGGAATTTGGCATTCAGTCCCAGCGGTTGTTATTATAACGCTTGTAGCATTCCTTGCTTTACAGTTAGTCGATTTAAATATGAGATTGAAGTTTTACATAGCCGTTGCCTTCGGTGCGGGTTACCTGAGTCATTTGGTGCTCGATGAAGGCAGTTCGTTTTTTCGTTTCAAATTTCTTATTTTCTGGTCACCTAAGCAATCACTTGGTTCTGCTCTTAAATTAATTGTCGAGTCAAAAATAATAACCATAATTGCTTACGTGATTATACTCATCCTTCTTTTTGCGTCATATCCGTACTTCAAAACATTATTGTGAATATTTAATCGATGAAATAATGGACATAAAAGGTGATGTAGTAATGGTTGAAATATGTGATCAATCAGGAGTGAGTAATGAACATAAATGATTTAATAGCGGAATTATCACAAGATGCTCGTTTGACAAGTAAATACGGTGATATACCCGGTGACCCTCGATGGATTAAAATATGGGTCAGAGATGGCTTTCACTGTGCCTACTGTGGAGTAAATATTTTACAAGATGTTATCCATATGACAAGCGCCCAATTGGATCATATACTGCCAAAATCGAAATACAAAGATTATATGAATGAAGATGCCAATTTGGTTTTGTCTTGCTATTGTTGCAATCAGATAAAGAGGGCATTTGATCCATTGAAAGACCTATCAGAACAAGTAAAAATGAACTTGTCTCCTGCGACTTTCAATACATACAAAGATGAATTGTTAGCCGTGTGCAGAAATTATATAATTCCACAATTAAACAAAAAAAAAGCAATACTGCATAAATCAAATGAAATTATTGGCAAGATTGAATAATTATAGAAAAATCAAACTTAATAATTTAATTTGATTAGGATTAATGCCTAGCATGTTATTAAGGCAATAATATGAAAAAGAATGCCAATGATATTTTTGAGACAGGTATGTCAAACGATGAAACTATCAAAGCAGAAGAGCATTTTAATACACTAACCAAGCCATTTGGAATAGGATTGGCAAACATTGTAGCAGGTGCTCTCATCATTCCTCGAGCAGCCTGTCTTGCCGTTGCACCTCCATTTGCCGCTGGTGCTGCACTATTAGGCTTTGCACCACTATTATTAAAAAAGATTTATCGTGTTTTTAATAAAAATAAGATGAGGGAGCAAGAAACATTTAAAAACACAAAAATAGGCCGTTCTTATATGCCGGAAGAGAATCTTAATAAGTACTTTCTTGATATTTTAAAGTGGGAACAAAAAACAGGTGAATATGATAATTATCAGCAACTAATAAGCTCGGCATCTATATTGTTTGAAACCGGATTGAGACACATACTTGTTGAACCGGCGCATCCAATAGCATCCGAGATTATTGAAGCTCATTTGCAACACAATCCTCTTTTCGACCCTAGTGTTCTCATAAGATGGCAGGAAAATAGAACAAGAATTTGCTTGGGACAATCAGGATTCGTTTTGGCGGGATTAAAACATGGGCTTTGTCAGAAGCGAGTTCGTATAAACAAATTCCTCGATGATCACTTTCAATCACAGTATCGTTCAATTATTACTAAGAGAAGCATGTATGGGGCTTTAAATAAAATTGTTAATTGTTATAGAAATCCTACATCCCATGGGGATAAACTATTCTTTAGCAAAAGTGATTATGTTGATCTTTTAAAACTGATTTTGGGATATGATTCTTGCACAATTTGGGCAGGTTTAAATAGTTTCTCTATTCTACAACCTGACCGAGGTATTCTTCACAATCATATTGTACTGCGTATTTATAATTGAATTGGATCATGAGTATCAATTATTTATTACTTAATTGAACATAAATTATTTTATTTGACATCCTCCATCATCGGTAGTATTTTAATGTCAAATATTGCCAGTGAATCTATCCGCCCGATAGACACAAACTGGCCCTAAGAGATCTGGAAAAGTTGGTCTTCCTGAGCATTCAGCAAACTCAAGGAGACCTTTTTTATTTTGGGGGAACGAGCGATGACCATTATATTTTCGGAACCAACATTGGGCGACAAGCTTTTAGCCGTAATGGGAAAGAAGCGGGCGGTCTTTATCCCGGACATTTACAGCAGATTCGGGAAATACGCCTATGGAAGGGCGGTTAAGGAATCTTTTCTGGAAGCTCTGATCAGACCAAATAATCAGGAATTGGAAGAAGGCTGGTTTTATCAAGATGAAATCATGCCGCCAATCAACCGTGAGGAAGGAAAGGACATTTGATTTAGCGACAGTTATGCCTGGGTGATTACTGGACCGGTAATCATGCACAGACCCTATGAGGTTTGAGAAAGTTAGCCTCCCGTTAAGTGAACACGTTCATTTTGGGGAGGTTTTTCATTTTAGCGCGGATTGCTACCTATATTATTTATAAAATAATCGAGAGGTGTCTTATGACTAAGGAAAGAAATCCGGATTTCAACATCTGTGAAATATTCCGGGAGTGGTTTGCGGAAAACAAGCACCGCTTTAACCAGAAATGCAGGATTCGCTACTACAAGAACAGGGAATACAACCATGT
>JAKPZU010000088.1 GCA_029559915.1 Bacillota bacterium
CCTTGCCGCGTTTTCGTCTATTTCCGGCGGATTGCATTTCGGGCACGTCACGCTTTTTGGAAATCCATGTTCACAAATATCAATATTCAGCATCGACCGGGTAGGGTTGTCCATCACTTTGAGCGCCACCCGCTTTTTTAATAACCGTTCCTGTGCCGCCTGTAATAAATCTTGATCCATTGCCGTTTCCATTATTTCCTCCCGTTGCCTCTACCATCGGCCATCCCAGTAGAGTATGGTAATGTGATTTGTATTTACCCCCCTTCGACATAATCCCATTATTCAAAATTTCGATGGCTTTCATTGTCGTATCATGGCCATACTTAGCAACCAGTTTTTCAAATTCTTGTTCACTCAAAAGAACGGAATCGAGATGCTTGATTTTTTCTTTTTTATTTATATTTTTATTATTAATTATATTTATATTTTCATTTATATTTTCATTTTCCATATGTTGAACATATGGTTTACATATCTTTTTCATATGTTTTTTAGGTTGTTTATTGTTTGATTTTGAACGGTTAGATGCTCTTGATAATGAATACAAAGCCCTCTTTTCAGCCTCTAAACGGAGCCTTTTATTATAAAAACCGTGTTCATCATGCTCGAACTTTGACCATATATCTTCATCGTATGAACCACATATGAATAACATATCTTTTTCACATAAAATGCCCTTCTGATGTTGAAGGCAAAGCAACCGGATATATTTTCCAACTTGCTCATTATTCATGGTCATGGTTCCTGTTAAAAAATCGCTTGTGTAAAATAAAATAGCAGGGTCTTTCGCCATTGGTTCACTCCGTATGAACTCCGAAAATTTAAGCGGCAGGGTAGTCGGAATCTACCTTTTCAGCAGCGCAAGCCTAGCCGCTATTTTAATAACATCCTTTTTTCTAAACCCAGTTTTTCAATCACGTCATCAACACTGCGAGCGACAAAAGCGATCCCTCCAGCGTCGTTAATGTTCTTAATGAAGTTATCTTGATAAATACTTGTTTTACCGTTGGAAGTCTTAACTTCAATTCCGATCATCCGGCCTTTATAAACGCCAATAATATCAGGGACACCAGGTGTCGATCCGAGCGTCTGATAAACTTTCCAGTGGAAGATCCCGAAAGACTTTAAAAGTGATCTTATGGAGTGCGTGATCTCTTTTTCTGATATTTTAATCTTCATCTTATCATCCACCAAAAAGCCGCTATTGCTACAAATCCGGTTATCATTGCCGCCCACAGGTATTCACGCATTTAAAACTCCATCACCTGCTGTTGTTTGTGTCGGTTAAATAAACATTTCGCTTTGAATATTCTTTTTACTTTCGTTTAAAATTAACAAACCTATTTCTGGCTCTACACAGTTATTGATAATTTGTTTTTCAAATTTCTTATCGAGATTGTAATGTGTTAAATTAAAACCAACCCTATCTAATCTAAATTCGTGTTCTTCTCCTCTTATCCCCCGCTTTGAGTTTGGGTATGGAGAAAAATAAAAATTTGTCCAAAAGTAATGACTATTGCTTTCAATAGGGGGTATCAATGGTTTGTAATATGATATTACGTTTTCAACGCAGAACTTCCCTCGGAACCACGTTTTTAAAAGTATTATTTCTTGATATAGCGTCATGTCAGGATATTTAACCTTAGACTCTTCGTTTTCTGTTTTGCAGTTATTTAAAAAATTAAATCTTGAATGTGTCGGGCAAGGCGGTGAAGACCAAATAAAATCAAACTCTTTAAAGTGTTCTAGGAGATATTGATGAGCGTCCCCGACAATCACCTTGTCATCAGGAAAGAAGTCTTGATAAATTTTTGCTATATCTGGATTAAGTTCAACAGCAGTAACTTCAACATCCGTCCACAATTTTCTATTGCCGCCTATTCCAGAATATAGATTTAAAACTCGCATTACAATTTCCTTATCCCGTCGTTCAACTCTTGCGGTAAATCCACAACGTGCTTACACATCACGCCGCCGCAGAACATCGGCCGATAATCGCAGCACACCGGTTGATCGGGGATAGAGGCCATGCAATGGCCGTCTTTAGATAGGTTGCGAACGCAACGCCCTTGCTTATTGTTGGCGCACACAACATCGTACCGGCCTGATTTGTCCTCTTTGAAATAGGTGCAGCTTAGTTGTTGTGCTGTATCGCCTATGCACTGGCCGCGTCGTGAGTAGTCCATTATTCTTCCATCCTGAACAACGGGTCAACATTATCCAGTCGTGGGATAATTAAATCCGTCACATATTTTTCATTAAGTTCAATGCCGATGAAATTACGGTCTAGTTTCAAGGCTACTTCGCCCGTGGTTCCACTTCCACAGAACGGG
>JAKPZU010000100.1 GCA_029559915.1 Bacillota bacterium
GCCGGTCATTTGACAATACAGATTATTTTTTGTTCTTAAGGAAATAGTATGTATCTTTGCACCCACATTGCGGGGTGGAGCAGTGGCAGCTCGTTGGGCTCATAACCCAAAGGTCGGAGGTTCGAATCCTCCCTCCGCTACAAAGATAAAACATAACCCTTGTAAAATCAATAACTTACAAGGGTTTATTTTTTGAGTAGTGTCTCCAGAAGTGTCTCAATCTCAGAAATTGGTTCTTAAATAAAAATAGTTGAAATAGTTTACATTTAACTGGATATCAGACCGATGCACTTAATTTGTACATCCTTAATTATCTCCTTTCCTACTCCGTTATTGGCTGATTGAGTCTTTTTCACAAAATCAGTGCAATCATAAATCTTCTCCAATTCTATTAAATAGGTCAATCAACCAATCAATAAAATCCCTGTTAAATGCATCTCATGCAGTCAAATTAATCATAGATAACACTGTTTTCGTTGTTTTACCGTCTATTAAAGCAAGTAAGTACCTCAAGTTAGGCATCTAAATTGGTTAATAATGTTTGTGAAACTTCTTGACTATTAATGAAAATCAACAACATCACCTTTCTTCGTTTTCTGCAATACAGCCTCAAGAGTCGATCTTACGCCATTTTTTCTTGAATAATTTATTCCGCTGGCGAAATGCTTAACATCAGGCAATTCCCTTTCAAGTTCCCGCCAAGCAGCATTCCATATATTCGGGGTGTCAGTTGAATGAGGGTGCTGAAGTATTATATCCGGATTGAAATCTTTACACAATCTTTTGAACTTGTCAGCAACTTGCTTTTTCCAGCCATCAGGACTTGCTGTAGCCTGTCCACGTGGACTGAAAACATTAAGATCGTGGCAGCCGAGGATAAGGATTTTTTGGTTATTAAGTTTTATGAAGTGCGTGCTGAGGTCATTGATCTTTATTAGGTCTTTCTTTTGTTGTTCGGTTGGATAAAACTTACCCGTCCAATGAATGACTTTTTCTTGTTTAAAATCGAAGACTGCAACAAATTCAACATGCTGTTTATTGGCAGGATTTTTACCGTCAATCCCGATGGTGAAATAGTCGGCAGTTATTTGTAGTTTGCTATAAATGTCTGGTGGTAACGATTTAATAAACCTCTGGATCGCATTATTCGCTTCCTTCTGCAAGTCGTTTATCAGATACTTCTCTGCATATTGGATTGAAATATTATGCCTGAT
Organism: Bacillota bacterium; assembly: GCA_029559915.1. Classification (GTDB taxonomy): domain Bacteria; phylum Bacillota_I; class Bacilli_A; order Izemoplasmatales; family Hujiaoplasmataceae; genus UBA2289. The sequence goes on from JAKPZU010000100.1 coordinate 1,215, forward strand.
TTTTGGAGGAAATGTGAACGTTAAAAAGCCACCGGGGGTAATTAAATACTCAAACTGTTGTTTCCCGTAGTATTTGGAAACAAATTTTTCAATTAATGTATTCAACCTGCTGATATATGGATTACCATGTTCATCATAATCCTTTCCAGTTACAATCAGTCTGGCGATCTTATGTCTACCAGCAGATGCCTCGTTTGACGCCAGTGCAGATGATAATGAATTTTTCAGATGTATTTCTGCTTCATTACCTTCCCAATCATGATCACCGTGTTTGATACGCACCAATTTGTAACCGTTCCTGTCTGCCTCGATGTCCCTTACAGTATCAAAAAATGCACGTCTTTCATCCCTGTCAATCGGATCATTGTCTTTTGCGTTGATCCTGTCACAGGCTTCCAACCATGATTTCTTTGAATAATGTAATGTGATGCTTTCCGGGTAATGCTGTAATGAAATCTTTCGTGCTTCTGAGAAGTGTTGACGCTCATCATATTCGACCACAATCTTGTGGTCAACTAAGACGAAATCACATGATAATTGGATATCTGATTTCTTGAATTCTTCATAATGCCGGTAAGCAGATAATGCATCAACAATTTTAACATATTCTGGTGGAAGGCTGTTCTGATCTGGAGTCCTTAGCCAATCAAACTTTTTTTCAGTCTCGATCTTACCATAATGCTCTTGCAGTAACCTCTGGAGTGCGTTTTTTTGACTTACAGCACTTATTCTTCTTCTGGTAGGGGTTGCGTCCGCCTTGGCAACGATCTTTCGTTCTGGGGTAGCATTGGGGGTTGTTCTGGGTTTTAATGTGTTCTTATGATATTCAACCTGAAAACCAAGTCTGGTAAAGAACTTAACGGTTTCCTCTCCACCACTGAATTTCCGCTTTGAAATCTCTTGCTTATTGGCTATAAGATAAGCCATACCCCGGATATGCTTTGCCGGGTACTTTTTATTGTTAAAAATCAGGAAGGTGTTGCGGGGTTCAGTATATGGTTTATGGGATACATCAAAGAGTTCAATGGCTTTAATAACATCACCTCTGGTTATTTTATCCCATTTTATTTCCATGGGTGGTGTGTTTTTTTAAGAATGCCAGCCTCTCACCTATACTTAATCCATCCAATGGCATTTCCGAATTTTTTAATCTCTCAATGATCGGCTTGATATATTCATTCCCTGCTAAGATTATAAACTTATCATGCTCAAGATCAAATTGATTTGATAATTGTACGATGACTATATCACCCCATTCTTTTTTTTCTACTGCAGTCAGTACTTTTAATCCCGGCTTCCTTTTGTTCTTTGGCAGATTGCTCAGTGTGACATCATAGGGTTCGATCACCGTTTCAAGGTTAAGGACATGATGTAAAGCAGATAAAATCAATATCTTATCAGGTTGAAGCATATGTGCATATGAAAGACTGTATTTAAATAGGGCACTTTTGTAAATGTCTTTTGCTTTCGCCTTGCTTTTGCTTTTTTTTGATACACAGGATATTAAAACAATGGTTTTCATAATGCCTTAACCGATAATTTGATTTTTCCAATGGATCAAACCTTTGCCATTAGCGGTTTAAAAAACTTGACGTACTTCTCAAGATTTTCCTTGAACCATTGAAATTGATTGTTCCAATCACCCTTGTCAGTATAATCTGCATCCTTTTTAAGAATTACCGCACACTGAGTCATGGTATCCATTCGATCCCAGTTAATTTTTGGGTCGATCTTTATCAATGATTCGTTATAGCCAAGCGAATATAGACTGTCGAAATTTTGCTTTGATTGTTCTCCACGCATAACAAGCCAAACTTCTATTGTTCTTCTTTTGGAATAAACGGCTGCAGAAACCCATATATCGCTTTTGCCAATTGAAATGTCTGACCAATTTTGCGCTTTTGGAGTTCTCAATTTTACAGAACTTTTATGCTCTTCCATATAGTTCTTCAATCCCTGCCAATATTCCATCTGGAACAATTTTGTTCCTGAAAGTTCACCAGTTTCGGCAGTTTTTTTCACTTGCTTTGTCCAATTATTTGGTTTTGAAACGATGTTAAACTGCGGAGCAGGATCAGAATTACCAATCCTGTAAAGTCCGATTTCGATGCCAAAGCATTGGAATGATTTATCAGTGATATTGTTAAGCAAATCAAGTGCTGCCCGGTGCTCTTCTGTAAATTGGGGTGAAATCCATATGATTGTTGAAGCATCAAGTCCTGCTGCGTAAGTAATTAACTGACCAAGATGATTATGGTCAGTTCTTTCAAGTTGGTTCTCTATGACAATAAAATTATCACTCAAGTTGTCCTTACATAGGATATCCGCTCTGAATGATCCTACACTTTCTTCCTGATTTATGACTTGAAGGTCTAAGCCAATCGCATCACTTAATATTTTAATGTTTTCTTCTTGAGCAAGCCAAGGCGTAAAGTCCCGGTATTCTTTCTTCCAGAGA
>JAKPZU010000149.1 GCA_029559915.1 Bacillota bacterium
TTTCAGTTGGTGAGTAAATTAGATTTCTTGTTGGTCTTTGACCTCGATCATTACACCTGTGATACCTTAATGACCTCTTAGCTCATTTATTGGATCTCTTACCTGACAAGTCTTCTTTTCGATTTTTTTGTTGTTATACTCTTTACAGTGGTGAACCATGGACATACAAATTATTGAATCAAACAACGAAACACTAAAAGTCATCATCAAATGCAGACAAGTCAATGATAAGGTCTTGCGACTAAAATCGCACATTGAATTATTTGATCAAAAGATACTTGCTAAAGGACAAGATGAAAGTTTTGTCATTGAAGCCAATGACGTTCTTTATTTTGAAGCTTTCGATGATCGTACTTTCTTGTACACTATTGATAATGTCTTGGAAGTAAAACTGAGACTTTATGAATTAGAATCGTTTCTTTCAGAGAAAGATTTTATTAGAATCTCAAAATCTCATATCGTAAATATTAATAAGATTACGAAATTAAAGCCTGAATTAAATCGCACATTACTTTTAACCTTGTGTGATGGTGAACAGCTTTCAGTCTCACGCAATTATGTTAAACAATTCAAGGAATTACTATCCATAGGAGTAACAAAATGACACAAAGAAAAAGTGATCTCACCCAATTCTTAGAATGGATGAGAAATGGAATTGCTTTTGTGACCACTTGGTTTTTAATCCTTTTTCTGGTTTATAGCACCATAACTGGTATTGAGTTCATTCAAACGGTAACTTTAATTAAGATGCTGATTTGGATTATCGGTGCGGTCTTCATTTTTAATCTCTTCTTTACCAAGATTGTGTTTAAAAAATGGAGCTTTATAAAGCGATTAAGCACTTTTATGATACTGATTAGTCTTTATGAGTCTGTGGGGTTTTATTGGCTTAACTTTTTCAATGGGACAGAAAGTCTCTTGCAATGGCTAATCTTTATTTCTATCGTCCTTGTTTTATATACAGTGAGTATTTTCATCTATAAACGGATAAGTAAAAAACAAGGAGAAGTTTATACAGAGGCATTAAAACACTACCAACAAAAGCGTTTGATGGAAAGATGAGAGAATAGTAATGGAGATTGTGATTAAGAATCTAAGCAAAACTTATGATAATATCACCGCTTTAAATGGGATTAATCTGGAAATCCCATCAAATACCACTGTGGGGCTAATTGGCCATAATGGTTCTGGTAAAACGACATTATTAGAAATTTTATGTGGAATTAAATCGTTTGATGAAGGAGTGATTAACCTGCCCCTTGATTACGAGTATAAAGAAAAAATAGGCGTCATCTTACAAGACAATGCGTTTTATTATGATGCAAGAGTTGAAGAACTCGTTGAACTCTACGCTTCGTTTTATAAGACAACAGTTGATTTAGATGCACTTATTGATGAAGTAGGAATTACTTCCTTTCGAAAAAAACTGTATAGAAATCTATCAGGTGGCATGAAACAGAGAGCCAATTTGGCTTTGGCTTTAGTTAACAATCCGGAGCTTTTAATTCTTGATGAACCAACAACGGGTTTAGATCCCTTGGCTCGTAAAGAATTTTGGGCTCTTTTAAAGAAGACGATGAACCATGCTACGATTATCATCTCCTCGCACGATATGGATGAAATTGAGGAAAATTGTGAGTACTTGGTATTTCTAAAAGATGGTTTCGTGGTTGAAGCTGATTATCTTAATCTCGTTTTAGAGCGTACTCAGATGAATTTGTCTGACTACTATATAGAAGTGAACCAGGAGCAGTAAAATAGTGGAGAGCATAAAAAAACAATTATCAATTGAGTTTAAACTCTTGTTCAGACAACCGCTTTATTTAGTGTTTAGTTTGATTATGCCAGCAATGAGTTTACTGATGTTTGGTTCGATGTATCAAAACATGAGCTATGATGGAATTGATTTCTTTTCGATGTATATCCCTAGTTTTGCGATGATTGTTTTGTTTGCTGGTGCTGTCTATAATACCGGGAATCAAATTGTAGCTGATAAAGAACAAAAAATTTATAAACGAATTATGGTAACTCCGATTAAACTTCAACGATTTATTGGTGTTATCTTGTTTAAAAATTTCGTTGTATCAGTATTTGGGTTTATTATTCTCTTAATAATTTCAAATGTATTTTTTCGTGTTCAAATTGGACTTGATAAACTTTTATTTATCCTTGTTTATCTTCTTTTCATTCTATTCTCTTTATCAATAGGGATTGGTTTGGCAATTCTTTCGAATCGGATTAATGTCTATTCTACTGTCATGATGTTTCTGTTTATGCCAATGATTATTTTTTCGGATGCGACAATTCCGCTGGCTGTGTTTCCTGAGCTCATCCAAAAACTGGCTTTTTTAAATCCTCTCTATCATGGTAATGTCGTGCTTAGATTTTTTTGGTCAGTCGAGACAAGAGCCTATTACAACACACAATTACTACCTTCTCTTTTGTTTTTGCTTGGTGTGCTAATCCTAATCTATATTATTGTGTTCTTGAATCGTAAAAAGCTATATGAAGATTATTAACTATTTCCCGGATAGTGGTACCTTTTTTTCTTAAGTGTAAAATGGCCATAGTTGATGGCGGCAACTGGGCAATGATGAAGGCATTTCAAGCAGTGGTCGCAGGTCTTTTTCCGCCATACGGGTCGATTGTTCACTAATTCTATGGCCTTAATCGGGCAATCCCGTACACATTTGCCGCATGCGAAACAACTATCATTTACCGTGAATGGTTTGGTATGACGGAATATGAAATAGAGAAAATGGACCAGTTTCCCAAACAGCTTTGTACGAAAAGCGCTGCGATACGGGCTAATACATCCATCGAGTATAAGCTTCAGTCTCCTATCAGCCTCATTAAAACATTTCTGTTGTTCTTCAAAAGGAGAAAGCTCATGCAGGATGACATAATTCGTAACCATAGGCAAATCATAAACCTCGGCCTCCGGCAAGCCATTCACCCGTAGCATCCGATTAAGGTGAGCATCACCGGAACCGAGATAAGCCCCGCATGTAATAATAGCCAGAATGCGTTTGACATTTACAAATTGATGTCGCCTGAAGAAGTCTTCAACAAATTCAGACACGCCCCAAAAGCAGTTAAATGTAACAATGAAAAGAGGTTCGCCTTCCGCTAATACAAAAGGCTCCTCGGTTTTTGTTTTAGCCATGTCGATGAGTTCACCTGGATATTTTTTCTGAATTTCCAGTGCAACATGATAGGAATTACCGGTTGAGCTGTAATAAAGAATCATCTAAAACTCCTTTAATCTCAAAGGCAAACCGGGAGTTATTTTTTGAGAGAAAAAACATGTTCGCAGTGGGCACTGATTTGACACCGGAGGCACTTGCAATCTTCGTTAGACAAACGAAATTTATTTCTTCAGGCTCTCAATAAACTCTCTCATCTCCTCACTTATCTGCTCTTGTCTCAACTCATATACCGCATGGCCGCAATCAAGGTCGATAGTTTGTGCTCCTGGCAGATCGGAAGCATAATCTTTCAGTGCCTTTATCCAGCTTTCTCCACCTGTCTGGGAACCGTCTGAGATAAACATGAGCATGGGAACATCAGGCTTAGGCTGGCTGTTGATTATCTCTATAGCTCTTAAGATATGTTTTCCTTCATTACGAACGTTTTTATTTATAAGTTTTGTATTGACAATGGCTCTGTATATTTCCTTTTCATTTTGTGTCAGGGAATCTGGCAGCGCACTGTTGGGGAAAAACAATCTTACTAATCCGATTTCACGTCCAACAGCAACGAAATTTGTAAGCAAATCTTTTGTCCAGCTAAAATCATCCTTACTGTACGAATTTGGCACAGACATATCAAGTCCCACAATCGCTACTACTTCATCAGGATAGGTTTGGGCCCAAAGTATCGCTTCAATGCCCGACATCGAGTGAGGACAAAGAATAAACGGTCCGTCTATACCTGCCTTCGAAAGCGCCTCTCTGTCCTGTCTGAGTATCGTCTCAAATGATCTTTCGCCGTCTGTCACATCGCTGAAACCATAGCCAAATTTCTCAATAACAACTATCTTATAATCATTGCTAAGCAGACTGTAAAGAGGCTTGTATTCAAGTATCGGTAAACCAATCCCGGAACCTGACATAAAAATTAGTGTGTGTTCTCCCTCGCCTTCGGTGTAGATACTCATTTTTTGACCGTCTACCTCAACCATTTGTCCGAGTGGTTCACGCAAGGGTGCCTCCTTTTTGAGCATAATTCTGTGATAAATGAAAACCACTAGCAGAAAC
>JAKPZU010000159.1 GCA_029559915.1 Bacillota bacterium
TTTTTGATCTTTCGGATTTCGTTTTCGAGTTCAGTCTGTTTGTTGATCAATCGCATAAGAAGTTCTTTGGGATCCATTTTGAAAGCTTCCGGGAACTCTTTCAAAAGATCATTACAAATGAAAGACTTTGCAAATTGTTTGACCATCATCTTACGATCTCTCGTCAAGAATTGACCCAGATAAATGCAAGCGTTATGACAATCTTCATTGGTTGTAATATCTTTCAGCCTGATTGTCCCGCCTTTAATACTTGAAGAGTAAACCGGATTGAAATCAGCATCCGACCTTTCAAAAGCATACTTTTTATCCAAGAACTCGATACCCGTTGGTATCAATTTGGGCAGAGCGTTGATCATATCGGTTCGGGTTTGCTGTTTATTAAGGAACTCTTCTCTTTCTTTCTTTTCTGCAATGTCTTTCTTTTCTGCGATGTTCATGATCTCATCAAGATCATCCGTTACCAATTCCCATGTTGTGGGGTCTTTGATAGAACGATCATTGGTCCCAAATCCTGTCGAGCCGCCCGAGTAAACGCTGTCAATAACTTTTGTCTTGTCATCGTTGATGAAAGCAAATTCTTGTCTGTTCCAATCCTTACGCCGGATGACGCAAAGCTTGAAATGTTCTTTCCGTCCATCAATGAAAGCCGTGAACTCGATGCCACTACCATCTTTAATCATGTTAATGTTTCCCATTTTGTTGCTCCTTTCTTTTTTTAAGGGTTATGGTTTCGTTTCGACTCACCTACCAGAAAGAATAGATGAGCCGCATAAGAAATCATAACGAAGGGATTCAAGCCTTACCTTTATGGCTTCAAGGGTTCATGCCTTGCCTTGAATGACATCATGAGCATCATCATGATTAACCGATACCGTGGCTTGCCATCTAAATATCGGATTGGGCTCTCCCCGGACTATCCCCGGGTGCTTCCCTTCTTTTTCGGACTTTCAAAGCAGTTTCCTGTTTCACGCGTTATGGATGTTGGTTGGTTTCGATTATGATCCGGGTGGGGCATTTGCTACTCGCGCCCGACATTGATTCCGCCCATTCAAGCATTGCGTGGGTTCGCTTTCGGTCTTGGCTCGGACACCGCCCTGACAACCTCAACCGATATTCAATTATGAAAGATCATTTATGACGATTCATATATATGATTTATCAGGGGAAAAATCAATAAAATTCTATAAAAATAGTGCTTTTTTTTTAATAATAAAATCAATAGGTTAGCAGTATATATGCTATATATTCCGGGTATAGTATAATAAAATCAATAGGTTAAGAGATTTTTGCTGTTTTTTTAAAGTAATTTCATGGTATGGTAAAAATATTTTCATCCCTAACATATCAAAATCATTGGTATTTTTAAAAAAGAATACAAAAAGTATCAAGAAAATCGCTTTAAAATCACCATAGGTAGAGGAGATATTCATGGAAAAGAAGAAAAGAATCACATTGGCAAGATCAAAAAGCAATGCAAAGAAAGCAAAAGGGAAAGCCGCCAATAATCCATTGGGCAGACCCCAGGTTTATAACGATATGATCGGAGCATATATCTGTCGGGAAATAACAAAGGGTAGAACAATAACATCAATCTGTAAGGATAAGGATGTCCCAAGTATCCCTACAGTTTTTAGTTGGTTAAATAAATTACATCCGAACTTTAAAGAAGATTTTTTTAAATCCTATGTAATGGCAAGGGAAATACAGGCGGAAGTGTTGGCGGATGAAATAAAGGATATTGCGGATGATGGGTCAAATGATACCTATGAAACCGTAAACCCAAAGACCGGGAAAATGGAAACACGGGTGGATACGGATCATATCAAAAGAAGTGCATTAAGAGTGGAAAGCAGAAAATGGTTAGCAGCGCATTTATTGCCCAGAAAGTATTCGGATAGAGTTCAGTTGACCGGAGCAGAAGGAAAAGACCTTATACCGCCCGTTCCTACAAAGGTGGTATTTAATTTCGTAGGAGAAGACGAGGAATGACCGGAGAAGTCAATATAAACATTCCGGTAGCTTTTCAATTCTTGCTGGAACCCCACCGGTATAAATCGGCATATGGCGGAAGGGGTGCGGGACGGTCATGGTCATTTGCAAGGGTATTGGCGGCACTAGCATCTTACCAAAAGAAAAGAATACTTTGTACCAGAGAATACCAGAACAGTATCAAGGATTCGGTTCATAAAACTTTATCTGATCAAATAGAGCTTTTAAATCTTACCCCATACTATAACATTACCAAAACAGAAATAACCAGTAACATCGGTTCGGAGTTTATCTTCAAGGGATTGCAACATCCACTGGAAATAAAGTCTATTGAAGGAATTGATATTGTATGGCTGGAAGAAGCACAGAACGCATCTGAGGAAAGTTGGCGATTCCTTATTCCCACCATTCGTAAAAACGGTTCTGAAATATGGCTAAGTTGGAATACAGGAGCTAAAACCGATCCTACCTATCAACGATTTGTAATCAATAAACCCGATGATTGTGTATCCAAGCTTTTAACTTACCGGGA
>JAKPZU010000173.1 GCA_029559915.1 Bacillota bacterium
CCATTGTTTGAATCTTTGGTCCTCATAAAAAACAGTTGCTGCGTCCAATTCTGTTCTATCCATTTCTTGGGAGAATTTAGACCAAAGATAAGGCAATAAACAACCGAAAACACAATGCCTACAAAGAAATCTAAAATATTCAACAAAAAAAACCGGATCCCATACATGCAATGAAACCCGGAGAATGAACTTATAAAAAAACTAAAAAACAAAATTTCGAAGTACGCCGGCAGGATATTAACCTTCTGCAGTTGTCCCCATTGCAATTCCGGGGACAACCGGAAAGAAGTGTGCCAACCTATCAGGATCGCCCTTTCGATATGCCCGATATGGTTCTGATTGTTGCAAAAGATACCATTTGATGATGGGACTTAAAAGCCCGGTTATCCATCTTATCAAGGGTGAAATTTCTTTGGCTGTCTTTTGAAAATACGTATCCATTGTATCTCGCCTGAAATGGAGGATTTCCACCAGTTCGTCGCCGTCCGCCATATTACCGCAATGGTAGTTATGAAGTGCAAAAGCCGCCTTTGGAAAATTCAGCCGGCCCAATCCAAAGATGCTGAAAGATCGCTCCAAAAATTCACGGTAGGATGATCTGCATCGCTCACCGCCTCCGAGATTGAAGATCCGATACTCCAGCCGACTCTTTGCGTGCAGGGCATGAACAAAGGCTCTGGCTGTATCTTCGGGTGTGCAGATCTCAAGACTTGTCTCCAAGGGCATGTGGAACATCAAACGAGAAATCTTGTGATTACCCATGATGGCAGCAAGTCGGAAAATGGACCAGCTCAGGTGGCTTGATTGGATAATGGCTTCTGCATCCAGCTTGGTTTGACCATATTCATCACCTTCCGAAACCTTCAGATCATCCGTGACCCTTATTTCAGGATTATTGACCCTGTCCCCATAGACCGAGACCGATGAGCTATAGAGGAAGAAAGCATTGGGTGACGTCTTTTCAACATGGTTGACCAGGAGCCTTGTCCCTTCAATATTGACTTTTCGTGCCAGTTCCGGATTCTCATCAGCCAATGGCGGTATGATGGCCGCTAAGTGTATGACTGCATCCAGATCTGCCGGAATCTTTGACACGTCGCCTGTATGGCTGATATCTCCGGGGATGAATTGTATTCTTTCGCCGAATGAATTGAAGAATGGTTCACTTCGATAGTTAGCCACATCAAATACCGTAATTCGGAAATCGCTATCGTCTGCCAATAATTTTACGACCTCCCTTCCTACTGTCCCGGATGCACCCGTGACTAAAACATGCTTTGCATTCATTTGAATTTGTTTTTGCAATTATAACGGAAGAATGGAGGAAAAACAGTCCGAATTTTAAAGTCTGGACTAAAAGTAAAGGTACTGATTGCAAAATTCAGACTATGGCTTGACAGAATCTCTGAAGGCGAGGGGAGTTTTGCCGGTCATGTTTTTGAAAACCGAATAAAAGGAAGATTTGCTGGCAAAGCCGCATTCGAAGCCAATCGCTTCGATGGAGAAAAGATTGTTGGGATCGATCAGCATATTCTTCACCGCTTCGACGCGAAATTTATTGACATATTGAAAAAAATTACTTCCAATAACAGTATTCAACACTTCTGTCAATTGATACTTCGGTATATTCAGGGCATCGGAAAGCATGTCCATATTCAGACCGGGATTAAGATAAGGCCTTTGCTCACTCATATATGCCTCAATCCGCTTCCTGATATCTTCCTTGGTTTCCGTACTTAAGGACGAGTTTTTATAGGCTACGGTCTCCGCTTCTTCAATGAGCAGATGTTCCGGTAATTCCTGTTGATAGAGTCCATAAAAACTCAGAACATAAATTGCAAATAAAAGAACCGAATAATTGTATTCATGAGGACTGAGTGGATCGAACCAACCGACATAGGATGCGACGGCCATCAGGAAGGCAATGATGCAATAGCTTACATAAAAAACGGCAACTGTCAAAACCCAGGTAAGGTTATTGCTTTTTTCAATATTGGACTGTTCATGGTAAAGCTTCAAGCGATAACGATGGACAAATATCAAGGTAAGGGGGTTATATATCAACCAGGACACAATGGTTGCAGCTCCAAAGACAAGCCTGTAAAATAAATGCTCATTCTGGTCAAAATAACCGGCCATCGTAAATGGTTCCTTGATCAAATATGCCAATACCTTAAAGATGATATAGGGTAAAAGATGGAGTAATTGCGCCCACCTGAGCCTGAATCGCGGCAATACCAAAGAATTGACATAGAGGTAAAGGGCCGGGTTGAAAAGAAGAAAGGAACTAGTCAGCAGAGGCTTGCCAAAAATCATATAATCCAGGGCACAACTGAGAAAGTCCAGCCCTAAAAGAAAAAGCCAGGCGGATAAAATCTTATCAGAAACGGAACTCTTCTGTTTGGCCATCATCAGTATTGCGGCAAAAAAGCCCTGGCTTACGCCAATCCAAGCAAGTGTCTGCATGTACGGTCGATTGTGAATACAAATATACAGGAAGATAGGTGATTTTGGTCACGATTGTGCTCAAGGAGTTGCAGACGGTTTTTTCAAAAATGTAACAAACCGGCGCCTGAGCATTCGGGTGATTTGCTCAGCCAATAAAAAGTAGGCTATTGCGGAGTTCTTGATAAAGTCATCATTTCCCCCCCAATCCCGGAGGTTGGAAAACAATCAACCTGCAAATCTATTGTTTCATGGCCCCAAATCAGGGTATGATTTAGGGCACTTCACCGGAAACGAAAAGTCAAAATCTGTTTTGTGACGTCGTGGTCGAAAAACTATCTTAGTGGGCAACCCTCGGTAGCCAGGAGTCAATATTACACTGGAAATTTCTTGGTATAGCAAAATATTCCTAAAATTTCCTTTTGCCACTATATAATTCTTGGCGCAAGGCTAAACAATATTGTGGTTAAATATAAGATCCCTTATCGGATAAGGATAGTGTATAACATGTACAAGGCAATATGATGTATATGGATGCAAGGATTTGGATATCTAAGTAATAGTGCTTACTTTTGGCGTATTGACGCCATTGTGGCGTAAATACAAATGTTAGGCAACATGCTAAAAGACACCCGAACAACAATGAAACATAAGTTATAAAAGTGACATAATGAGCAACATAACACAAAACATAAAGTCTTATAAAGTTGTATATCCTCAGATATATTCCTACACTCTTCCTGAACTAAAGCCAAATGAAGGCTCCCAAAAAATTGGATATACAGAGCAGGAAAATGTGCACGATAGAATTCTGCAACAAGTAAAAACAGCAGCTTTTAGATTAAATTACGAATTACTTTGGAGTGCACCTGCCTTTTTTAAGGATAGCAAAGAGAGCTTTATTGACAAATTATTCCACAAATTTCTTGAGAAGAAAGGCATTGAAAGAAAATTGGAACTAGGGCAAGAATGGTTCTACTTTAATGGAGAACCGCTCAAGTCAAAAGACTTATTTGATTTATTCCGAAAAGAAAAGTTTTCAGCTTTACAAAACGATAAAGGTAAAGTTGATTACACCTTGCGTTTTGAACAAAATGAAGCTGTTGAAAAAGCGATTGACTACTTCCAGAAAACTGAAAAAGGAGAGTTTCTTTGGAATGCCAAGCCACGATTTGGTAAAACCCTTGCAAGTTATGACTTAGCAAAAAGAATGGGTGCTAACAAAGTTCTAATAGTAACTAATAGACCTGCGATTGCCAATTCTTGGTTTGATGATTTTGAAATGTTTGTTGACGGATATAATTTTATTTCAGAGACCTCTTCTTTAAAAAATAGAGCCACTCTCACAAGAGAGCAGCATATTGCTATAAAACCAATCAAACCGCTGATTACATTTCTTTCTTTGCAAGATTTAAAAGGCTCTAAATACTTTGGAGGAAATTACAATAAATTACGTTGGGTAGCTGATTTGGAATGGGACTTATTAATTATTGACGAAGCACACGAAGGAGTTGATACCGGTAGAACTGATGCTGCATTTGACGTAATTAAACGTAAACATACACTTCATCTATCAGGAACTCCATTCAAAGCATTAGCTAATGAGAAATTTCCCAAAGAAGCCATTTACAATTGGACCTATCTTGATGAACAAAAAATCAAACAGCTAGAGCTTGAAGAAGGAGAAACAGGAGAACATACTGATTTACCCGACCTAAAGCTGTTTACTTATCGTATTTCCCAAATGATTACAGATGAAGTAAATGAGGGAATTGAAATTGACAATGAAACACGTGATTATGCTTTTGACTTAAATGAGTTTTTCAGAGCCAAAGACAAAAAGTTTGTTCACGAAGATGACGTAAAGGAGTTTTTGAGAAATCTTTCAACTAACAAAAAATATCCTTTCTCCACTCCAGAACTCAGGGATGAACTAAAACATACATTTTGGTATGTAGGCAATAGAGTGGATTCTGTAAAAGCTTTAGAAAAACTACTCAAAGAAGACCCTATTTTCCAAGATTACAAAGTAATTGTTGCAGCGGGTGATGGAAGAAGTTTTGAAGAAGAAGAAAACGATTTTAAAGCCAACGAGTCTTCTTTTCAAAAAGTAAAAACAGCTATTGCTGAAAATGATAAAACCATCACCTTGTCTTGTGGACAATTAACCACTGGGGTTACTGTTAAAGAATGGACAGCCGTTTTGATGCTTACCGATATTAAAACGCCTTCATTGTATATGCAAGCAGCTTTTCGAGCCCAAAATCCTTTTAAGGAGTTTAGAAATGGCGAATTGTACTTTAAAAAATCTGCCTACCTTTTTGATTTTGCTCCTACTCGTGTATTGGAGATTTATGACCAGTTTGCTAATGGCTTAAATCCAAAAGCAGTAAAAGGTGAAATTACCGAAAAGGACAGAGAAG
>JAKPZU010000201.1 GCA_029559915.1 Bacillota bacterium
CGCAAACAAAACATACCGCCGGGCCGTTATGTTTAACCCGCACCTATGGTTCCAAGTGAAAATAGCTAATAATACGTTTCCATATAACGAAACTTTTTATATCTTTGCACCATGATTGTTGATAAGTTTGAAATTGAATTACTCGAGGATGCCAGAGAGTTCTTGAGAACTTTAGATAAAAAGGCTCGATACAAGATCATTTTCAACATTGATAAATCAAAAAAGGTTAATGATCCAGAATTATTCAAGAAACTGGATAACGAGATATGGGAGTTCAGAATAAAATATCAAAAACAGCAATTGAGACTACTGGGATTCTGGGACAAACGAAATAGTGAAAACATCTTGGTGATTTGCACACATGGATTCATCAAGAAAACCCAAAAAGTTACAAAGCAAGAAATAGAAAAGGCAAAGAGATTGATGAAGTTGTATTTTGAAACTTATTAAAGCAAATGCTATGGAGAAGGAACTAATAAAATATTCACTCGATCAAATAAAAGACGAATTCATTGGCAAGAAAGATACTGCCGAGCGAGATGAGTATGAGTACGAGCTCAGGATGGAGGTTCTTGGAGGCCTCATTAAAAAGACAAGACTCGAAAGAAAAATGACTCAGGAGCAACTAGGTGAACTTGTAGGAGTACAAAAAGCTCAAATTTCGAGATTGGAAAACAATACTGGTAATGTCACCCTGGCAACAATAATAAAAGTGTTTGCTGCATTACAAGCCAAGATTAAGCTGCAGATTGAACTTGAGGGAAACAGTATTCAATTAGCTTAATTTCTGTAAAACAGGATAAAAATAAGGGCTAAACATAACAAGCGATATATTTTATTTGGTTGTCACAGTTTTTGCATCGCCCCTATAACATAATATCTTAACAGAAAATTTGTAAAATCAAGTTAATTTTGCAATACACCGGGATGGCAAAAACTGCGTCAGCCCTCCTAAGGTCGGGTACGCAAACAAAACATACCGCCGGGCCGTTAGCCCCAATGATAAAGATATTAGCCAAAATCAATCCGGACGGAATAATGAGTATCTTTACATCATAATTGAGGAATTGTATATGTTGACCAAAGAAAAAGTAAAAAAGACTATTGACAGACTGTCTGATAGCTTCACAGTTGATCAGGTAATTGAAGAATTGGTTGTACTAGATAAAATTGAGAAGGGTCTTAAGGAAGTTGAGGAAGATAAAGTCTACTCTACACAACAAGTAAAAGATCAGCTCAAGAAATGGCTATAATCAATTGGACTCACAGATCTGTCAATGATCTCAAAAATATTGCAGAATTTATTGAAAAAGATTCTGTCAAATACGCATCATTAACAATCCAATGCTTAATGAATGCGGCGCACCATCCCGATACATCGGGACGCCAACGCCACATAGCGCCGAACATTGCAGGCATAACTACTGCACGATTAATAAAAAACAATATAATTCTGTATCTTTACGAAAACATCTGCGTCATGACACTTTCTGATTTAAAACTCAAGATATTCAGGCAGATCGATTCACTTGAAAAAAATCGACTTGAGGAGTTTTATGGTGTTATGATGAATTATCTTAACAGCAAAAAAGATATAACCGATTGGGATAAACTTTCTGAAGCTCAGAAAAAAGGACTTTTAGATGCAATTGACGAAATAGAATCCGGCAAAGGTAAATCCAATAAAGCTGTTCTAGATAAGTTTCATAAGAAATACTCAAATGCCTAAACAAATTATTTGGGCTCCTCT
>JAKPZU010000238.1 GCA_029559915.1 Bacillota bacterium
TCATTGGAAAACCCCCTTTCAAAGTTTAAAAAACCAACCATACAAGACAACCTTACCACACTTTGTTTTCAATGTCAAGGATTATTTTAATTATTTTTTAAATGATTGATTTTACTGGTTTTTTTAATTGATGTCATCATAGAGATAGAGTTCACTCTTGACTTTCCTGTCATCTTCCCAGATTTCAATTATAATACCAACGGCACTTTCATCTTCTTTGAGTATGATTCTGTGATTCTGGTATTGGTCTTCAAATCTGGTGCATTCATCAAGAATCTGTTCCATTCCATCATTTGTCAGATTTTCATTGTGTTGAAGAATATCTTCAACATCATCTTCACCCCAGACATAAATTCCGTCACCGAAAACAATTTCATCTTCATTCAAATAATTTTCTTCTTCATCTTCTGGTTCATCATCATCTGAATCTTCATACCCGTCCATACAGGAATGACAACAAAAATAATTCCCCTTTGAATCAACACAAAATGTTCCTTCTTCAAGGTCAATCTCTTCACCGCAATTTACACACTCTGGATTGTAAGCCATTTTCTTCCTCCTTAATCCCCTTGTATTCACCGATTTCGTTTACTCGGTGAAATTTGTTTACGACTTTTTTGAATAAGTCAGAATTAAGCAATTCTTTCAGGTCTTTATCCTGCACTATCTTGTTATTTTCACACGGTTTCCCTGCGTGATACAAGATTTGAATAATATGCTTCTCGTCAAATATTGCTGATAGCGATTTGCAGGAAAAACTCAAGTTGAAAAAATCCAAGTCAGAATTGCTCAAGTTGGAACATCTCAAGTCTGAATCTCTCAAGTCAGAATTGCTCAAGTTGGAATAGCTCAAGTCAGAATTGCTCAAGTCGGAATAGCTCAAGTTGGAACATCTCAAGTCTGAACCTCTCAAGTCAGAATTGCTCAAGTTGGAATAGCTCAAGTCAGAATTGCTCAAGTCGGAATAGCTCAAGTCAGAATTGCTCAAGTCAGAATTGCTCAAGTCGGAATAGCTCAAGTTGGAACATCTCAAGTCGGCACTCCTCAGGTCTGGTTGTGACGGAAACATTCTCCGCCACCTGTTCCACACCTTCTTTTTGGTTTTCAGCACTTGACTCATTTTTTCTTTTGTTGCTTTACGCATCATTGCACCTCCAATTCAAATCTTTCCGCAAGCCAGAGTATGGCTTTTAAGACTTCTTATTTCTGTAATTCGCCATGACATCAATTTCGTGTGATGTTTCACAATGATAGAATCACAAAAAATTTCTACGGAATCAGTAATATCATCGGGTATTTTCAGCATTGACTTTAGTGTTGCCACTGGTGGTGTGAAATATATAAAATTATATAAAAACATTTAAAAAAACCTATATAACAATCAAAAACATATAATTATATCACATAAAAATCAAAAAGTCAACTTTTATTTTAAAATTTTTTAAAATACTAAAT
>JAKPZU010000245.1 GCA_029559915.1 Bacillota bacterium
TTGAAACAAATAGCACCAGTCATTTCCTGTGGTTACTCGCCTATTGACAAAGAAATGTGAAACCTGTGAATATTGAATATTTGGTGATTGTTTAAACTTCTCTTTCAGAAAAAAGTAGAACTTGACTGAGTCGATTCTTAACCCGGTATAACCTACTGGAGCATTATTGTATGAAAACACAAACTCCTTATCAATATTTACAATTTTCCAGTTTTCGATTTCAAGGGCAGTGTGGCTCATGATTATTAGATTAATGGAATTAGTATAATTTTAATCCGAACGGTTGTTTTTAGATATACAATAAAAGTAGACAAAAAAGGGTTTTTTAAAAACAGCATGAAGAATGGTTGGTGTATTTATCCAAACTATTAAAATTGAATTATATACGCTTTCCTACTTCGATGCTTGAATTAGTTAATGCCAAACATCCATTAAATTTTCTGTTATGGAAACTACTGATGATCAAAAAAATGAACTCCAAGTAGTCCATGAATTTCAAAATGTTTACTCACCCACCACGATTTTAGGGGTCTTTGCAAACGCACTCAAATCACCGGTTGATGGCAGGATGATACTTGCCAAGGGTGAGTACCAAGCAGCACAGAACAGCAAAGAGTATAGCGGATATTATTATGATGACATCAAAAGTCCGAATGATAACAAATATATCAAAGCCAGAATTCCTTCATTGATCAGGAGCAAACTGGAAAATCATAATATTTATGTTTTTAAGGGGTATATCGAAAAGAAAATAAGTTTTTCCACAATTGAGTTGGTGTTTGTTGTTGATGAGATTTTGCAAAAGGAAACAAATCCCTTCTCTGAAGATGATGTTAAGCGTTTTAAAGTTTTACAGAAAAAAGCCACCAAAGGGTATAAGGACGTTGAAGCACTTATTAAAGATCGAATTTATAACAACATACCCATCCATATTATTAATATTTACGGCTCGACAGGGATAGTTAATAAAGATTTTGAGGCTGGACTCGCAGAATCAAAAGTCCGTTTTAAAATCGATGAGTACCGTTGTAATCTTACATCTAAGAATGAAATAATTAATCTGTTACGGAAAATCAATACCTCAGTCGTTGATGCAGTTGCACTTATCCGTGGTGGTGGTGATAAATCTGTGATGGATGTATTCAATGATCCTGATCTTGGGGAAGAAATTGTGAAATTAAAACCGTTATTTATAACTGCATTAGGACATGTTGTTGACGACAGTTTGGCTGACAAAATTGCTGACAAGAAATTCCATCTACCTCATGATTATGGAAATAGTCTTAAAGTATGGGTGGATGAAGCAGTTGCTGAACAAGCAAAATCAAAAAGCCTTTTCATTGAACAAGTGAAAAAAGACCTGACTAAAACCTTTGAAGATCAGATCAAGACCAAGGACGAAGCGTTAAAGACCCTTCAGAAAACATATGAAGAAAACAGCAAACAGTTGGTCAAAATGGC
>JAKPZU010000256.1 GCA_029559915.1 Bacillota bacterium
GTAGATGAAATAGACTATGTAATTAGCCTGGTACGGCAAGCAATCGAAAAACAATTTGGAAATGAGGAAAGCTAAATGAAAATCGGCATCAAATGGTATCTGCTAAAAATTAAACTAAGGAACATATGATTATGAAACCGTCCACCAACGAAATACTGCCACAAGGCTACAAGATGACAGAACTCGGACCGCTGCCAGAAGAGTGGTGGAGTGAGAAGAAAAATATTTAACTTTATTATTTAAAATTTTTGGAGGGTATTTATTATGGAAGACCAACAAAACCAGGAAAACCAACAAATTATTAAAACCCGGGATGACCCTGAACCTGTAACTCTTGAACAGGTCAATAATGAATCTTCTTTCAAAATAAAAGAAAGTAAAAGCTGTTCATGGGCAAAATCTGAAGATGAAATTACTCCCGAAAAACTTAGAGAACGTATAGAACCCTGGCTTACAGCTCTTTTTCAATCAGAACATTTATCATTACTTATTGGAAGCGGATTGACCACTGCTGTTCATTTTTTGGCAACTGAAAAACTGGCGAATGGTATGAGTAAACAGGATTTTAATACTTTTAAAGATGAAATAAACAAAAGTGTTAAGGACTCTGCAGAAAAAGCAGGAAGAGGAGAGGGGAATTTTGAAGATCAGATACGAGTCGTCAATGAATTGCTGGCAGGTTTGAATATTCTTGAATCGACAAAGCCTGATGAAAATAAGGGAAAAGTGCTTGAACAGTGGAAACAAAATCATAAGGATTTGGAAGAAGATCTTAAGAGTTTACAACAAGAGCTTGAAAATGCTCTTAAAAATTTTGCAGGGTCAATTCTTAAAAGTGAAAATGACCTAATTACTGCTAAAGGAACGAAAGAAGAATCGTTAAACTATCTTGTAAGTTTTCTAATGAGTTTTGCAAGTAGAACAGGTACACGTGATCGACTTAATATTTTTACTACCAATTATGACAGATATATTGAATTAGGAGCTGATATTGCTGGCCTTCGACTGATAGATAGATTTGTAGGAACTATTTCCCCAATTTTTCGAGCTTCCCGAATGGATATCGATTATCATTATAACCCACCTGGAATTCGGGGTGAGCCACGTTATGTGGAAGGAGTCGCGCGTTATACAAAACTGCATGGTTCAATAGATTGGTTTTATAGCAATGGTGAAATAAGGCGTATTGGATTGCCTTTTGGCGCTAACGACATTACACCCTATTTACAACCTTGTGAACTGGAAAAATCAAGTGCAATGCAATTGATGATTTATCCTAACCCGGCAAAAGACCTGGAGACTTTATTTTATCCATACAGTGAACTTTTCCGAGATTTTGCTGCAGCTATTTGCCGACCTAACAGTACTGTGGTTTGTTATGGATATGGATTCGGCGATGAACATATCAATCGCATTATAAAAGATATGTTAACGATTCCCTCCACACATCTGGTTATAATCTCATATAGTGATCCTAACGATAGAATAATGAAAACCTATGAGAAATTAGGGCGAAATGCTCAAATTACCCTCCTGATTGGTGATCATCTAGGTGATCTCAAGACACTCGTTGAGCACTATTTACCAAAGCCTGCAATTGATAGAACAACTATACGAATGGCAGATCTTATTAAATCAAGACTGGGAGCTCAGGAGCAAACAACCCAGGTAAAAACCTCTGAAAACGATGAAGGAGGAACATTACCATGAGCCAGACACCTTTTGAGCAAGCCAGCAGTTTGGTAATCGGTACCGTTGAGTTTGTATCACCGGACGAAATAAAGATTGCCATTGATATTGAAGCTCCCGATTCCATGGCTCTTAACACAGGAGGGCCACGACCATTCCCAAGGGTAAATGAATACCTGCTTATCCCTGTTGAACAGGGTTTTCTTGTAGGACAGGTGGAATGGATTACAATAGAACGTTCTCCATTTCCTAAACGCAAGGGAATGCAGGATTTTGGTCTGATAGATTTACCATATCCTCTTAGAAGACTTAGTTTAAATCCACTTGGGACTTTACGTCCATTGCATTCTGGGAAAAATTTTGAATTCACCCGTGGATGCGAAGTCTTGCCATCAGTGGGGACCCCGGCATTACTTCCTACAGACGAACAGTTAAAAGCAATAATTGAATCGGGCGAGAAAAAACGTGTATGTATTGGAACAAGCCCTGTGGCGAACAATGCAAAAGTATATGTTGACCCGGATCGCCTTTTTGGCCGTCATCTTGCTGTACTTGGCAATACAGGGAGCGGTAAGTCATGTACCGTAGCAGGACTAATAAGATGGTGCATAGAAGAGTCAAAAAAAGTAAATAAGGAAGTCAATGCAAGATTTATTATTCTAGATCCGAATGATGAATATTCAGAGGCATTTGATAATTTAGGAAAGGTAAAAAAATTTGCTGTAAAACTTAAAGAAGAATGCAATGAAATTAATCAATTAAAAGTACCCAGTTGGATGTGGAATAGCTGGGAATTTGCATCATTATCACAAGCCAGTGAGAAAGCACAAAGGCCTTTGTTAACCAGGGCTTTGAGGGAGATTAAAAATGGATCAGATTTTGAAAGGGAAACTAAATCAATTCAATTTAGGAGATTTTTGACAAGTCTTAAAGTTAGCTTATTAAATTACCAAAAGTCAGGACCAAAATTATCTGAATTTCCGATAAAACAAAATTATGGAGGATTCTTAGAAGGTACTCAAAAATCATTAAGTACTTTTGACAATAATAATATGACTAATAAAGAAGCCGAAATTAAAAATGAATTAATCCAACAAATACAACGAATATTAGAGAATAAACCAAAAGATAAGGGCTATTTTCCTCCATTCTCTTTGCAAGAAGTTAATCCGTTATTAAACATTTTGTATGAATTTGAAGCTCGGGTTGGTCCTTTAATTCCTTACGAAGGACCTGATGAGGATACACCCATCTTCTTTAAAAATGAAAACTTTCTTGCTCATCTTAATGAAATTGCTCAAGAACAAAGTCAGCAACAATATTTTGATTATTTTATTATGCGTATTCGCAGTTTATTTACTGATAAAAGAATTGCATCAGTTATATCAACTGAAAATTGCGATGAGGTAACATTGCTACAATGGCTCAATGATTACATTGGGCAAGATTATAATAAACCTTCAATCTCCATAATAGATTTATCTTTGCTCCCTTCTGAAGTGCTCTATACAATTACATCAGTTATGGCTCGCATTGTTTTTGAAGCACATCATCGTTACAAGAAACTTAATGACACTGTATTACCTACTGTATTAGTAGTTGAAGAAGCTCACAATTTTATAAAAAAATATGAAACTTCTAATGATGCTTCACCACAGCAATTATGTACACAAATATTTGAGAAAATTGCTAAAGAAGGTCGCAAATTTGGACTTGGTCTGGTTTTATCCTCTCAACGTCCCTCCGAACTTTCTCCAACGGTTTTATCGCAATGCAACACTTTTTTGCTACACCGTATCAGTAATGATAAGGATCAGGAACTGGTTCACAAATTGGTACCAGATAACTTGCGTGGGCTGTTACGTGAATTGCCATCGCTACCCTCGCAACATGCTATTTTACTAGGATGGGCTTCGGAACTTCCAGTTCTTGTTAAAATTAATGATCTGCCAAAATTACAGCAACCACGCTCCGACGACCCTGATTTTTGGAATGTCTGGACAGGAAGTGATGAGGCAGATAATGCTGTAGAACGTAAAATTAATTGGGAAACTATTGCAGATGACTGGCAACAGAAAACATCAAGCAATACAAATGAGGAAAAAGAAGAAAATGAAAAGAATGAATAATAATATCTTAAAATTATCATATAGGATACCATTATTATGAACTCAACCACCAACGAAATACTGCCAGAAGGCTACAAGATGACAGAGCTCGGGCCACTGCCGGAAGAATGGGAGGTAGTGAGATTGGGAGAAGTGGCTGATTTTTTCCTTGGAAGAACCCCTAAAAGGGCTGAAAAATCTTATTGGGATAATGGAAAATATTCTTGGATTAGTATAGCTGATATGAAAGATTTTGGCTTTATATCTAAAACTAATGGAAAGGTATCTCAACTAGCATTTGAGAAAATATTCAAAGAAAATATTGTTCCGAAAGGCACACTAATTATGAGCTTTAAACTTACCATTGGGAGAACAGCCATTCTTAACATTGATGCTCTCCATAATGAAGCAATAATTTCAATTTATCCTAAAGGCGAATTATTAAAAGAATTTTTATTCTATTTTCTGCCAACGATCGACTTTTCAAATTATTACGACAATGTTGTTAAAGGAAAAACTTTGAACAGTTCTAAAATCAAAAATCTTTTACTTCCCCTCCCCCCACTTCCCGAGCAGCAGAAGATTGCCGCTGTGCTTTCTGCGGTGCAGGAGGCAAAGGAGAAAACCCAGGCGGTGATAGACGCCACAAAAGTCCTCAAAAAATCGATGATGAAACACCTGTTCACATACGGACCCGTGCCTCCAGAGGAAACAGAAAAT
>JAKPZU010000257.1 GCA_029559915.1 Bacillota bacterium
TGGCAGCGTTGTTCAAATCAAGCTGCGCTATAGTGATTTCGAGACCCTCACGCGTCAGACGGCTTTACCTCAACCAACAAACCTTGATGACGAAATCTATGCAGCCGCCGAAAAATTATTTGAGGCAAATATTATTCCCACTCGCGCAGTACGTTTGATTGGCATCGGCGTCAGCCAGTTAAACCAACCTTATCACCAGCTTAGCCTGTGGGATAAAAATCAAGATGAAAAGGAAAAACTCGCTAGCGCCATCGATCAGCTTAAAGAGAAGTATGGGAAAGATGTCATCAAGAGGGCAAGCATGATGAAAAATCCTAAAGAACCCGATTAGAGCCCGAATAAACCTTGACCGCATTGCTTGTACATCGTTCCCGCCGGTCTCTAAGAGCGCAGCCTACCGTAGGGTACCGCGCCACATCGTTCTCGCTGGTGTCCTCAGTGCAGAGCCTCCTCTAAGGACCAGCGAGCGGTTTTGACCATAGGTCTCCTGGTTTTCCTGCATTGATAAACGATTGTGATAATTGGATTATCAGTTTTTTGAGACCTAAAGGTCCTAGGTCGACCTCTCACAAAAGGAGAAGCTAATCGATGCGCTCGATCAACTCAAAAATAAATATGCCGAAAATATTATCAAAAGAGCAAAAATGATGAATGTTTTAGGTAAGCAGATAACAAAGTAATACGATTGTCTTTTTAATCATTTTCCATATAAATCATTTTTTAAGGATGACCATATTATAATTACAATGATTGCTCCATTACAATAATAGGGAGAAATTTATGAGTGAATTATTCATAAAAAAATTAATGGATAACCTTATAGAAGCCACTATGATTCCCAAAGTTCAAGTTGAGAGAGTGGTAGAGCCGATTTTAAGTGTCTTTTTAGAAGATGTATTAACTGAAACACTAAAATCGGATACAGATTTATCTGGTTTAATCAAAATGATATGTCAAGAATTTCCTTTGAAAAAAGCAGAAACTAATCAATCAACCAATATCGATTGGCTTATGTATAATACGCAGCGTAACCAACTCCTTTTTGTTGAATTAAAGACATCAGATACTTCATTTAATTCAAGCCAAAACGCAATTTACCAATCCGTGACAAATGATATCCAAAACAAAAGCGGTGCTTTCTTGATCAGTGATTTAGAAAAATTGAGAGTTGCATCAAGAGAATCTGGAAAGTATCAATTCATTCTTGAGAAAAAAGTAT
>JAKPZU010000268.1 GCA_029559915.1 Bacillota bacterium
AATTGTCCAAGTGTGTTTGTGATTTGATAAGTTAAAATTGACAAATGACTTTTAATTAAGATAGTAGAAATGGGCTTTTTCTTACCCCAAATTTAATTGTTTAATTGAGATGGGTTCAGATAAGATCATATTGCTTATCACAGTATGAAAGAGTTGTGATTTATCATTGATATTTTTTCTAAAGAAGTATTCATTCAAATAGTCTTGCAAATGTGTCATGTGGTGATAAATACCTCTTAATGCAGCTTTGAGCATCATAATCTCACGATGCAGGAGCTTGAAATTCTGCTCTGGTTTACTTCTTTCTTGTATCATGTTAGGATAGTATCGTTTTATTGGATTATAGGCCCTCCATTTATCTACCCTTACACGAGCATCTGATGAAACTCGTTGTTCGAAAAATGGCTTTAATTCTTTGCTACTAGCGTTTTTAATTTGATGGGCGAAAGCCCTGACTATTTTCTTCTTCAACATTTGAACACCTATTACAAACTCCTTCTTCTTACCTTTACTCCGGCCGCGCTTGCCAGGCTCTTTGCCGCCAACACTGGATTCATCCACATCCACTCGACCACTTAATTTAAAATCACCTTGGTGCATCGCTTTCATGATTTTTCGTTTGAAGTAGTAACATGTTTTGGCACGAATACCAGTTCGTCGATGAAGCTCCAAACTACTGACTCCCTTCTTGTCTGTACTCACCAAAAACACCATTAGAAAGGCTTTCACAATATCGAATTTCAAATGATGAAACAATGTTCCCGATGTAACTGAGTGCTTATTCTTGCACTTATTGCATTTTAATTCCCCAAATTTAACCGTATTACAATACCCCATATGGCCGCATCGAACACACTGAAAACCTCCTTCCCATTTAAGTTTGAACAAGTAGTTTTTACATTTCTCTTCGTTATTGAATGCTATAATGAACTCTTGTAAATTGTAACCCGTGAACATATTCTCTGATTTTATGTCACAAAGATTCTATTCTCACTACATAACCAGTTTACGTATCAAACATTTATTTGGGGTAACTTTAAGCCCATTTCTATTAATCTATTATTTCTTTTCTTTCTTATTGAATATTTTTTGTAGATTTGACTATGCGTTTTTCATTCGTATGGCTATTTATCCTCACTGTGCTTAGTTTGATTCAAACGCCTGGTTTGGCGCAACATCATGTTGTGGCATGGTCATTACCCCCAAATTTCAAGAATGAAGAAAACCGACAGGAAAGAATCAATTTACCTTATCAACTCCATGCCATACGCTTCAACATCAACTCCGATACTATAGGGCTATTAGGCCAACGAAAACACAAAGCAGCCACCTTACTTACCTACCCTACTCGAAACCAAA
>JAKPZU010000278.1 GCA_029559915.1 Bacillota bacterium
GATTGTATCGCTTGGGCTTTTTTCGCCGCTACTCTAAGAGCTTCATTGCTTTCTTCACTTGTGACTCTTTCAATCTCTTGTGCTTCAAATTTTTCACCTTCTTTGATTTGTTTGCTGTACTCGTTAAAATGCCAATCAAGAGATTTTGAAAATGCCTGTGCTTGTCCCTGCCTATCTTTACAGATTTGTATTATTCTTGCGTGTGCTAACAACGCCTTTTCAAATTTATCTTGAGATTCTGCGAAAGCCACTCCGTACTCGCTGAACCATGCTTTTAAAATATATTTTGGAAATGAATTCATGAAATCATCTTTATTCACAGGCGTAGGCATAGAACATTGTGTTTGATATCCTTGATAGTAAATCCAGAGCTTTGCAAGATATGCGTCCACCATGTCATCCAACGAGGTATCCTTAACTTCTTGTTTTCCCTCCCCCTGTATCGGAGGTGCGGGTGTCGGCTGCTCTTTTGGATCAAATTCGTTTAAGAATTTATCAATACTGACATTCGGTTGGGGAGCTTTTTTGGCAGGGCTTGGGATATTTGGTTTAACATTCATGTCTGTCAAACCTTTTACCAACATAAAACCGCTTACAATCAAGGCTATCGACAAAACAATTATTATGACCACTTTAAATATAGTAAGATATACTTCTTCCACTTTACTAAGAAAACTTTTTTCCATTTGATCTCCTTTCTTATGATTGTAATAATTTATTTCGTTCTTCCTATCTCTTCTCCGCCAATTCTTCGAGTTGATTTAATAATACTTCTTCATTCATAAGATTATTATCTGAAAAAACATATAATCTTTGTGACAGCTTTAACGCACCCTCTTAACGCACCAGTGCACTTTCCCATATACACTGGATTCATATCCCGAAGGACACCTGGTGCTATTTTTAGAGCTTTCGATATACGCATCAACAATCTTAGGATCAGTCGGTTCGCAGAATCTCTTTGTCCCGCTTATCAAAAGACTGAAACCAGAGGGACATCCAGTTGAAAGACCGGTGATTTCGATTCTTCCCATTGCATAAGAGATTAAGAATAATGATAGTAAAGATGCGACGGTCAAAGAAACAGTAAAAGTTATCTTCTTCATACAGAAAAACCTTCCCCTGTTAATGTCAACGAAACAATTTTAAGAAATGAAATTCAGATGTTTAAATAATACAGAAATATGAAATTATTGCAATCCCCATAAAGAGGGATAACACCTTAACACCACGCCACGCACACCACACTTCCTTACACAGATGCTCCCGAATCCTCGGATTTCAATTCTACCTTCATTTTTGAGAGCATCCATGAAACCATTAAAGACAAGATCAACATGAAATTAATATAGGTAGTTGTTGTCAGTCGTTTTAATGCACCAAGTTGCTGATCCGGCATAACTTCTTTTGTTGTATCCAGAAGGACATCCTCTTCCCTGAGTTACAACTGTAACATCAACAACTCGAGGATTTTTCTGTACACATAATGTTCTTGAACCTTTATATACAGTTTTAAAATAATCGGTGGGACACATTGTTCCAAGACCGGTTATGTCAACCACAATTTGCGCATAAGAAATAAAACTTGTTAATAGAAAGCACGTAATCGTCAAAGCAATAATGAAAGTAATTTTTTTCATTTTTAATCCTCTAAGGTAATCTATTCAAATTAGTGTTAGTCAATTGAATTTCTATAACATAATTATCACCTTGCGTTCGGTCTGTAATGATTATAACAGGAATTTTGAATTTATATGCTTTTTGCATGTTATCTGTTAACAATTTACTTTTTTCATTGTGAAGATAAACATAATAAGATTTTTTCTTGGTATAGAATATTATTCCATCGCCCGTCTCAGTAATTTTACCTATCTTTGTGATTATTTCGGTTTGTTTATTTTCAATAGGGACTACTTTCTCAACTTCTATGAATTTACACCCATCTTCCCTTACTAGCACTTTATTTGTCCCATATATTTTGTCTAATGTCCCGTATATTGTTACAGGAGTTTGTTGTTTAGCATAATATACAATTTGCTTTCTTAGTTCACTTTTGTAATTCAGTCTCAATTGATATAATTGTCCACTTTCTTTTATGCAGTATTGTAACAAAACATTCCCATAATCATCTATTTCAAAGTCATTTATTTTGCCCACAGGATCACCCCAATGCAAGATACCAGTAACTTTTATTAATGTTTCGTTTGCATATGAACTGAAAAAGGCTAAAAAAATAATTGATAAAGTCATCATGATTATTTTAGCAGATTTTTTCATATATTAATCACTTCCTTTTTCACTTCTTTAACATACGACTAATAAGTGAAAATTACCATTCATATTGAATTGCTTTAAATTCAAACATTGGTGAAAGCAAACATGCAATATGAACGGCAGTAAAGTCTGGATTGGCGGGTCCATAAAAAACCTTTCCCTGCACCACAACATCGTATTTTTCTACTTTTTTCCCGGCAATAAGATTATGTTTAATCTTGTTTTTACCTTTAGAATAGAAGGTTGGAACAAAAGTCTCATAAAAAACGCTTTCAGTAATATTATCCATAAAAGTATGGTCATAATTATTCTTATTAGATTTATTTTGGTAAGCTTTAACACACATATCCCATGCGATAGAACGACCCTGTGAAGTATCTATCCCAGGTTCAAACTTTTTAATTTTAGGTAAGATTAGGTGCCAATTGTCGTTGGGAGGAGTCATAGCACGAAGTCCAAATTGACCAGTTGTGTCCGCAATAAAGCATTCATGCATAGTGCCACCGATAACAACAAATGTTGCTTCCGGCCAGATTTTCCTCGACCTTTCAACATAATCAGAATCTATTTCAAAAGGTGACCTTGGACCTTTTCGGTCTATTCGTGATAAACATATTTTTTCTTTCTCCGGGTCATTAACGGAATCTCCAGATATCCATTCAGCATTTGCAATATTTGAAATCAATAATAGGATAGCGACAATAAATATTTTTTTCATTGGTTATACTCCTTTATAGTAAGCATTAGGATGTTATATTATTGTTAATATTTTACTATTTTGATAGTCCAATCTCCTATTGAAATGACTTTTAGGTAGTAGCTACCAGCTCTAGGTTGATATGAAGATCCAACTCCGGCTCGAGGTTGAGCAGCAATAGGACCTACTCTTTCTCCGTTTTCAGTGAAGAGAGAAATATAGAAATAATCGCTTCTTGAATCCCATTGGATTTCCCAAGGGCCAGTTGTAGTAAATGGTTTGGTATTCAAAGAACCAGATCCAGAAAAAGTTGCAATAACAGGGAGGGATTCATCTTGTTTTTTTTCCACGTCCTTTTTCGATTCTAGAGGAGGTTCAGAAATTTCTTCCTCTAATTTAATTTCCCAATTATCGCTCATAATTTTGAGATAATAATTTCCAGCTTTTTTAACTAAAAATGTCGTCTCATTTGTTGCTTTCTTAGCAGTGACATCCCATAACCCTCCTTGCTCTTCAAATATGTGTCCTTCAGGTAACACATAAATATATCCGTATGGATCTTCTCCACCAAAAGAATATGTTAGTTTTACTTTACCGCCGTGAAGAGTAAATATATCTGTGTTTTTACTCACATGTCCGCTATCTTCAATAACGGTTACCCAATGCTTTTGTGTTTGTTGAGGGACGGGTGACGTTGGTTGTGAGATAGATGAAGTAGAATTAGGAACTGGACTAGTAACTTCATCTGATGATGATTTAGATATTTCCTTGGAATAATCTTTAAAGGGGTAATTAAAATAATTTCCGAAGCAAGTATAAAACATCGGAAGAAAGATAATAATCAATACAATTGCACAACCTATTCGTCCACCCGTCCACAAATAAGCCCCACAATGAGGACATCGCCGAGCGGAATCATCAATATCGTTTCCACATGACTTACATTTCTTCAGTGCCATATCTTCCTCTCTATAATTAAAGTAGCTATAATTTCCCTGAAAACGCTGATTGCCTTGAAGTGTATATTACTGATGTTATATATAAAGATCCATTCTTCATCATAGAACAATAGTTTAGTTCAATTATCATATTTTTTGTTACCCACTCTGCGGATTCCATTATGCCGCCAAAAGGACTTTCTTTCTCTTGGGGACCATTTGATGGAGCACCATATTTCTTTTTCAGTTCATTCAATAAAAGTATGTAAGCACTATAATTATCGTCATTGAGTTTCTCCTTTCCTACATACAAAAGGAGAACTTTATCTAATTTGTTATTTGAAAAGTTTAAACTTACCCTAAATTTGTATTGATCTATAAAAACATAATCTTGAAGTTCGTGGGAATATATGGTGCCCTTTCTACCTAAAATTAATTTACTGTTAACCGCCTTTTCTACTTCCGCAATGCTCATTCCCCAATTAGTATTTCCCCAACCTTCGGCCCTAATCGGAGAATAAAACAAAAGACAAATAAAAATAGATAATAGAATTATTATTAGTCTTTTCATAATATTCCTTTCATTTTGTTAACAAAGAAATTCTCTCTTTAACAAGAGCTAATCAGGGATAAACCCAATCACTACATATATAAATTATAAATAAGAATCTTATTAAAACTTTTTTTAAGAAAGGGGGAATTTCAACGTCTTTGTAAAGAGTAAATCAAAGTTTTTGTAAAATCAACCGCAATAAAAATTACTTCAAAAAGGAGGAAACAATCAATGTTAAACCAAACAGTCATCACAGGAAACCTTGGAGACGATCCCAAGGAGTTCTTTTCACCAGACGGAGTTCCGGTAACATCTTTTGATCTCGCTTTCACATCTTCCGGGAAAAAGACCTGCTGGATCAGAGTAGTCACGTTCAACAAGCTGGCGGAAATCTCGGCAAAGCATCTTCATAAGGGCGCGAGAATAGCGATCAGCGGAACACTTGATCAGAACAAGTGGACTGACAAGGAAGGCAACAACCGCTCCAGTTTCCAGATTCTGGGAAATTCTTTGGAGTTCATCAAGACGGACGGACGGGGATTCAAGGAAGGGGAAACGACTCCTGAAACAATCAATGAAGAAACGCCGTTTTAACCGGGAGGCGATGGATGAAAGCTAAGACAATACAGATAATCATAACCATCATCGCAGCAATCGTCGACATCATTATTTCAAGCAAAAACAAAGGAGGCAAAAAGAAATGACAAGTTCAGACGCTCTTAAAAGAAGCGAAAAATCCCAGAACCTGAAAGTATTCCATCTGGAGGATTCTCCCTGGTATTATGTGGAGTCCGATGAAGGAAAGATCTGCTACAAAGTCTGCTATGAAAGCGAGACGGAATATCTCTGCAACTGCGCCGACTTCGCCAGAGGTTACAAGAATGACAACACCTTCAAATGCAAGCACATCATGGCGGTCATGAATTCCATAACCGACAGTGATTTTGAAAATGTCCGATACCTGGAAAGATACAGACCGAAACTGGATGAGAAATTCATCATGAAGATCGATGACAAGGATTTCGTTCTTTACGCCGGATTGCTCGATGTGGCTCATCAGAAAAATCTCAGTTCTGTCGACGTGGAACTTATTCAAGCACCTTCAGAGGAAAATAAATTTACGGCGATCTGCAAGGCTACCGTAAAGACAGTTGACGGGAAAACATTTACCGATATCGGGGACGCCAATCCGGCAAACTGTAATTACAAAATCGTGAAACACATAATAAGACTCAGCGCTACCCGTGCTAAAGCCCGTGCGTTTCGTGACATGGACAATATCGGAATGACAGCGCTGGAAGAACTCGGTGACCTGAGTGAGGTAATCGGTGCCGATGACAGCAAAAAAGCTCCGCAGGCCCCGAAGAACAACGTCCGTAAATTCCAGAAACAGGTAGTAAAACCTGTATTAAATTCAAATAAAGAAGACGGACAAAAAGCGGAAGCGGCTCCGGTCAATGAACCTGATGCAAATGCAGATCAACCTGAAAAGGCTCCCGCAAAATCCAACAAAGGTAACGGAAACGGCAAGTCCAAAACATTGCCTTTGATGAGTGAAGCGCAGAAATCAGCGTTATATAACCTTTCCCGCAGGAGAGGATTATCTCTTGAGGAAATAGAAACACGGTCAAAGGAAAAATACGGGGTATCCGTCGAGGAACTTTCTTCGGAAAACGCGGGAGAGTTCATCCGTTATCTGCAGCAGGCCAGCTGATTATTCAGTCATTTAATCAATAACAATTAAACCAAAGCGCAGATTCCTCAATTATCGGGATTGGGACACGATAGTTTTGTCTTTCCTTTTCCAGATACGCAGGAGTCTGCGCTTTTTCATGAAACGAGGTTGACCATGAATCTAAAAGAATTAAGAAACATCGATCATCTGTCAGCAAGTTCCATCAGTGATTACATCGATTGCGGTCTGCTCTATAAATTTGGTCGTGTAGACAAGATACCTGCGGAGTTTAAGGCCGACGCGCTGGAATTCGGTTCTGCTATTCATCTGGCGTTGGCGGATTTTCACACGGAAAAGATGCGGGGAAATTACCTTTCGGTCAAACAGCTCCATGAATGTTTTGAGACTCACTGGAGAAAGCTCACCGATGGAAGAGATGACATTAAATATGCC
>JAKPZU010000281.1 GCA_029559915.1 Bacillota bacterium
AAAGATGTTGGTTTAGATTTAAGCCAGCTGAAAGTGCAATTCGGAACGTGGTCTTCCCAGATGCTTTCTCAATACGTAGCTCTTCATATACCCGACCAGCGGTTGATTAAAATCACGCCTATCCGATTATACAAAAACCAAGAAATCCCCATATTTCACGGGTATCTTTTCTACCGCCTGTTCTTTGAACATCAACTCCAACACATATTCGACCGATACTTCGCTCCGGACACGGAAACAATACCGCGTTCAGATTATTATGAGCCCAAAATTGGCCAGGATTGTATGTATTTCAGACCGCTTGCAGAATACAATATGGCCAATGATTTTCTCCGCTTCACGTTTAGCACTCATTTACCTGGTGCCATGGACACCGACCAGGAAAAACGGGCTTTTGCGTCATCCCTTCATTTTGCATTTAGCAATAGACTGTTTTCATTAGAAACGATGATTTCAGCTTTGGAATCGTCGGAATTAAATCCCGATACAATGAAAGGGTTAATTGCTTATTCACAAATAGTTCATGACGTAGTGACGGAAACCGATGAGCAGAATTTATGAAATATACAGTCTTGAAAAAGGCTTCAATGGCATCTTTCGACGCATGATCATCCATTATAATTTTTGTAAAGGTGCCTCAAGATACAAAGAAATCAGACTGATTTCGCTTAAATGACACGTCAAAAAAACCCCCTCAAGTCGTCCAGACCTTGAAGGGGTTTTTCCTGCGTTAACAGATCATGTTTATTTAGAGGAGCTTAAGCATCCTTATTTTATGATCTTGTTATATACTTCTTAGCTGACAATAACTTTTACTGCATTAATAACCGGGTTGGTGAAAAGGGCCATCAGCACAGCATAAAGGGCGAACACACCAACCACCTCGCCGACATACATTTTCTCATATTTACGTTTCAGAGAAACCATGATCAACCCGCCGACAATCAGGCATCCCAACTGGAAGAAGGGGAAATTGGTTACTCCGGCTGCCGCATATTCAGCAAAGCTGAAAGTTGCCGTAATCATAATAACTGCCGCTGCTACGATGATTGTTCCTAATGTTTTTTTCATGATCTGTTACCTCCTTGAGGGTTATTTGTTTATTTGACTTTATATTAATGAAAATGGCGTGCCAACTTTTCAAAGAAAGCAAAATGAGATTGTAAATCATTGATTTTTAATATGAATAGGCAACAAAGAAGATTTGTAATATTTATCTCATATGCCCTTTTTCTTCCACTTGTTTAAATGAAATGTTTAAATGATTGAACGATGTGTTGAAATAGTATGGAGACCGTCCGGATAGACTGGTATGATAATTATCAAGGATAACTACTAACGATGGATGACGAGGTTATTTTAAATTACCTGGAAGAATTAGCCGAAAGACTGGAAATATTAGTCCGCGATGAAAATATAAACCTTGATGACGTATCCAGTTCCGGAGGTCTCTGTCTTGTTGAAGGTCAATATATTCTGATTCTCAATTCCAAGACCACTTTGCAGGAAAAGATCCAGGTGGCAATAAAGGCATTACAGCAATTTGATCTAAATGATGTCTATGTAAAACCGGTTGTAAGAGAGTTGTTGGAAAGTTAAACAGCGTTCATCTGTCATCAATTAATCTTGTTTTGAAGATCAACGCATTGCTCAAAAGCTGTTTCCGTCACGTTTATCACAGTGGAAAAAATATTTTAATAAAATATCCGTTGACAAAATAAATCAAAAGCGTATCATATAGTCAACAGCGGCGATTTAAAGGTTACTTGCTCCGCTTAATAAATGTGCTAAAGGCTGGTGTTGTTGAACCCGTCGCTCTTTAGCACGGGTTTTTTGTTTTTTGACAACTGAATAATGGCAGGTTGATTTAGGTAATTGCTGCTGCCTCAACAAGGTGCTAAACGTCCGACAAGATAATTTGGAAATGACCCTGCGGTTTGCGTTTAGCCGCGGGGTTTTTTATTGTCAGCAAATCATAATTTAATAAAAGGAGAATATGCAATGAACAAAAAAAACGATTCAGGAACAGGAAAGGCGAAAAAAGGTGGTGTGAGAAAAAGTCCGAAAATAACGGGCGGTGACGGTTCCTCGCTGGAAAATGCTCTCATTGTCACGGCTGCGGACACCAACGATGGCGTATCTGCTCAAAAGAAGTACATCGAAAGTCAGTGCGGAGAATGGAATAAAGATTTTCTCTATGAACTGCAGTTACAGATTAACCATATCGAGCTCGAGCGCCACTACGATTTAATTTACGTCAAAATGATAAAGGATGAGTCAAAGCGCGAGTTCTGGTTTGACGTCACGTCATTCTTCGGGAAGCTTTAATCATACGTATCATTAAGGAATCATGATCATGACAGAGTTTGCCAGTTGATTAACTTAAAAAAAGGAAAGAAAGGAGGCCTTTATGAATGAGAATGAACAAGATTTTGAAGATATTGAAGCGGAAGAAACATTTATAATGAAACACTACCCTCAAGACGAATTAATGGATTTGAGAGAGTGGGTGCGCGTGTCGAACCATCCCGTTCCATTCAAACCCTATCCGCCACACCTTCCAGGTTTTGCCCCTCCTCAGAATAGGGAA
>JAKPZU010000291.1 GCA_029559915.1 Bacillota bacterium
TAGAGGCTCATACGGAATATTCTCACCTTCACCCTTTCAGCGATTTTATAAGCGTCTTAAACAATGTAATTATAAAAAAGCAGATATCAGGCGAAGATAAAAAAGACATCCTTTGGCTCTGCCAGAGCTTTAAATCAAAGAACTATTTCTTCGACATAGTTACTTCCGATATTCAGCGCCTTCACGGTCTTGTTCATGGAATCCTTTCAGATAATATTATTACCGATGAAGAAACAAGAAAGCTTGATGAATGGATTGAAGAGAACTCCCATTTGTCCGGATTTTATCCTTACGACGAAATAAAAAGCATTCTCTTTTCAGTTTTGCAGAATAATGAGATTACTGAAGATGAAAGGGAAATAATGCTGATTTATTTCAGCGATTTTATAGATACTGCCGGAAAAACCGAAATAGATGTTCAGAAAATTAAGGAACTTAAATCTTCAATCAGTCTCGGCGGCATCTTCGCCTTTGATCCGGAAATAACCATCCGGGACAAACATTTCTGCGTTACCGGAAAATGCAAATATTACACCCGTGATGAACTCCATAAAATTATAAGATCAAACGGGGGTATAGTTTCGGAAGATGTTACTTCTAAAACGGATTACCTGGTAGTTGGAACAGAAGGCAATAAATGCTGGGCGTTTTCATGTTATGGCCGCAAAATTGAAGAAGCGATGTCAAAACGCCGCGAGGGCGGCAAAATACTTATAATTCAAGAAGCTGATCTTCAAGACAAAATCGAAAGTTTAAGTTTAGAGAATTGAAAAGGAACTATTATGAAAACTTTTTGTATGATTATCTCTTTTCTTATTGCAACCGCCTGCTTCGGAAAAACAGATATCACAGGAAAATGGAAGGTTATTGAACCTTTGCTTTATAAGAATCTGCCAGTAATGCAAGAAGAGAATTATGTGCACTTTGTTTTCGCGAAAGATAATACTTTTCTCAACATCTTTGAAAATACGTCTCAGTCCGGTACATATATCATTAAAAACAAAATAATAGAGCTCACTTATTCAGACCGAAAAGACGTTTTTGAGATATATTATTCAACATCTACGGAACTTATTTTAAAACGGAAGAAAGACGGTTTTATTATGCGGTTGGTTAGATAAATAAAAGTTTTATCACAAAGAATATACAGGTTGATTTCTCTAATTTTTAACTAAACAAAAATAGTTGACAAAAAGGTCAATTTTTTGTTTGAAATAATACAACAATAAGATTAGAGTTTAAAAGCTCCTTACTTCAATTTCGGAGGTGGTTTATGTCACACGAAGAATATGAAGCCCTTAAAAAAGTTCTTTTAGAAGAGACTGAAAAGTCAAGAAAAGACCCTGCTTACGCAAGGGAACTTATAGCAAAGTCTGGGATTTACAATTCAGACGGCACTCTTAATTCACGGTATAAATGTACAGATTAAGACAGGGTTACGTTCTTGGTTTTCATGGTTGTGATGAAAAAACGCGTGATGCCGTCATTTCAGGACAATCCCAACTTTTACAAAGTAAAAACAACTGGGATTGGCTTGGAAATGGAGTATATTTCTGGGAACATTCCGAAAAAAGGGCTTTGGAATATGCTCATATTTTAAAAAAAAATCCTCATCGGTGTTCGAAAAAAATAGAAAAGCCTGCTGTACTCGGGGCAGTTTTATCCCTCGGCAAATGTTTAGATTTATTGACTCATGACCATCTTGATCTTCTCCGAATATCTCACACCCTATTTGTAGAAAATTGCTCCAGAGAAAAGAAAGAATTGCCTGTAAATAAAACAGTCAACAATGACCCAGACTTCCCTTTACGTTTTTTAGATTGCGCGGTAATTGAATTCTTACATTCCATTACAAAATTGAACAGAGGCCGAAAAGATAATTCCCTTTCCCCGTTTGATTCAGTCAGAAGCGTTTTTTGGGAAGGAAGCCCTTTATATGATGGTGCCGGCTTTAGAAAAAACAATCACATTCAGCTTTGCATTCGGAATCCTAATTGTATCAAAGGTTATTTCCTGCCAATGGAAAAAGACCCTAAATTTGTTTCAGTATAATTCCACGACAAAACTTCTATTTTCTTTTTTCCCGATCCTTTGTTCACTGACACTTGTTGAATTATTGATTTAGTTTTCCAATTATTCTGCTCAGTATATTTAGTTAGAACTTTGGAGGGATATGAACTAAGAAGGAACTTCCCTTCTACTTTAGATAATTTGTCCAGTAAAGCAGTGAAATCTTCTTCGGAATATCCGTCATAATGACCGCAATCACTATTGAAGTATGGAGGATCGCAATAAAAAAAAGTGTCTGCACGATCTCTGGAATTGATTATGCGTAAAGCATCCGTACACTCAATCTGAACATTCTGCAGGCGAATTGCCAAATCTTCAGAGAATGAATTTCTTTTATTAGTTATTTTCTTTGTAGTCGTTGCCTTAGTAATATCATATCCCCAAGTACCATCAAGAATGCTGCAAAAGCCCTGAGCCGCTAACACCCAGACAGCCCATGCCCTTTTTATCTCCGAAAACATATGAGGATTGTTATAAATGACCTGGGCATCTTTATGCAGTCTGCGACTATGCAGCGAAATCCGAATCTCTTTTTCTAGGCTAGAAAATTCATTTTGAATACATCGATAAAAGTTAATAAGTTCACTATTCGTGTCATTTATGATTTCAACTGTAGAAGCTTCTTTTGCAAAAAAGACAGCAGCTCCGCCGCAAAACGGTTCAACATAAATCACATGTTTCGGGATTAAGGGTAAAATAATATTTAGAAGTTTTTGTTTGCCACCATAATATGTAAGTGGAATATTTTTCTTTGATCTCCTGATTTCCATTAAAGCCCCGGCAACAAAGTAGAATTTAAAACTTTTGTATCAGATAAATCTGATTTATTATTTACCGAAGAAACCTCATCCTTCTTTATTTTCCGCAAAATCTTAATTAAATTCACAGCCAAGGCGCGTTCTTCGATTGACGTGACGGGATACATACAACCTCCGTGTTGTTTTTAACTCCCCCCGATTTAATACACTATACATTTGTGTAGTCTTTTTGCAAGGAAAAAATAATAAAATTATGCGGCAAAATAGAGCATAAGCTCTTCGACAATCGAATTGACAATAGTTCGAGTTTCGTCTTGCCGGGGGAGCAGCTTTAAACCCCGAACTTCGGGGTTTTTTATTTTCATGCTTTTTTTACTATAAGAGTTGCAAAGCTTTTTGGCAACATCACAATAGAATATAGCTTGCCTTTAATATCTCCTGTTACTATCCGCTTATTTGAACTATCATTTAACAGTTCGACAACAATAGTGCCATCTGGCAACGCAAAACTGATTACCTTATCAAATGAACCCTTTGTTTCAATATATTTTGAACCTGCCGGTATATAACGGCTGAAATGTTCAAACGCTCTGAACATAGGAGTGTACGTGATCTCTTTAGTTTTCGTATTAATAACAACTGCGCTATTCTGAGGCCAACGCTTTATTTTGTCATTATTCTTTCCATACTGATCAAGAATTATATTCCATAACATATAGCTTTCAGCACCATTTGAAAAATAACTTTTCATGCGCATCCAAGTATACGCAGCATAGTTAAAATCATTAGCAGCATGTTCCGGATCGAAACCAGGCTGCCAATGCCAGTTACCACAATCGGTTTCCGTTTGCATAATAGGAATACCTGGATGCTTTTCTACAATATCCGGTATTTGCTGATCAGCATCCCATTGAAGTCCGATAATTCCGACATACTTTTTGGCATCAGCATCGTCTAGCACAGTTTTGACAAAAGTATTGTAACTAATGTCATTGAATGTTCCGAGCATAATCTGTGTTGACAGTTTACGTTCTGCAAAGATCGGGCCCATATAGTCTTTGATAAAAGTTCTAAATTGTTCAGGCGTCCATCCACCGTTGGGATAACCGGTTACAACCAAAGGTTCATTTTGAACAGCAACTGATGTAATTTCCATACCCAGCCCTCCATACTCTTCTGCAAACTTTGCCAGATAGAGAGCATAAGCTTTATAATATTTGGGATCATCAATGAAATTTCCACCCTCATAATTGCTGTTATCTTTCATCCAGATTGGAGGAGTCCACGCAGATCCCCAAAGCTTTATGTCAGAACGTATAGACTGTGCAGCTTTTATATAAGGAATCAGATATTTTTTATCTCGTTCGATAGTGAAATTTTTCATTTCGAAATCGTCTTTGACAGGAGCAAGCGTATATCTCTCAATAGCATAATCGTTCGCACCTATGGGAATTCTCCCATAAGAAAGATTAGCTTCATCTGTGCTGAATATCGAATTAAGAACTTTATTTCTGGAACTTTTATCAAGAATACAAAGAGTTACCCACCCCTGCTCGTTAAACGCACCTCCAAAACCCGAAATCACTTGTTTCTCCACAGATGTTCTAACAGTAAAGTCTGCTTGTCCTGCCGTCACTAACTCAACAAGATTGTTTTTTTCTAAGTGAATCATATCTCCGGAAGTAACAATATATGTTATTTTACTATTTGAGTATTCTATTTCAAATTTATCCGGATTTTTTGAGCAGGTCAGGAAGACAATACAAAGAGTGGGAAGTAAACGATACATATTAACCTCATATAAACATATTACTTATTACAATATATGATATACAAACTCAGATCACTGCTGCACCATTAAATCATTAGAAAAGAAAATAATCCGATTAACCCCCGTTAAATTCTCTTACAAAAAGGGAGTATCGTATTCTTAAAAGTTTGTTATTCCATATATTGAAGAAATAATGAAGTTCAGCTTCCGAAAGAAAGATGTACGATCCAAAGTATCAAAAAAGGTTAACATAATAATCAGTACAACTATTTCCCTATGTCGAAATCTATATTTATTGAAAATAATTTTATGTTAAATATTAGTTTATACTATCATGTCAATTTTCTTACAAGTTCTCCGATTCGTTTGCCAAGAGCCACACAATCAACAAGGTCTTGATCTACAGGCTTACCAATCGTTAAAGGTGCATAATGGCACCTCTCAGTAGTACCCTGAATAATCATTCCATGAATCAGCAATGCTTCCATAATACTTAACACAGTTGTTTCATAACCACCGCCGCCGCCTGAAGAACAAAAAGCTCCTCCGACTTTACCAGAAAGCTTTCCGTATACTTGGATACTTTTATCAATTAGCAATTTGATTTCCGCCGCCATCTGACCAAAATATACTGGAGAACCAATAATAATACCATCATATTCAATTAAATCCTTGGGAGAAACATGATCAACCATTTTAACAATCACGGCAATTCCACATGACTCAACACCCTCTGCTACAGAATGAGCCATTTTTTCGGTATTTCCACTACGTGAAAAATAAATAACAATTACTTTCTGCACATTAACTCCTCTACAACAAAACATTTTTCTGTCATCGGTAAACTCTAATTATTTTCAGAAAAATAACATTTAAAATCAATATCATTTTTTAAATGCTCATAAAAATAACCGAACTCAAAAAGTTCTTCAAAATAAAAAATTCCCCGCATTAACTTTCCATTCATCACCCGATCTGCCGTAATTGCAACAACCTTACCTGTCAAAGAAGAATTATTATATCCGATCATCAATGATTGATGTTTTTGATTTTTACTGCCATTAATGCCTTGAATTTCAACTTTTACTGAATAAATATCTGAGCCCAATTTGAATTTTTTGGTTATCTTTAGGATTATTTCAAATACATCAACAAACATGTTATATACTCTCCGGAATTTAAGCATCTTAAACAATCCGGCTTTTTTCATTAATACAACCAGTTTAGTAATAATAGCTGAATCATAGCAAAAATATGATGATGTATGCTTTATACCGAGAGTCAGAGGTATTGTATGCTGATCTGCCAAATCAAAAGCATAAGCAGTTTTTCTATTTTTGATTTCCAGAAAATCAACTATCATCTTTTTACCGAAAGTACTAATTATTTCAATAGAATCTCCGGCGGCAAATTTGAATTTTTTATTTATATTATCCAACAACCATTTAATTCCGTCACGACCGTGTTTTTCCCCAAGTCCTAGCATCAGAATTATATCAGCAGTCTTAACCTTATCAAAATATGAGACTGCATTTTTTACCATTAAATTGGATAAACCCGGAGCCAAGCCTGCACCAAGAATGCAGACTGCTTGAAAATCATTAGCCTGCTTTTCATACATTTTGATTTTTAAAGGAATATCATTAGATGGAGAAATATCAATATAATTGATATTTCTATCAATACAGAACAAAGCAAAATCAGGTCTCTCAGGTGTTAAACACATTACAATTAAAGAAAAATTATCTGCGATTTCCCCGAAATCTGCAGCATTGCAAATATCAATCCTGAAAGGTTTTACCTGTCCAAA
Source organism: Bacillota bacterium (assembly GCA_029559915.1). Taxonomy (GTDB): domain Bacteria; phylum Bacillota_I; class Bacilli_A; order Izemoplasmatales; family Hujiaoplasmataceae; genus UBA2289. Next base: position 6,410 of record JAKPZU010000291.1, read on the forward strand.
TGTTTCATTTGAAAAAGCTGTACCAGCCTGAAAATTTCTACCACCTGCAAAAACTTTTTTCGGATATCTTTTCATCAGTTCAATGCATACATGTCGACCAACCTGACCGTATCCACCGATAACAAGTATATTTCCGTTCATTATATTTCCTCATTACATTTTAACCATGTACAGAACACCTAAAATTGTAAAGTAAAATCATTCTATCGTAAAATTTTTCTACTCATATTGTTCAAATTATTTAAAGCGGTAGATTGGGATCATAAATCTGAACTTGAAATTATCAAATACATGATTTATAATAAATCGCATTGAATTATTCATATATATTTTCCGGATAATCGGAATAATCTCAGTCAGAACAGAGTCATCCGAGGAGGTTCATGAGCAAAGTTAACGACCTTTCTTTATGCGGGTTTCTCTTTGACGACCACCCCTCAGTTATGCTCATCATAGATTCTGAAAATGGAAGTATAATAGATGCGAATAAAGCCGCAGTTCAATTCTACGGATGGGAAAAATAAGAATTACTGCAAATGAAGATTCATGACATTAATACTCTCACGAAAGATGAAATATTTGCTTCAATAGACAAAGCCCGCAAAAATCAACAGGTACAATTTGAATTCAAACACCGTTGTGCTGATGGATCAATCAAGGATGTGGAAGTCTGGAGCGGTTCAATTCATCTTAATGGAAAGAATTACCTTCATTCAATTATTCATGATATCACAGCCCGAAAAATGTCAGAATCAGCTTTAAGAGAAAGCGAAGATAAATTCCGCTGTATAGTTGAATCTTCTCCTATAGCTAAATATTTTTATCATCTCGACAATGACAATAATCTGATTCTGACAGGAGCAAATCCTTCAGCCGATCGGATTATAGGAATCAGCCACAAGAGTTTAATCGGAAAAAAGATTGAAGAAGCATTTCCGGCGCTGACCAAAACAGATATACCGGATATGTACCGTAAAATCGCAAAAGGAGAGCTAAGCACTCAGCATTTTGAAGTTCCTTACAGTGACGGACGTTTTCAGGGAGAATATGAAGTAACAGCTTTCAAAACAGGACCGAACTCAATAGCTGTTGATTTCACTGAAATATCCGCCAGAAAAAAAATGGAACGTGCACTAATTGAAGCAAAAGAGAAAGCGGAAGAAAATGAAGAACAGCTTCGGGCTATTTTTAACAGTTCAAAAGACGCAATTGTCATTTCGAAGAAAGGTATTGTTGTATTAGTTAATAAATCATATCTTGAACTCTTCGGATATTCTCAACCTGAAGAAATAATCGGCAAGTCAATTCTCACAAATATCTCGCCGAATGAAGTAAGTAAAATTAAAGATTTTATTTCCCGAAGATATTCAGGTCTTGATGCACCGTATTATTATGAATCTGCCGGTCTCAGAAAAAACGGTACAGTATTTCCTTTCGAAGTAAATGTCGGAATGTATGAGTTAAATGGAGAAAAATTTTCTGTAGGCATTGTCAGAGATATCACCGAAAGGAAAAGATCTGAAGCTGCTCTTAAAAATTCGGAGGAGAAATTTGCCAAGGCATTTCTGGCGAGTCCTGATATACTATTTTTAACTTCACTTGAAGATGGAATCATTGTTGAAATTAATGAGAGAATTGAAAAAATTCTCGGCTACAAAAGAAATGAAATTATTGGCAAATCTCCAATAGACTTAAATATCTGGGAAGATAATTCTTTGCGCAAAGAATATATCGAATCAATTAAAAAAGAAGGGAGTATCCATGACAAAGACGCAAATTTTATAACAAAAAACGGTTCCGTCATAAATGCTCTCATATCAGCAGAACTCATTGAACTCCATGGAGAGAAATTTATTCTCGGTACCATTCGCGATATTACCGTACGTAAAAGAATGGAGGAAGAATTACAGCGTACTCAGAAACTCGAATCCCTTGCCTCCCTTGCCGGCGGCATAGCACATGACTTCAACAATCTTCTGGGCGGAATATACGGCTACATCGAATTAGCAGAAGAGATTACTGCTGATAATCAACTGAAAGAATATCTTGAAAAATCTATTTCTACAATTGACAGAGCACGCGACCTGTCCAGACAGCTAATAACATTTGCAAAAGGAGGTGCACCGGCTCAGTCGATTGGTCACTTATTTCCGCATATTGCCGATACTGCTAAATTCGCCCTCAGCGTCTCTAATATATTATATGAATTTGATATAGAAAAC
>JAKPZU010000331.1 GCA_029559915.1 Bacillota bacterium
CAAGATGAATCGTTCGCTTCAAGAAAAAGTAGGGTTAAGAAACACGTTTGCCTCAGATGATTTTGACTTGGAAGAATTGGAAAAAGAATTAATTTCTCCTGTAAAGAAAAAACGAATTACTCTTGAGATTTTATCTCTTGACGAAGCTTTGACGCAAATGGAATTGTTAGGTCATGATTTCTTCATTTACAAGAACGAAGACAACGAAACTTCTATCCTGTATTTGAGAGATGACGGAAAATATGGTCTTATTGAAACAGAGTAGTTGAAGTGGCTTATTGCAAGCCACTTTTTTTTGCAAAAAAAATAAGGCTTGAATGCCTTATTTTGTAAATATGGAATTACCTTCAAAATCGATTGCGACTATCGCAGGAAAATCAATGACTTTAAGTCTGCGAATGGCTTCTGATTGAAGTTCTGGATAAGCGATAAGGGTGTTTTCTACCACGCATTGTGACAGTTTTGCGCCAATTCCGCCAATTGCCAAGAGATATAGTCCTTGGTATTTTTTTACCACTTGGTTGAACTCAATTGAACGGTCGCCTTTGCCAATCATAACTTTCAATCCCTTCTCCATCAAATATGGACTGTATTTATCCATGCGATAAGATGAAGTTGGACCGCAAGATCCTATGATTTGGTTTTCTTTTGCCGGAGTTGGTCCGACATAATAAATGACTTGGTCTTTGACGTCAAACGGTAGAGGTTCATTATTTTTGATGGATTCAATCATGATTTTATGAGCTGCATCCCTACCGGTATAAATATAGCCGCTGATCAATACCTCATCACCGACTTTTAGAGTCTTGATTTGTTCGTCAGTTATTGGTGTGGTTAATTTCTTTTCCAATTAGAGTCACCTCACTTTTTCTGGCACTATGACATTGAAGATTTACCGCTACCGGTAAAGAAGCGATATGACATGGGAAGGAGTTTACTTTGACGCCGATGCAGGTTGCATCACCGCCAAGACCCATTGGTCCAACATCAAGTTTATTGATTCTTTCCATAAGTTCAATTTCAAGTTCATGGTCAACAGGATTTTCCGTTATATCGCCTAATGGCCTGAGAATTGCCTTCTTGGCCAATCAAGCGCATTTTTCAAAATTACCACCAATGCCGACTCCAACAATTAGAGGTGGACATGGTCTACCTCCGCCCTTGGTGATGGTGTCCAAAACAAATTGAATCAAGCCTTCCCTTCCTTCAGAAGGAGAAAGCATTTTTAAAGTTGACATATTTTCACTGCCGCCACCCTTTGGGGCAATATGAATTATCAATTTGTTTCCAGGGATGAATTCATGATGAATAACAGCCGGTGTATTATCCATGGTATTGATGCGATTGAGAGGGTGTCTGACAATTGATTTTCTTAAATATCCTTCAATATATGCTTGGCTTACACCGACATTTATTGCTTCATCCAAATCATAATCAAAATATAATTCTCTGCCTATCTCTAGAAAACAGACTACGATTCCAGTATCCTGACAAAGAGGAATATCTTTGGAATTGGCGATTTCATGATTCTCTAAAATCTTATCGAGAATATTTTTTGCCAAAGGGTTTCTTTCATTTTCTCTTGCGTTTTCAAAAGCGTCCAGCACTTCTTTATGTAGAGTTTTGACTGACTCCAGCAGCATGCCTTTAACGCTCTCGATAATCGTTTTTCGTTCAACTTTGTACATAAGCTCACCTCTTATAAAACATTATAACATTTGCGTGAGGTTAATTGAACACACAGATTATAATTTTTTATTTGTTTACAAATCAACTAATTTTGGGTATAATTTTTCTTAAGAGGTGGCCATAATGAATAAAGTGAAGATAATATCTGACAGTACCTGTGACCTATCAAAAGATTTAATCATCAAACATGATATTGCGATTGTTCCGCTCTATGTTAATTTCAATCAAGAATCATTTCTTGACGGCGTAGATTTAGATGTAGAACAAATGTATGATTATGTCGACAAGAAAAAAATCATGCCTAAAACTGCTGCACCATCACCAGGGGCTTTCGTTGAAGTCTTTCAAAAATATCTTGATGAGGGGTATCAAATAATTTACCTGGGAATAGGTTCAAAATTTTCTGCAACATTTTCCAGCGCCAATGTTGCCAAACAAACTTTGGCAAGCGAAAATATCTTCTTGGTCGATTCTTTAAACCTATCTTCAGGAACGGGGTTATTGCTACTCAAGGCAGCCAAATTTAAAGAACAAGGTTTGAATGCTGAAGAGATTAAAACCAGACTGGAAGAAATAGTTCCTAAAGTCAGATCACAGTTCGTAATCGACACGCTTGACTATCTTTATAAAGGCGGAAGATTAAATGCTTTATCACATTTAGTCGGAGGTATGCTCAGAATAAAACCAATCATCAAAGTCAGAGACGGATTAATGGCAGTAGGTAAAAAAGGCCGTGGTTCAATCAAGAACGGAATCGATTTGATGCTCAATGAAGTTTTTCAGGATAAAGACGAAATTGATCCGGATTTCATGATGATCACTCATTCATTGGCTGATGAATCAGCACAGTATATTAAAGATCAACTCAAAGGAAAAGTTGAAATTCAAAATCTCTATGAGACTAAAGCCGGTTGTGTTATCTCCAGCCACTGCGGCAAAGGAACCATTGGAGTACTATATATCCTAAAGTAAATTTCTTGTCTACTTCGATAAGAAGTTTATTTTTTGATTTTACTTAATAAGGAGGGAATATGTTATTTGGTAAACACATCAATAAATACTATCTAAAATATGGTATATTCTTTCTCATTGGCTTAGCCGCATTAATTGTTGTCGACTATGTTCAACTGGAAATTCCCAACATCATCGGCTCAGTTATCGATGGTTTAGAACAAAAAACCTTGATTGAAGAAGAAGTTTTGCAATATGTTAAAGATATTGCCATTTTTGGCTTGATTATGGTTGTAGGAAGATTCTTATGGCGAATCTTTATCTTTGGCACTTCCTGGCGTATTGACTACGATCTGCGTAACAAGATGTTCCGTCATGCTGAAAAACTCAGTCAAACCTACTATTCGGAAAAGAAGTCCGGAGGTTTAATGGCGCTTTTCATCAATGACTTGAATGCAATTAGAATGAGTTTTGGACCTGGACTCTTGATGTTGTTCGATATCTTGATTTTGGGTGTTCTAGCTTTTTACAAGATGTATGAACTTGACCCAACCATTACATATTTTGCGGCCATACCACTAGTATTGATTGCGGTTATGGCAACTTATATTTCTAAAATAACAGGAAAGAAATTTAAAGCCCGTCAACAGGCTTTTGAAGACTTGAGTGATTTCACCCAGGAAAATTTTTATGGGATATCCGTAATCAAGGCTTTTGTCAATGAAGTCAGAGAAATCAGAGCTTTTGCCAAAATCAACAAAGTCAATCAAGACAAGAATGTTTCTTACATCAAAGCCTCGACTTTCCTGCATATCGCTGTGGAAATGTTTATCAACATCATCAGGGTAATCATGCTGGGAATAGGAGCTTACTTGGTATATATTACCGTTAATGAGGAAAACGTCTTCTCCGTTGGTGACTTGACAAGATACATCGCTTATTTCGGATTATTGATTTGGCCTATGATGGCTGTGGGCAGACTCATCAACATGACAGCCCAAGCTAAAGCTTCGCTTGACAGAGTTTCCGCATTCTTGGATGCGGATATTGAAATTCAGGACGATCGCGAAGTCGTTAATGTTGAAGAAATAGAAGGAAAAATCACTTTCAATAACTTGACTTTCAAATATCCCAAAACTGATAAAGAAGTATTGAAAAACATTAATTTTGTCATTGAAAAAGGTAGTACAGTCGGTATAATTGGTCGAACCGGTTCTGGTAAAACAACCTTGGTTGATTTGATGCTAAGGCTATATAATCTTAAAACCAACGAACTTTTGATCGATGATCATGACATCATGAAATTACCGATTAAAACCATCAGGGATGCGATTGGTTATGTTCCTCAAGAAAACTTCATCTTCTCCGATATCATAAAAAATAACATCTCCTTTTCGACTGATAATGCAGATCAAGATTTAATCAAGCAAATGGCAGTTTATTCTGATATCCATGACAATATCGTGGATTTTCCGAATCAATATGATACCTTGGTAGGCGAAAGAGGCGTTACTTTATCTGGTGGTCAAAAGCAAAGAATATCAATTGCAAGAGCATTACTAAAAAATCCGGAAATATTGATAATGGACGACTCTTTTTCTGCGGTTGATACAAAGACAGAAGAACAAGTGATATCCAATCTCAAAGAACTCAGAAAAGGAAAAACGACAATTATCATTGCTCATCGCATTTCTACCATCAAAGGTTCCGATCAAATCATTTTAATTGAAGACGGTAAAATCATGGCGAAGGGCAAACATGACGAATTGTATGAAACCTGTGAACTGTATCGTCAAATGGTCATCCATCAACGACTCGAGGCTGAACTTGAAGAGGAGGTGATGTAAATGGCTAAAGGAATCATCGAATTGGAAAATGACATCAATCGCAAGCGTAATATGTCCGACTGGGAAATTATTCGTCGTTTGTTGAGATACGTCAAACCATTTATCAAACCAGTAGTCATTGCCTTCTTGTTGGTAATCGTCGTCGTTGTTTTGGATCTTTTAGGGCCGCTTTTCATCTCCGAAGTCTTGGATGCACTGGGTGAAGACGAGATACCTTACATCAAGATTGCCGTTATTGTTATCATTTATTTGGTTATACTTTTCATCGGCGCTTTTGTTGCCTATAAACAGACGATTATCTTGCAGGTAACCGGTCAAAAAATCATTTATAACATTCGTCAAGATGTCTTTGAACATATTGAAAGATTATCGATTGACCAATACAATAAAGTGCCAATTGGCAAACTCGTCACTCGCGCTACTTCAGATGTTGACACCCTGAACATGCTATACACCGATGTCATCATCAATTTATTAAGAGACATTTTAACTTTGGTGGGCGTATTTGTAATAATGTTTATTAAATCGCCTATCTTAGCGCTTTACATTCTGGCGTTAACTCCTTTTATTTTTTTGGTTTCATTTATTTTCAGAAAGTTTTCCCGTAAAGCTTACCGTAGGGTGAGAACCAATGTCGCGATTATCAATGCTTTTTTGTCTGAGCATCTATCAGGTATGAAATTGATTCAAATATTTAACCGTGAAGAGAGAAAATATCAAGAGTTTGTCGATAGGAACAAGAAGTTGAATAGTTCGCATCTATCTCGGGTTTTGGCATTCAGCCTTTACCGACCGACAATTTACCTGCTCTATGTCGCAGCTATCATCATCGTACTTTGGTTTGGGTCCAAGCAAGTCTTTGCCGGAGTTATCACTTACGGAATTCTTTTTGCCTTTACCCAATACATTAATCGCTTCTTTCAACCAATTCAAAACTTGGCTGAACAGTTTGATACTTTGCAATCAGCTTTTACATCAGGAGAAAGAATCTTCGACATCTTGGATGAAACTCCGACAATTCAAGACAGTCCAGATGCTATTGAGATTAAAGATTTCAAAGGAAAAATCGAATTCAAGAATGTTTGGTTTGCCTATAATGAAGGTGAGTGGATATTGCGTGATGTATCATTTGTTGTAAAACCTAATCAAACAATGGCTTTAGTTGGAGCCACTGGTTCTGGAAAAACAACTATCATAAGTTTGATTGTGCGTAACTATGATATCCAACAAGGTGAAATTATCATCGATGACATCAATATTAAAAACATCAAACTTGACAGTTTAAGAAAAAATATTGGACAAATGTTGCAAGACGTCTTTTTGTTCTCGGGAACGATAGAATCAAATATCCGGCTGAGAGATGAATCAATTACGGATTTAGAGATTTTGGAGTCATGCAAATATGTCAACGCTGACCAATTTATCCAGAAATTGCCGCTTAAATATGATGAACCAGTCAGAGAAAGAGGCAACAATTTTTCTTCGGGGCAAAAACAATTATTATCATTTGCTAGAACTTTGGTCCACAGACCTTCCATGATGATTCTAGATGAAGCTACAGCCAATATTGACACCGAAACTGAAAAACTGATTCAAGAATCATTGAAGAAGATGATGAATATCGGTACGACAATTGTCGTTGCACATCGTCTATCGACCATTCAACATGCAGACGTGATTATTGTTATGCGCAAGGGGAAAATCATTGAGCAGGGAAATCATCAAAATCTCCTTAAAAATAAGGGTCACTATTATCAGCTTTATCAGTTGCAATACGATAAAAGTGCTCTACAAGATATCTAAAAATTATTTGAAAAACATTTGTAACATCCCCACAGGAAACTATCGGGATGTTTTAATATAGCAAATTAGTTGACAGCGCAACTAAATTGTTGTATACTTTTCCTTGATATTTTTATTAATGAGGTATGGACTGAGGTATGGACAATGGAAAAACGTTATGATCACATGATCAGTAAGTATCAACACCGATTTTTGGAAGAAAGACTAAAGGATTTGGAAATCAATCGTTCGGAAGCACCGTATTTAAAAGCAATCTATATGTATGATTCCATGAAAATGAATGATTTGATTTCGAAGTTTTTTTTCCATAAATCCCATAGTACTAGAGCAATCAAATCGTTGGTTGCTCAAGGGTATATTGTAAAAACGGTAGACGAAGAAGATAAACGAGCCTTTGTTTTGACCATCACGGATAAAGGTAAAAACGTTGCGGCTAAAATCGTTAAAATTCTGGCTGAGTGGGATGAATTAATGGAAAGCTTTCTAGAAAAAGAAGAGTTGGAACTCGTTAGTGCCATTCAGAAGAAAGTATATGATAAATTGAGAATTTACTACCAGGAGGAAGAAATTGATGGGTAAACTACTAAAATATTTAAAACCATATTGGCTAAAGGTTGCGATAACCTTTGTTTTGGTATCGCTGGTAGCTTTAGGGACCTTATTGCTTCCTGATTATATGGGCAATATCATTGCTGAAGGAATAAGTGTTGAGTACCAGGAATTGAATCCTTTAACAAACAGTTATGAAGTGGTTGATATCTGTGATATCGAAACCAATCCTGAAACTTGTAAGGTAGTGCAAAAATCTGATTTCAAAATAATTTTGAAATATGGTGGTTATATGCTGGGGGTGACACTAGTTTCATCGTTGGCTTTTGTAACTCTGATGTACTTGTCAAGCGATGTCGGAGCGAGATTTGGTTCGGACATCAGAAAAGATTATTACCAGAAAATTATTTCCGTATCCGTTTATGAAACTGATAAATTCGGTACTTCGTCATTAATAACCAGAGCGTCAAATGATGTTCTGCAAGTTCAAAACTTCATGATTATGGCTCTCAGAATGCTTTTGAGGGTACCGATAATTTTTGTTGGCGCTTCGATTTT
>JAKPZU010000346.1 GCA_029559915.1 Bacillota bacterium
GTCGGTGACACAGTCGTTGGTAAGGTCAAATCATCGGTGCTGATTCCGCCGCAGGCTGTCAAGCCGACTAAAAAAACAAAAAAGACCATGCTCAAATAGTTTCTTCTTCATATTTATTCTCCTTATTTTTATTATATTCCATGTTTATTTTATCGAATAAAAACAAAAATAACAATACTACTCGTTCATTTAAATAATTAATTACTAAATTTCATTTACGAAATAAAAAACTCACCGAAGACAATAGTGAGTTATTTTGAGTTAATCCTGATACTGGGCAATCATATCGGTGATACACTTCTCGCGTTTTTTTGAGGTCCAATTGATGGAAGTCATATGCCTTACTTGCCCGTTTTTGCTTTCGATTATCGTCTTCATTTGCTTCAAGGTCGAATTTCCTCCCATCCAGACAAAGGGGAAATGATGGGTTACGAAAATATCGCTTGTCTTACCGTTCAAATCGTCTAGGGATTCAAGATACTTACGCATGACTATCGCCAATTGAAAACCGTGAACCGGACTGGCAAAAATGATTTCCTGATAACCTTTCACCTCTGGAGAATCGACAATCACGGGATTTTGGATGTTAGGATTGTCATTTTCCGGTACTACTTTTAATGCCTTAAAACTGCTCATCCGTTTGACGATATTTTCGGTATTGCCGGTTTTTGAATAATAAATTATTGCTTTTTCCATTATTATCTCCTTATAATCTTAAAAGATTGACCATCAAAAATTATGAACTTGTCTGACAAGATAATCAAGAGTATATCCGATATTCGAGTAAAAATATTGCTTTTTTTGTAAGAAAAAAATTTTATGCATCATTGTTATTTTCAAGAAAGCACTTACATTAATTTTTTGTTTGACATTCCTTCCTTAGTTATTTATAATACTTACCATGCAACAAAAAAACTTCATCAAACTTTAGAGGTAGCGATGCAGAATAGTAAAATCAAGGAGTCGGTAGACATTGATCTGATTTGAAAGGCAACCATCGCCGAATGAAGATAATAGACGTATTATTTTCATGGGGTTACAGGTAATACCCGTAACACTCCTATCTTTCTTCAAAAAAAGGTAGAGGCGCTAAGAGGAAATGATCTTGGATTATTTTAAAGCGTCTTGATGGCGCTTTTTTTGTTTCAAAAAAAAATAATCCAGGAGGAAAAGAAAGAAATGAAAAGAATTATTTTAATTGTTTTGACATTATTCACAGCTTTAGTCGCGGTTGGTTGCACAAGTGAACCAAAGATCACAACCAAGGAAACTTTGGTAGTTGGCATGGAAGCCGGCTACGCTCCTTTTAATTGGACAGTCGACGAACAAGGTGCGTACGCTGAAGCGGTCGCAATCAGCGGTCAAAACGCCTATGTTGACGGTTATGACGTGTCAATTGCCAAGATTATTGCCGAAGAGTTGGGAATGGAACTGGTAATCAAAGCCGTCGAATGGGATGGCTTGATTTTATCCTTGGTTGAATCCCAAGAAATCGACCTGATTATCGCTGGCATGAGTCCGACCGCCGATAGAGCATTGACAGTTGATTTTACCGACGAATATTATCAATCCACTCACGTAGTGGTTTTAAAAATGGATTCTATTTTCGCTAACGCTACTTCTATCAATGATTTTTCTGGCGCAAAAGCAGTTGGTCAAATTCAAACCATCTATGATGATCTAATTGTTCAACTTGCAGGTTCTGTTCATGAAAATCCTTTGTCTGATGTTCCTACCATCATTACTGCCATTAATCAAGGCACATATGATTTAACGATTTTGGAACTTCCAGTCGCAATAGCTGTAGTTGAAACCAATCCAGAACTCACTTACATTGAATTTAATGAAAATAACGGTTTTGATATTTCTTATGAAGATAGTGCGGTAGCGATTGCTCTTAGAAAAGGTGAATCAGAACTTCTGCTGGCCATAAATCAGATTTTGGCAACTATCTCTAGCGAAGAAAGAGAAAACTTGATGGCTGACGCTATTGCCCGCCAACCATAATATGTCAAAAGCGCTAAGAAAAGTCATTTTCTCCATTTTCATTTTTGGAATAATCGTCACTCTTATCCCAAGAGATGAATTTACTGCTCAAGAAAATGACTTATCCACCAATGAAGCAATCAATGAAGCAATTGAAAATATCAAATTTTATAGTTCCTATAACTATCAAACTTTGACCTATGACCGCATCCAAAAACTCACCACGGATTTCTTCTTGCCCGTTAATTACGGTGAAGTAGATATTACTTATTCCATCGATTCCAAATACTTGGAAATAAGTGAAACTACTGAGTTCATTTCCTTGAGAAAAGAGACTGGTTTAGTTGAAACTGAAGTTTACCGTGTCAGAGTTTTAAGTCTTCCCAATGTTTTTAAAGGCGAACAAGCTTTTCTTATATCGGCAAACTTTCACGTTAACAACGATTATTTTACGCACCATTATCAAGCCATGTTAATACCAATCATTCCCGATGATTTCTTCGGTGGCGCCATATATACCTTAGTTAGGTATGGAAAGATGTTTCTCGAAGGCGCTGGTATAACATTGGGAATATCTTTTATTGGCACGGTAACTGGATTTATCCTTGCTTTATTCCTGGCAACCGCCAAGATTCAAGAATCATCTTCATTAGACAATGGGTTTAAAAAAATTATGAAAGTTTCTTTAAAAAGGCTCAGTTCAATTTATATCATAATTTTTAGGGGTACACCAATGATAGTACAAGCCAGTTTCTTTTGGTATGGACTAGGGTTATTTGGCAACGTTTTCCTCTGCGGACTTTTCGTCGTCTCGGCTAATACAGCTGCTTATATCGCAGAAATCATCAGAGGTTCAATTCAAGCCATCGATAAAGGACAGACTGAAGCTTCACTATCGCTGGGAATGAGTTACACCCAAACATTTCTCTTTATTATCTTTCCCCAAGCAATCAAAAATTCGATGCCTGCCATTGGCAATGAGTTTGTCATCAACATCAAGGATACTGCCGTTCTTTCTGTAATCGGAATATTTGAACTCTTCAATATGGCCAAAAAGATTACCGGCATGCATTACCGTCAACTTGAGGCCTATGCCATTGTAGCTTTGATATATTTGGTTCTGACCTATTCTATTACATCGCTTTTGAAGCTGGTTGAAAAGCGAATGGGCATGAAACCTTTAGAACTGACCAGTTCCAATTAAGGTGAATATTATGGGAATCATTGAAATTAAAAATCTCCATAAATCCTATGGAAATGAAAAGGTTTTAAATGGTATAAATTTAGAAATATCCCGGGGAGAAATCGTGGCGATTATAGGAAGTTCAGGCAGCGGAAAATCAACGCTTCTTCGCTGTATAAATTATCTTGAAATGCCTTCGGATGGCGAAATACTCTTTAATGGCAAAAACCATTTATCAAATCAAAAATCTATTCAGAAATTACGGACTAAAGTATCTATGGTCTTCCAAAATTTCCATCTCTTCAACAATTTAAATGTTCTGGACAATTTGACCATAGCTCCGAACAAAGTACTAAAACTTAAAAAAGAGGATTTAAAAACTAAAGCACTGGACACTCTAAATCTCGTCGGCATGAAGGATTTTGCCAGTAAGAATGTCAATCTTCTTTCCGGTGGTCAAAAACAAAGAGTCGCAATTGCACGAGCTTTAATGATGGCACCCGAGGTCATTCTTTTTGATGAACCAACTTCTGCTTTAGACCCTGAGATGGTAGGCGAAGTCTTGGCAACCATCAAAAATCTTGCTAAGATGAATATCACAATGATTGTAGTAACCCACGAAATGAGTTTCGCAAGAGATATCGCCAACAGAGTCATCTTCATGAATGAAGGTATTATCCATGAAATTGGGACTCCTGAAGAAGTCTTGGTCAATCCTAAAAGTCTTCGCACCCAAGAATTTCTTAAACGGTATCTAAACAACTAAAATAGACACTTCAAAATTTAGAAGTGTCTATTTTTTCTATAAACTTAAAAGAAATATGATTTTTGCTTGTTGATCTAGCGATTGGTAATGAGCAATAAAAACAATAAATACGCACCCACAAAACCAGTAAGTATTGCTAAAAATACCGGCATGTAAGCCAAGAAAGCACCGCGCATCATTGCTCGTCTTTCTTTTTCCGAAAGATTTAAGTCGACTAATTTTTTTTTGGCTTTGACGTGTTTTTCACTCATGAACCAAGGAAGTCCTTCGACATTCATATTAGCTACTGTATAACCTTCGTCGATGAATTTTTCTTTTTTCTTCTTACTCATATTAAATCACTAGTCCTGTGGATAAAGGTGACAAGCTACCTTGTGTCCCGGTTCATACTCTTTGAACTTAGGATCGACAGTCTTGCAGACTTCCATGCATTGAGCGCAACGAGTATGGAATTTACATCCTTTTGGTGGATTGGCCGGTGAAGGAATGTCGCCAGTCAAGATAATTCTTTGTTTTTTAGTATCCGGATCCGGAATTGGTACTGCAGAAAGCAGTGCCTTGGTATACGGATGCATGGTGTTTTTGAAGATTTGTTCGGTAGTTCCATGTTCAACAACATTACCTAAATACATAACCATAATTTCGTCGGAGATATATTCAACGACAGACAAGTCATGGGAAATAAAAATATAGGTAATTTTCATCTTTTCTTGAAGTTCAACCAACAAGTTGATGATTTGCGCTTGAATTGAGACGTCCAAAGCCGATACCGGTTCATCACAGATAATCAGATCTGGTTTTAACGCTAAGGAACGCGCGATAGAAATTCTTTGACGTTGTCCACCAGAAAATTCATGTGGATAGCGGCTATAATAATATGCTGGTAAACCGCAAAGTCTCATGGTTTCAATGATGTAATCACGAAATTCTTCCTTTGGAACTATCTTATGTTGACGCACTGCTTCACCAATGATTTCACCGATTGTCATTCTTGGTGAAAGCGATGAATATGGATCTTGGAAAATGATTTGAATCTTCGGACGAAGTTTAGTCATTTCTTTTTTGGAAATCGTTCTTAAGTCGATATCGTCATACATTACTTTACCGTCAGTAATGGAATGTAAGCGTAGGATAGTTCTACCCAACGTGGTTTTACCACAACCAGATTCACCAACCACACCCAAGGTCTTACCTTCATCAATGGTAAAACTTACGCCATCAACGGCTTTAACATAGTGTTTTTGTTTCTGAAACCAGCTTGAACCCAATGGGAAATACTTTTTCAAGTTTTCCACAACTAGAATAGGTTTGTTTTTCTTTTCTTGAAGAGGAGACGCTAGTTTGTTTTCTTCAACGATGTTTTCAATTTTTTCGTTGTTGTTTTTTGGCATTCTTGTCTACCTCCTTTAGTTTTTCTTTGATTTCAGTTTTCATTTCATCAACTAAATAACATGCGGCAAAATGAGTAGGTGAAATTTGTACTGTTTCCGGGTAAGCACCATTACACTTGCCAAAGCGTTTTTCACAGCGGTCTCTAAAGTAACAGTAATCAGGTAAGTTAATCGGGTTAGGTACTGTACCAGGAATTGTATAAAGTTTTTCTTCACCGCTACTTAAAGCCGGAATCGATTTTTGCAAACCGACGGTATAAGGATGAACTGGGTTCTTGAAGATTTCACGAACAGTTCCTTTTTCAATAATTCTACCAGCATACATAACCACGACATAATCAGCCATTTCCGCAATTACACCAAGGTCATGAGTAATTAGCATTATTGAACCGTTGATATCATTTTTAATGTTTCTTAACAAATCAAGAATCTGTGCTTGAATGGTAACGTCTAAAGCCGTAGTCGGCTCATCGGCGATAATCAAGTTAGGGTCACAGAGAAGGGCCATGGCAATCATGACTCTTTGACGCATACCGCCTGAAAGTTCATGTGGATAACGGGAGTATATGCTTTCCGGCATCGCGATGTTAACTGTTTTTAACATGGCGATAGATTTTTGTTTAGCTTCTTCTTTGCTTATTCCAGGGAAATGTAGGAACAAGACTTCGTCCAATTGTTCACCAATTCTAAAGACCGGATTTAGTGAAGTCATTGGTTCCTGGAAAATCATCGCCATTTCCTTACCGCGAATCTTGTTCATGTCTTCGCGAGGAACTTTGGCAATATTATAAGCTTTGCCATCTTTGGCATTATAACGAATTTCACCTTTGGCAATCTGTCCTGTTGGTTGCGCCATCAATTTCATTAATGCAAGTGATGTAACACTTTTACCGCAGCCTGACTCACCAACTACACCAACAATGCTTCTTTTAGGAACATCGAAACTTACTCCGTCAACTGCCTTGACAACACCAGCGTCAGTGTAGAAATAAGCATGAAGATTGTCAAATTCCACGACATTGTTTGGATTACGCATCTGGGTAATATATTCGGATTCATCAACATTCTTGCGGTTGTTTTGTTTTTCCATTTGTTTGATGATACGATTGTTTTCTTTGGCGGTAGCCTTGATTTGTTCTTTAGAAATATAGTGTTTTGATTCTTGTTGTTTCTTTTCTCGTTTTTTCTTTAATTGTTCGATAACGTTTTTCATCAAAACTACCTCCTCATCCTAGGGTCGAAAGCATCTCTTAAACCGTCACCAATAAAGTTGAATGCCAACACCGCTAGTACGATACAAATACCGGCAGGAACCCAGATGTTAGGATAGTTTTGTAAAATATCTCTACCTTCGGCGCCACTGGTGGAAGAAATCATTGTTCCCCAGGCAGCGTATGGGAATGGAATCCCGATACCTAAATATGAAAGGGTTGATTCGTAAAGAATGATACCCCCTAAACCTAATGTCGCCTGAACGATAATCTGAGGCATGACGTTAGGGATGATATGTTTGAAAATCTTTCTGCTCGTGGTTAAACCTGTTGCTTCGGCCGCTGTCATATATTCCAACTCGCGGATACCCAGAACTTGCCCACGCACAAGTCTAGCGATACCCGACCAGCCAAAGAAGGTCAAAATACCCATTAAATAATAAATCCTCAGTCTAGCAGGAACGCCCCAACCGTCGATAAGTGCAGCTGCCAACATCAAAATCGGCAAGCCTGGCAAACAGTTGAAAACATCGACGACACGCATAATAATCTGGTCTGTCACTCCACCGAAATAACCAGAGATTGATCCAAAGAACATCCCAATGATTACTTCAGAGAAAATAACGATAAAGCCTAGGGTAAGAGAAACTCTCCCACCATACATCAATCTGGTAAGCACATCATAACCATATTGGTCAGTACCTAGAGGATGCGTCCATGATGGAGGTGTTTTAGTAAACACTTTATACGGATCACTAACTTCAAAAAAGTAATATGTGACTTGTTCTTCCAAACCTGTCTCTTCATTGATTTCTGTGACTTTTATCTGATGTGGCAAAATTGATTGAACCCATTTAAAATCCCCTGTTGGCTGAACTTCTCCCCATGGAGAGATTAGTGGACCCAAAAAGGAAAAAGCAAACATCAATGCCAGAGTAACTAAACCAATTATTGATAACTTACTACGGAAAAACCTTCTTAAAACCAATCTTCCCGGGCTGATGACCTTAGCAGAATCGGCTAAAGATACTTCAGGTTCTTCATTATTTTCTTGGTTGGGAAGAATATTCTTGTCAAGTTCATTAACTAGTGTACTCATCTTTTACCTACCTCCTACTAATTTTACTCGAGGGTCAACCACCGCATACATCAAGTCTGAGAGTAGAGTACCGATGACTGTCAGCGTTGACAAGAATAAGTTATAAGCCATCACGAACGGAATGTCACCTCTGGTTACCGCTGCGTAAGCAGCTTTACCAATGCCGTCAATCGAGAAGATGGTTTCGGTAATCATCGCTCCCCCAAACAGGCCAGGCAAAATCCCTGCAAAGATTGTCACTAATGGAATAAGTGTGTTTCTAAAAGCATGTTTATAAACAACTTTATGTTCGCTAAGGCCTTTGGCTCTAGCGGTTCTGATATAGTCTGAATTCAAAACTTCTAACATGTTGGTACGTGTGTAACGCATCAAGCCCCCGATGGAAAGAATGACCAATACCGTAATCGGCAGGACTAAATGGTGAATATTATCTATGATAACAGGTAAATTGGAGTTCGGATCGGTTAACCCGGCATACGGGAACCAACCTAATTGAATTGAAAAGATTCTCAGCAATAAAGCGCCGAAAAAGAATGATGGTAGAGAAATCCCCATCATCGCCAGCACCGTAACGCTATAGTCAACAACTCCATACTGCTTGGTTGCTGAAGTTATTCCCAGGGGGATGGCAATTGTAAATTGCAAAATTGTTGCTATAAGTGCAATAACGAAAGAAATCGTACTCTTGCTCGCAATGATGTCTAAAACATTCGAACTTGAAACTGGTTTAGTTAGTTGATTACCTTCAGGATCCAATACAGGATTTCCTTCGGAATCAAACAATAATTCAACTTCACCGGTGTTGATAGTAAAGATGAAAGAATCACCCCAATTCCCTTGGATGACATTTCCTGCCCAAATTAGGTATCCTTCGAAAATACCCGATTTAAGTCCATAAATTTCTCTTTGTTTTTCCACCATTTCTGCAACTTTGCCAGTATCGTCAAGTTGCATCTGAGTGTAGTACTTCGCTTGAACAAAATCCAAGCCCGGCTTAATTCTTACTAGGCCATAGATGATAATTGATACCCCGAACAGTATCAATACCGATAATGCAAGTCTTTTTATAATATATTTTATCATATTGACAATAACAAGGCTCAATCTCATCGACTGAGCCTTATTCTCCTTGTTAGAATTTTGTTAAGTTATTTTGAAACTAGTGTTAATCTTGGTAACCTACAATAATTTCAGTTTCAACATTTCCAGGAATTCCTTCTGCAAAACTGACTTTCCAAATTTCTGCTAATGGACCCCAATAAGGAGTTACGGTTGTAGAAAGAGTAGTTTGGTCAATCACTCTACCATTGTAAACAAATAGATTCTTTCTCTGATATGTTGGAATTTCAATATTTAATTGAGCAAGAAGTTGTAAAGCCAAGTTATAAATAGGTTTTCTTTCTTCTGGAAGCATATATTTTACGCCTTCTTCAATTAAGAATCCCAAGTATGTTAAAGCTTCAGTTTGGTTCATTTCTTCTGTTGATCCATCTAATTTTTCAACCATAATTGTACCTAGGTCATCATCGTTGCCGTTTGCATATAACCAAACGATACCGTTAGAAATTACAGATTCAGCTTGTGACATATAATGGTTAACTTGATACATATCTGGGTCAGCTGATGACTGCCATGCTAATGCATAAACGCCGATAGGACCCTTCTTAATGTTAGCAATTAGGTTTGGATCAGTAACGATTTGAGCAGTAATACCGATAGTAGCAAGTAATTCTTGAGCTCTTAAGAATACACCACCAGCTGGATGGGCTGATGCGTCCATTGGCAATGTGAAGATGATTGGATCTGTTTCAGAACCTTTGTTACCACCGAAATCAGATACTACACCATCAGTAAATGTCATGCCAGCAGCTGTAAAGTATGATCTTGCAGATTCTAGCGTTTCATCGAATGGATAAATTGCAGTTGCATTTTCCGGATAAGCCCAAGAAACTTGAGATTGAGAACGGTAAATGATGTCAGCTAATCCACTTGGATAGTAGTCTAATACTTTTGTCAAATCAAATACTGTTGTTAAAGCGATACGGAAGTTGATGTTAGGATATACTTGAGGGTTAGTTAAGATATAACCATAACCTAAGTTGTCAACTAAAATCGCTACTAAATCTTCATTCAATGCAACGTCTTCCATAACGTCTGCAGTAGCACTAACTGTTGCGTAATGAATGTCGCCGGCTTCTAATGCAGAATATTCAGCACCACCAGTAACGATCTTTAGTGCGATTTTATCAATGTTAGAATTGTAAACATTTACTCCACCCATAGTTTCAAAGTAAGTATTTCTTTCGAAATAAACTGTACCATCACCAGCGTCAACGCCAACGAATTTGTGAGTACCAGCCCCCATAGGAGCGCCGTTGAATGTTGCTAGATGATCCATGAAAGCATCATTATCGAATTCTACACCGTAGTTAACGATAGAACCTGCTGTTGGAGTATAACCAGCTAAATAATAATGTTGCGGAGCAACAGTTACGCCTAATGAAAGGATAGCTTTTGGATTTTGTTCTGTCAAGATAATGATAACAGTTTCAAATGTTTCAGAACCGATAGTCTTAGTTCCTTTTCTTAAACCAGAAATACTAGGAACTGAACCTTCTACTGCATAAGAAGAAATGAATAATTCTTTTGCAGAAGCTACGAAGTCTGAACCAGCACTTTCGTAATCACTTAGGCCTTGGTATCCGCCTGTGAATGCGATCTTGCCGAATTCATCACTGTTAGCAGTTATGATTTCATACCAGTAATCTTCATTTGTCAAGTCAGCTGGAGCATATTCTGTACCAGTTGCGCCAGTGAAAGTTAATTTGTCAGTCGAAATTTCACCATATCCCCACATGCCCATACCGAAAGCAACAATTAATCCAGGAGAAGCTGCAATTTCTGCCGCTGTCATTTCTGGATGGAAATATGTTTGAACATAAGCGTCAGTTAAGTACTTAGTCTTTACATAGTTAGTGATTTCAGTTGCAAAGTTAACTCCTGCTGTTTGGAAAGCTGCCCAATAAGCATCATGTTGAGCTTCTGTGTAAGCTTCAGTAGTTGTGTAACCAGATACTCTTTCGTCAGCTGCTAGAATTGCATCTGCCAACGGAGCTAAACTAGCTGAATTGACAACTTGGGTTCTAAAGTCACCTAAACCAAGAATTGGTAAAGTGTAAAGAGTTGAAGAACCATTATAAGCTGGATCTAGGTAAACATAGTAGTTGTACAATACGTCGTCAGCGTCAATAACAGTGCCGTCACTGAACTTAGCACCATTCTTGATAACCATTTCGTATACTACATAGTCACCTTCAGCATACTCTTCTTTCGAAGCCAAAGTTGTAAGATTGTCTGTGTAGTAGATTGAGTATCCATTAGCCACTGTAGGATAATAATCACTAGCTACTACTGCACCAGTTTGGTCCATAGTCAATAAGCTAGCGTTTACCAAACCAACTACGTCACCGTCATAAGCTGATGAGTAGAAGTAAGGGCTAAAAATACCGTCCATTGTTGAAGACTGTAGTAACAATGTATAAGTATCATTCGTAACAACAGTTTCATAAATTGGAACCGGTGGTTGTGTTGTCGGCGCAGCGGTTGTAGGTGCTGTCGTCGGGGCTGCCGTTGTTGGCGCTGCCGTTGTTGGCGCTGCCGTTGTTGGCGCTGCCGTTGTTGGTGCTACTGTAGTTGTAGTTCCGCCGCATGCTACAAGAACAACTGCGAAAAACATTACAAAAGCTGTTAACAATAATTTTTTCATATTTCTCTCCTTTTTTCTTAAATTCTATACTTTATGATGTAAAATCATTAAGTCCTATTCGGATAATTCTTCGACATACAACACGTCAGTTGTGATGCCGGTAATGCCTGAGTAATCAAATACTGCTGTTGAATCGGTGATTAAAGTGTTTTCTACGCCATAAGCAACAATATCTCCTACATAAACTGGGTAATTAGTGGTATTTGGTGAGTTGGCAGTAATCGTGAATTCGACATGAACGTCAGTGATTGTGGTTGTGCCTTCCAAAGCTCTACCTACTATTGCTGCCGCTCCAATTTCTGCCACTGTTGAAGTTGCGGTATGAGTGGTCGATAAAATTGCATAAGCATCTTCGACAATCAAACCTTCAATCTTTGCGTTTTGAACATAAGGGAATAATGCTCCAATTACCAACACACCGGCATTGGCATCAATATTTTTTCTCATATTGGTGACTTGTAAGGTGAAATTGGAAATTTTGTAACCCATGGAAATGAATTCACCTGAGAATGGAACGATAGTTGCGCCAGACGCAGTTTGAGTCTTAAATCCAAGTGGTGACATGTTAGAGTCATAAATTTTGCCATTAAGGTTGATATCATTGACTAAAACATATTTACCTGCAGGATTTAAAGCCACTTTTTCCAAACCGCTTGCTGTTGTGATTCTCGTGTATTCACCTTGAATCATATAAGCATAAAGGTTAAGTTCGCTAGTTCCAAGTGGGAATACATCATTATTGAAATCCCAAGGCAAGTACTCATCCATAGAGGTACTCCAACCGACAAATGTGTATCCCGGATAGGTTGGAATGGTTTCCAGTTTACCAATAGTTTCACCGGCTACTAAGGAAATGGCTGCGGTGTTGGTTTCATTTTGTTTTGTGGTGATGGCTGTAACTTGTCCGCTCATCTGAATGAAATTGACAGTCAATTTCTTTTCCCAGTTGGCAATCAAAGTCATATCTTTGGTAACTCTATCGACTTCAAAATCCCAATATGTAATATCAGCGTTGAATCTGTCAAGATCTGAAGGGGTAAGAATTTCAGCTGACGGGGTGAAGACATAACGATTGGCAATGCTGTAACGAACCAAATCAGCGTGTTCAGGATTTTCAGCATCATACACTTGATAAATACCTTCAACATCTACATATTCACCATCAACACTTTCTTCAAACATTGTGTCGAAGTAAACATAACCGCTTTCAAGATTATATCTAGTCAAGCCTTCATCGGCTTCTGTATATTCATAGAAATCTTGACGGAAACGGGGAATGTCTTGAAATAATTCTTTTTCTGTATTAGTTAAATCGTTAAATTGTAGATATCCTACATATTTTGCTAATTGACTTGGTGAATAACCACCATCAACTTCATATACTTCCACATGATCTGCATCTTCAGAATTATAAATATAGAATCCCAAGCCATTACCGCCATTGAAGAAGATATATTCAGTTGTTTCTGGATCATTTTCGCCAATAGGCTCAACATAGATATAAATCAGCGGTCCAAATTCATCCAGGATATACCCGTATACATACTCGCCTTCATCATTGATTGTGTAAACACCGTTGCCATCTTCAATATCCAGATAAACATAAGCGCCGTTTGGATTCGGTGCATATTCAGCGTTTTCTTCCAAATACCATCCGAGCAAGTTATAACCTTGACGAGTAGCGAGTCCGAGACTTGATACCACATATGGATCTTGAGCGTAATCAGATAAGTATTTTGGAATTTTACTGTTTGCAGCAACTTCCAATCTTCTAAACGTGTTGGTTTTATTGCCGAGGTAGCCGCCATTGCCGTCGTAAACCACAATGAACTTCTCCTCTTCCGCTACTCCACCACCAGAGCAACCAACTAATCCAGCTATGAAGATAAACATTATTAAGATGAATATTTTTTGAATTTGAATCTTTTTAGAAAACTTAATCATTTTCAGCCACCATTTCTGCAAATTTTTATTTCTTTCTACATACCAAAAAAACATTTTTAAACATTATACTAGACCAAGAGGAAAATTTCAAGGCGAAATCCATTTTTTTTATTAAAATTTTTTCGTGTTTTTTCTCTTAATATAGATATTTCGTTTATTTACATATTTTATCACTTGGGCTCGAAAAATGCAACCCTATCTCAAAAAACAGGTTCGAAAACAGCCGATTATTTCATTTTATTGGGAAACTTAGGGTTTAAGCGCTATTTATCTACGTAAATAATTACTTTTATCTCGTGACTATATAAACAACTATTGCTACCGCCAAAATTACAAAAAACAAAACAAACCTTATTCTTTTAATTTGCTCATCGCTCATCGGAATATAGCCTTTATAGCCGCAGTGTTTACAAGGTTCCTTGCGACTGGCTAGTGATTTATGGCAACTTGGACATTGATAAGGTTTGGAAAAAGACTTCGATTCCACTATTTTAGGTTCAATAAAGGTATCATCTTTGCTTTCATTATTTGTTTTGGAGGTCTCGTCAAAGAACTCTTGCAATTTTTCTTGTTCAATTTTCTTATTTTTCGCCATTTGTACCTCCAGTGTTATCTCTTGCAGGCCCAATATTTTCTTCGAGGAATATTTCATATTTAGGAAAGTATTGGACTCTGATTTCATTCTTCCGCAATTCTTTCCTCATGAGCTTGCCATATGGAACTCTTCGGTCCCTAAAAATTATTTCGTCATAACGCAGACGGTAATTAGGTCTGACATACCAATATAACTGTTCAATCGGAATTTTTTTTCTTAAATGTATTATTTGCCCGTTTTTTAAAGTTACTGGGAAGAAAACGAAATAAATGATTAAGTCCAGCAAACTCAAAAATAGTAGTACGTTAAAAATCACTCCGGATATTTTAATTTCTTCCTGATTAAAAAGCATGTGCAAGGATAAGGTAAAAGTGAAAAGATAAGCGAGAATGACGATTAGTGCTGTAGTCAGGTTAAAATCATAAAACTTCTTCTTGATAATTCATCACCTCCATCGACTTCTTCTAATAAAATTTTTCTACTTGTGTAAATATACCATATAGTTTTAGAACAAAAATAATTCTAGCGAATTATACTTTTAAAACGATCACTCACTGAACAGGTAAGTGCGCTTAGGCGTGTTC
>JAKPZU010000380.1 GCA_029559915.1 Bacillota bacterium
ATGATGAATATATATCGGTGGAATCTAATATTTGGGATTAAACAAAATCAGCTATGCAAATTACCGGCACGCATTTCAATTATTATCAGGTATGCAAGCGAAAGCTCTGGCTATTCGCCAATGGCATCAATATGGAATCGACTTCGGATTTGGTGTATGACGGCAAACTGATTCACGAAACGAGTTATCCGCAACGTTCGGAGCGTTATGAAGAAGTGGAAATCGATGGCATAAAAATCGATTATTACGATGCGCGGAATAAAGTGATTCATGAAATTAAGCGTTCGGACAAAGTGGAGGAGGCGCATGTCTGGCAAGTTAAATATTACATTTATATATTAGAGCGAAATGGCATAGATGGTGCCACAGGTATCCTGGAATACCCAGAGCTCAAAAAAACCACTAAAGTAAATTTGACTGATGCAGATAGGCAAAAAATTAAAGAACTAGAAGAAAAAATCGCACAATTGATTAGCTCTGATAATTGCCCCCCAGTAATAAATGCTAAAATCTGCAAAAGCTGCAGTTACTATGATTTTTGTTATGTGGAAGAGGAAAAAGATAGCTGAAGAATTGGTGATAATCTGATGGGTGATAGTTTGATGAGTGATAATTTGATGGGTGATAATTTGATGGGTGATAATCTGATGGGTGATAATCTGATGGGTGATAGTTTGATAGGTGATAATCTGATAAGTGATATGATATGATGGAATACAATGATATTTTCAGGGAACGAACAAAAAAGTTAGCATTGGAAATTATAAGAGAAATGGCTAAAGTGAAATTTTCAGATGAAGTCTCGGTTATTAGGAAACAAATTATTCGTTCTGCCACTTCTGTTGCAGCCAATAACAGGACAGTGTGCAGAGCTCGATCAGAATGTGAAAGGTTTGCTAAAATGTGCATTGTTGTGGAAGAAACTGATGAAACCGCTTTTTGGCTCGAATTAATTGAAGAACTCGAAATACTTCCTATTGCTAAAGTTAATGAATTTAAAAATGAAACCGAAGAAATTCTGAAAGTCATGTCTTCTTACAAAAGAAATTAGCAAAAACACTGTAAATCATCAATCACCAGTCATCCATCAATGATCAAATCATCACCCACCACCCATAAATCCATCACCCATCACCCATGAAAAAGACCTATTACCTGTTTAATCCCGGCACCTTGCAACGTAAAGACAATACGATAAAGTTTACTCCAATTGAGGAAGACGGGAATGGCTTGGAACATGAAGGGCAACCTCGATACCTGCCCGTAGAAAATATTGCCGAATTTTACGTGTTTGGCGCTTTGAATGCCAACAGTGCTTTGTATAATTTTTTGGGACAAAACGACATTGCCGTACATTTTTTCGATTATTACGAAAATTATACGGGTTCGTTTATGCCTCGCGACGGTCTGCTTTCGGGAAAAATGATTTTGGCTCAAACCTCAGCTTATCAGAACAAAAAGAGAAGGCTTGAACTTGCCCGAAAATTCGTGGAAGGTGCGGCTTTCAACATGACCAAAAACCTGCGTTATTACAATACACGCGGTAAAGATCTGGAGGGCGTTATCGAAAAAATAGAACAATATGCCGCAATGCTTCCGAATTTGGAAGGCGTTGACGAAATCATGGGACTGGAAGGCAACATAAGGCAAACCTATTATGATGGGTTCGAACTCATCATCAACGATTTCAGCATGGGTGGAAGAAGTAAGCAACCGCCTAAAAACGAAGTAAATGCGTTGATTTCGTTTGGCAATATGATATGCTATTCGCAATGTCTGCGGGCAATTCATCAAACGCAGCTCAACCCGACGATCAGTTATCTGCATACGCCCGGAGAACGACGTTACTCGCTTTCGTTGGATATCTCGGAAATTTTCAAACCGATTTTGGTGGACAGAGTGATTTTTAAACTCTTGAACAAAAAAGAGCTTCAGGAAAAACATTTCGAAACCCGACTGAACCGTTGCCTCCTTAATCCGTCAGGGAAAAAGATTTTCGTGCAGGCTTTTGAAGAGCGGCTCAACGAAACCATTCAACACCGATCGCTCAAACGCAAAGTGAGTTATCGACATCTCATCAAGTTGGAGTGTTACAAATTGAGCAAACATTTATTGGGGATAGAAGAATACAAACCCTTCAAAATGTATTGGTAATTATGACAAAAAGTCACCCATCACTTGTAGACTATTACTCATCACCCATCAACATCGAATAAATTCAAGAAATGTATGTAATTTTGGTATATGATGTTGGAGAAAAGCGTGTCGGAAAAATGCTGAAATTGTGCCGCAAGTATTTGAATTGGATACAAAATTCAGTTTTTGAAGGAGATATCACCGAAGTGAAATTGAAAGAATTGATTATTTTCGCAGAAAAAATAATGAAATTGGAAGAAGATTCATTAATCATTTTTTCGAGTCGGACAGAAAAATTTCTTGACAAGCAAATTATTGGGAAAGAGCGAAGTAGCATCGATAATCTTCTCTGATCCGATCGTCGAATAAAGGTATTTTTACTTTTTGTAAGGGCAAACAGTGAAAACGAGGATCTTTGAAATATTGAGAATCAATATATAAAATAAGTTGTCGATATTCGGGAATTTTTATATTTTTGCCTATCGACAACTTTCCTACTTCAAAAATGAAGTTTATTATATGTTTAAAGGCTGATTTTCAGCTATATTTTTTGCTGTTCTCAACGGCTCTTAATCGCACGAGAAGGAATTGAAATATTTGGCCCAATGTGGACATTGGACCCGGAGATATTCTCTTAATCGCACCAGAAGGAATTGAAATATTTTTATACAATTTGGCAATTTCAGCGTACTAAAACTCTTAATCGCACCAGA
>JAKPZU010000418.1 GCA_029559915.1 Bacillota bacterium
TACGGAATATTTGGATTTGTTATATGTAATCATTGACTCTTTTGAAACTTTTCTTACAATTGGTCTTGTGTGGAAGTGAAGGAGAAGATCTTGATTCGGTAATGGATTCAAATATTCTTTTTCTTTTTCAAATCTTTCCCAGGGTATTTCATTAGTAGCTAATGATATATTAAAGTTCAGCTCTTCATTGAAATTTTTGACGATGTTTGTTAGTTCTTCATAATCTTCAAATTCATTGTTGTAAACAGCTAGATTATTCATAAGTTTTGCTAGTGCTTCAACTTTGCCCTTTGTTTGCGGTCTGTACGCGATACAACTTCTTACCTCAAATCCCATATCCTTGCTGAAATGATAAAATTTATTGTTTATTACTGGTTCTTGATACCTAGTTCTCGATTGATCGATTACTGTTCTCATATTATCAAATAATATCTCTTTTGGGACGCCGTCAAAATATTGAAATGCATTTACCAAACAACTGAATAATGTGTCTTGTTCCTTGTTTATCGTTAATTCAATATATTTTAATCTTGAGTATCCTAAAATCATTAAAAAGATATCTACTGTATATACTTCTCCGTTCTTGCTAATCAACTTCATTCGTTCTTTCCAATCCACCTGTGCTTGTAATCCCGGATTTGTTTCAAAACGAATTGTCGCTTTCTTTTGCATATCGCCTTTAATCTCTTTTACATAATCTCTTAAGATTGTATATTGCCCTTGATATCCTTTCTTCTTGATAAACCTACATATTTCTGAGGCTGTAACTCCATATTCTACTTTCTCTTTGATTACCTCCTTATATTCATCTAATTTCGACGGCCGCTTTTTCTTTGCTTTTTCTTCCTTTTCTTCATCTTCATAGTATTTCTTTACTGTCCGATAATCACAGTTATATCGTCTAGCTATTAAACTGTAGTTTGGTCTTATTCCTTCTTTCTTCATTCTTTCCACGAATTCTAAGATGTCCTTTCTCATTTTGATATCCCCCAATCACCTTTTTTGTGATTTCGATTATATCAAAAAAAATAGAATTATAGCTCATATGTCGAAAATGTTTTTGTTAGTTTTTCAAAAGGCTAATTTTGCTTTTTGTGGATAACTTCTTTATCCAAAAAAGCTTTTAAAACCTTTTTTCTTTACCTACATTTTATTCCGCCATATTTCTACAATTCTATTCTGCCATATATAAAAATTCTTTTGGTCCTCTTAAAGGGAGCTTATTATCAACATTCTTTAATGCAGGTTTTAATACTTTAGCATAAACATCAGTAGTTTCGTCATTTTGCACTCCACCTTTATATTCCATATTCCATATAGGTGAATTACCAAAATATACAATTTCTTCCCCATAAAATTCTTTACTACCAAAATAAGTGTCATAATAAATAAAACTATCTTCTTCATAATGATGATCAATAGAATTAGGTCTAATTGATGGAACTTTATATTTTATTCCATCTGCATATGTACTTGTTTTTGCTTTTATTAAAAATTCAATTAGCGTCATAGTTATTTCTCCAATTAATATGCATTAAAAAATCTTGCCATAACTGCTCTACTATAATAATATCAAATGATAGTATATCATCAAAATCATATTGCTTACAAATGTACTGAGTAAACTTAGTTCCTAAATAGTACCCTGTATCTGAATAGCCATCATAATAAACCCAGTCTCCAAAATATCTTTGATTCTCATAAAAAAAGTTCCCCTATCTTTAGATTGGTTATATTCATTATAACCTTTCTCCAAGATTTGGAAACTATTTCATGCTAATATGTATTAGGATACTGGTTTTGATACAAATCAGCTTTTTTACAACAGCATTACAAATAAAACAATTAATCCTTCTAAAGCAAGTCTAATCAACTGATGAATAGGGTCAAATTTCTTATATAGTATATACCCATTAAAAATGGAAGCCGCTTGAATTAGCAGCAAACCTAAAATCATCAAAATCATAGACAATAAAAATTCACCTACTAAGCATAATACAACTGACACAATCGCAATAATTGCCCCCGCGCTCATAAGTATTGATGCATAGTTTTTAGTTTGCTTACGCCCTAAAATTGATGCAAATAAACTTAATAAGGCATACAAGATTAAGATAACATATCCTATGATTTTCATATCAATTTCCCGTTAACTTTTTCTAATGCTTTCGCAATAATCTTTTTAGATGTTTTTATATCTGTTTCTTGTTTTTTAATCCATTCTAAATGCTCATCTAGTATTTCTTTTAAAAGTTTAAAATCTACCTCCTGGGTCTCCATTTCAACGATTAACTTAATATTTTTTAAAGGCATGCCTGTCGACTTTAAGACCTTAATTGCACTAATGATTTCTAAATCTTCTTCTCCATAAACTCTAAAAAAACCTTCTTTCTTTGGTTTAATAAGTCCTACTTTCTGATAATACCGAATGGTATCAATACTTAAATTTGATTCTTTTGCCAATTCACTAATTTTCATTTTATTATCCTCCTACCATCATTGTATAATATGGAGTATAGTCCATGTCAACCAAATAAAATCTAATCTTAAAAAAATGCTTTAATCTATGCTTTTTTATAACTAAACATCTTTTTGAATCTAGTTGTCCTAGTTTTTTAATAGCCCTATTGGAATGATACAAACACCATCTTCTCTTTGATACGCATATTCGGTTGCTGAAATGATTGCTAAAAAAGATGGTTTATCCATTTTTTTTGTATCTATTTTTCCTGAGAAAGTCTTTAATTTAGCAGCGGCTTCATCAAAAAAGTGTGATCCCATCTTAACTTCAATTGCTCCCCATCTACCATCTTGAAGTTGTATGATTGCATCCACTTCTAATCCGGATTTATCTTTGTATCGGTAGACTTCGCCCCCTAAGCTTTCTGCGTATATTCTCAAATCACGAATCACAAGTGATTCAAAAAACAATCCAAAAGTTTCAAAATCTTTCAGTAATTTTGCGCTTGTTAATTTAAGTATTGACGCACCAATGGATGGATCAACAAAAAAACGAACTGGTGTACTCCTTATAACCGTTTTGCTTCTAAGATTGGGATTCCATGCTTTTAAATCTTCGATGATATAAAGTTTATTTAATGCATCTAAATAATCAATGAGTGTATTTTCTGCTGTAGATGCTTCCATAGCGTTTAAATCATTCAAGATATTTTTATTTGTCGTTTCAGATCCTGTATATCTTGCTAAAGATTCCAAAATCTTTCTTGTTCTGTTTTCGTTATATTTTTTAGAACTTAGCTTATTAATATCTTCTTTTACAAGCGCGTCCATATATGCATTCATTCTAATGATTGATCTTGCTTCTGCATCAAAAATGCCTTCTGGCCAACCACCTTTAATAATCCACTTTGCATAATCTTCAATCGTTACATTAGATTTTGTATGCATCAAGTTCAAATCAAAAAATAATTCTTTTAATGAAACTTTACCGCTAGATAAACCAATTTCATATAAACTCATTGGTCTTAAAGTCAGACGCCCTATTCTACCAGCTCCTGAATGTGCTGTTTCATCTAAATTTGCAGCACTAGATCCTGTTAATATAAAAAAACCTCTCCCCTGTAACAAATCCACTTCATGTCTAACAACATCCCAAACTTCAGGGATGAGTTGCCACTCATCAATGAGTTTAGGGAAAGGTCCAGATAAAAAGGTATCCTTACTAAGTTGAAGCATTGTCTTGTAATCCTTTATATTTATTGGATTAAGATAAATGCTAGATTTTGCAAAATGGTTGGAAAGCGTTGTCTTTCCACAAAACTTTGGTCCAACAATCGCTATCGCTTTAAAGGTTTGTAAATACTCTATAACCGTTTCTTCTAACAATCTTGTCTTATACATATAAATCGTCTCCTTTATCTTCATTTTATCATTTTTGATGATTTTGTCAACTTATTTTTGATATTTTTGTCTTAAATTTATTGAAGTCATTGTAACCGTGTAAAAATCAGTCACATCGTGTATTTTTAAAAATAATCGTGTAAAAATGTTCCCTCAGCCTTTAAATATATTCTGACTATCATCAAAAAAATCACTGTAATTTAAAAATAGTTACTGGCATAAAGGAAATTATACCCTTTCTGCCGACAAAAAAGGTCTGACACAAATGTATCAAACCAATGTTTCTTATATGGCGGAAGAAAGGGGATTCGAACCCCTGCGTCATCACTGGCCTACTCGCTTTCGAGACGAGCCCCTTCAACCGGACTTGGGTATTCTTCCTTTTAAAAAGAGTCTATTTCATCAAGGAAATAAACTCACTTTTGTTTAGTGGCGGAGAAGAGGGGATTCGAACCCCTGCATCCTATTACAGACCTACTAGCTTTCCAAGCCAGCCCCTTCAGCCACTTGGGTACTTCTCCTTTAAAGATAAAAACTGGCAGGGCCAGAGAGATTCGAACTCTCGGTCTCGGAGTCAGAGTCCGATGCCTTAACCACTTGGCCATGGCCCAATCAATGATGCCATTAACAATTATATAACAATTGAACGGTAATTTCCAAGAATATTTATCACAATTTAGTTTGTAGAGAAATAATAGCTTTTTTAAAGATTGTAAACAATTGATAAATGCTCTAAAATCGGTTATAATTTTTATTAGATTTTATAAGGAGGAGTGATGCCGTTTGGGAAAAGCGTATATTCTTGAAAAACTAAGAGAAGCCGTGCAGGCAGTTACACCAATATCAATAGCCATCATAATTATCGGTTTTATTATTGGCGCTCCTGGAACTTTAATTATTAATTTTATCGTTGGCGCTTTGCTATTGATAATTGGATTGACATTATTTTCCATCGGTAGTTATCAATCGACCGTTACTCTCGCCGAATCAATCGGTGAATATATCGTTAAGAAAAGAAAACTTTGGTTTTTCATCATTATTGCTTTTTTGGTAGGATTTTTCATAACCGCTGCCGAACCTAATCTCTGGGTTCTGGCCGATCAAGTTAAATCAGTCGTCGCAGAACCGGTCATGATTATATTTGTCGCTTTCGGCATCGGTACCTTTATTACCATAGCGGTATTAAGAATTCTCTTTCAGATAAATTTAAGAAAACTAATTTTAATCATCTATGCCATAGTCATTGTCTTTGCGATAATTGTTTATATTATTAATCCTGAATTTGTGTCTTTAGCCTTTGATGCCGGCGGTGGGGCAACGGGTCCGATGGCTGTTCCTTTCATTTTATCTTTGGGTTATGGTATTTCCAAAGCTCGTGGCGACAAGTCTTCGGAAGAAGATTCGTTTGGATTGATTGGCATAGCGGCAATTGGCCCAATCTTTGCGGTGTTATTCTTAGGTTTGTTCAATTCGCCGACAGTTCCGGAATTAGATTTATCAACAACTTTCATTGGTTATCTATTATTAAACTTTAAACAGATGGCAATAGCCATTCTCCCTTTTATCCTATTTTTTATCATCTTTCATTTTCTAGTTTTTAAATATAAAAAATCAAAGGTCATCAAAACTCTTATCGCCTTTTTATACACCTATATTGGTTTGGTTTTGTTTTTGACTGGAGCCAATGCCGGTTTGGTCAATATCGGCCATTACATCGGTAGTTTTCTCGCTGATAGCGGATATGCTTGGACTTTGATTCCCATAGGAATGCTTTTCGGGTTCACCATCGTTTCAGCCGAACCTTCGGTCATAACCCTAAATCATCAGGTTGAAGCGGTCACCGCTGGCGCCATCAATCGCAAACTCATGATGGCAGCGCTATCGATTGGCGTTTCCGTTGCGATTGGATTAGCGATGGTCAGGGTGCTGACCGGCATTTCTATCCTTTGGTTCTTACTGCCAGGATACGCTTTAGCTTTGGGGTTGAGTTTTTTCACACCGAAAATGTTCACCTCAATCGCCTTTGATTCGGGGGGAGCGGCTTCCGGTGCTTTGACCACGGCGTTTCTTACTCCTTTTGCTTTTGGCGCGGCTGATATGTTTGGCGCTAACATTTTATTAGACGCTTTCGGCCTAGTCGCTTTTGTCGTAATGGCACCGCTAGTAACCATTCAATTATTGGGCCTTGTTTATAAGTTTAAACTTAAGAAGGTCAATGTTGTTCATGAAAAAGATGAAGTCATAGATTTAAGTGAGGTTAAAATATGAAATTACTAATTCTGATTGCACCTAAATCATCCAGCGCAAAAATTTCTGAGATTATCAGTAGCAAGCGCATTGATTTTCAAATCACAGTTCCGGCAAGAGGAACTGCGTCGACGGAAATCTTAGAATATTTCAGTCTAGGCGATATAGAACGCGACATCATTTTCAGTATTGTTGATAATGACGATATTGATGCCATATTCAACGAATTAAAAGAACAATTCGATTTATCAAAATCTGGTCACGGAGTAGCTTTTGCCGTTGAACTGGACGGCGCAACTCGATTGGGATATCAATATCTATATCATCAGTTAGAATCGATGGAGGGAAAATAACATGAAATCACAAAAAATGGAAGTAATTCTTTATGTATGCAATCACGGTTATGCCTATGAAGCGATGACTGAGGCGAGAAAAGCTGGCGCTAGAGGCGGCACGATTATTCATGGTCGCAGTTCAATTTCGACAGAAAAAGAAAAATTCTTCGGCATCACCTTACATCCAGAGAAAGATATCTTAATGATTGTCTGCCTTGAGAACCAAAAAAATGATCTCATGAAGGCCATAACTTCTAAATATGGGGTTACAACTGAAGCCAGAGGTTTATGTTTTTCAATGCCAGTCAGCGATGCCATCGGTTTTTCTTTTGAGCCGATTCCTTTTCCAAAGGAAAAGTAAGAAACATAAAAAATAAACGATTTTCCTTTTAAAAGCGAAAATCGTTTTTTTAGTTGTCAATATTATTTACGCAGGATTTTTTCCATACTTCTGCCCTTGGCGAGTTCATCAGTCAATTTGTCTAGATAGCGTATTTTTTTCATCAGAGGTTCAGCAATATCTTCAATTCTTATGCCACAGATGACGCCGGTGATAAGAATAGTTTTTTCATTGAAACCGGGAGCTTCATTAAAGAAGGTTTCAATGTCAACGTTCCTATCAATCTGTTTGTAAAATGTCGATTCGTCATAACCGGTCAACCAATATATTATTTCATCTACTTCTTTTTTGGTTCTGCCCTTTTTTTCTGCTTTAGCCAAATACATCGGATATATTTTGGAAAATGGCATCTTGTATATTTTTTCGTTATTCATTATTTCACCTTTTATAATTAATTATCGATGTTGGTCAATTAATATGGGGTTGCCATCAGGATCTTCTAAGATGATATAGCCAGGGCCGGCATCTTGGGAAATGCCATTTTGCAGGTTTGGGATAGATTGCTTCAATTCTTGGTAAATCACTCTGACATCATCGTATGGATCAAAGTTCTTACCTTCCCCTGACCACCCCGGGTTAAAGGTCAAAGTATTCTTGTCTATCATACCCTCAAATAATCCGATGACTGCTTGATTGTTTTTAAGTATCAACCACTTCTCTTCAATATTACCCCCGATAATCATAAAACCTAAGTTTTTATAAAAATCAAATGATTTGTTAATATCCTTAACGTTTATACTGATGGAAAAAGCACCTAAATTCATCTATTTACTCCTCATTTCTCTTAATAAAGTCTAGTTTATATGTATCATCAACTGCATGTCTAACCAATTTCTCCAAAACTTGCCAATCGATATCTTCCAGTTTTTTAATATAAAGACAGCCTTTACCAATTTTATATTTCCCTAATCCTTCAAGTTCAGGATAAGCTGCGACATCATAACTGAGATATAAGGTGATGGCATTTGCTCTAGAAGCGAAAGCGAATACGGGCATATTGCCAGCATGACCGGTTTTATATTGATAATGGAGATTATCAAAACCGATGATTGAACCCCACATAGCCGGTTCTTTTTTAGTGATATTTTTGCCCAAATCAATCAGTTTCAACAAATCTTTTCGTCTGGTTTCTTCCAAGTTTTCTAAGTACGTACCGATATCCATTGATGTAATTTCCATTATCTTTCTCACATCCCTTATTCTAATGACTTAATTATACAATAAAATTTGATATAATAAAGGTGATAAGCATCAGTAAAAAAAGATTAGAATAAAGATAGAGGTGTTTGCGATGAATAAATTAGAGCGGTTCTGGCAAGATTTTTTAATCGAGACAAAAAGAAATCAAGATACTAAATATTGTGACGCCTATCATTTCGAAAGGACAGAGTATTGGGCAAACGAACTATTGCGATTGGTCTTGATTGGTCAAAAACAAGCAACTGCCAGCAGTTACCAAGCCTTTATAGTCGAAAATAGTCCTTTGCCTAAAGTTGGCGATTTAAATATCGTCACCGATTTTTTTGGTAATCCGAAAGGCGTAATTGAAACTACTAATGTGACAATTTTGCCTTTCAAGGAGATGACTTATGAAATCGTTAAAAGAGAAGGCGAAGATGACAGTTTGGAGTCTTGGCAAAAAGGCCATATGAAGTTTTTTAAAGCTGAAGGTAAGGAATTGGGTTATGAATTCAATGAAGACATGCTGGTGGTATTTGAAGATTTCAAATTAATTTATTAGAAATAAAAAAAGACTCTTGCGAGAGTCTTTTGTTTGTAAGAATATACTTGCTTATAGTGGAAAAATTTTTTTATTGAATTCGCCGTTGATGATTTGGCCCATCGCTCCATAAAATGCAGAAAAACCAGTAAAAACACCAACTGCTCCTGCGATTCTTGTGATGATAGTAATGCCAGTAAAATCACCTAATGCCAACAGGAAGAACAAGATAGCCAATGAACCGAAGATAACTTGGGTTGAGCGTGAATGTTTTAACGTTCCGATAAACATGAACGCTGTAAAAAGTCCCCATAACAATAGATAAAAACCCATTGATGTCAGATCGGCTGCGTTAATGGCTTTTGGAAAATACCAGATGATTACCAAACTGAACCAAAAAGCTCCATAAGCAGTAAAAGCTGTGCCGCCAAAAGTGTTTCCTTGCTTGAATTCGAGAATTCCCGCGACGATTTGTGCAAAACCACCAAAAGCGATTCCCATACCCACTATTACCATTGAAAGTGGTATTAAACCAAGGTTGTGCAAGTTAAGTAAAATTGTTGTCAATCCAAATCCCAAAAGCCCAAGTGGTGCGGGATTTGCCAGTTTCACATCTTTCATTAAAATCCTCCTATAGACAGTCAAGGAACATTATATAAACAAACATGATTATTGTCAATTAAAACATTAATTTTCCAAATTATTACTTTGTTTACACGAATTAATCTGTTTTAAAAAGAAAAAACCACCCCACAGGTGATTTTCTTCTAAAACTTAATTTTAGTTTTGGATATTTGATATAGTTTCTCGCAAGCTTGTAAATCATCAGCTACTTTATTATAGTTAATTGCTTTTTTGTTGCGAAAGTAAAAACCCTCCGGTCGGTTATCGATGACATAAAGATAAGTCGCAACCGGTACAGTTGGATCATCGCCTTTACGTTTGACGATATTCCATACCAATTTTGGCAATCCCTTCATATTCTTGGTGCCAACATTGGTTTTAACCAAACCCGGATCGATGACATAAGCACGTCGGTCAGTACCTTCCCAAAGATGATTGTAGTATTTTGCCATCATTGCATTTGCCAATTTGCTTTGACGGTAACTACCAAAGATACGGTAAAAACCTTTCTTGAATTCCAAGTTGAGCCAATGAATTTTGGCTTTATAATGTGAGGTGGAACCGGTAAACAGAACCAATCCGTCTTCGGTATAAGACAGAAGATTTTCCGTTAATTGTATTGTTGCTAGGTGATTCAAAGCGAATTGATACTCAATGCCATCAACCGTCATCTGCAAGTGATCCATGACGCTCCCGGCATGATTGATCAAACAATCAATTTTGTTAAGATTTTTGTTTGATAAGTAAGTTGTAATCTCCGTAGTTAAATGTTGTATAGCTGCTTGAGATGATAAATCGCAAGCAAAAATCCTGAAGATTGAGTTCGGAAATTCATCGTGAAAACTTTGCTCTATTCGGGCACATTTTTCCTTGTTTGATCCTACCGCAAGAACATGATCTCCTAATATATACATGTAGGACAATCTACATGTTATTTTTTTATTCTTAAGTAATTGTCTACTATAATAAACTTATGATGATATCACAGACTAGTTTA
>JAKPZU010000419.1 GCA_029559915.1 Bacillota bacterium
AGAAAATCGAAACTTTAGTAATCAACGAAGCTTATACTTCAAAAGCATCATATATTGATTAAGATGAATTAATCTTACAAGACAGTTTTAGTGGTAAAAGAAGCAAACGAGGCTTATATCAAAGCAAAGACAAAATCTTGATCAATACGGATTTAAACGCCGCATTAAACATTATTAGAAAAGGTAACCCCGAAGCCAAACGGATAGGGACTAGAGGTTGGAACACGCCTAAGCGCACTTACCCGTTTAGTGAGTGATCGTTTTAAAAGTATAATTCGTTAGAATTATTTTTGTTCTTTATAGTTTCTTTTAATATAAGGTGAATTCATCAAATGCAAAAGTCCAGGGTAATTTACTTCGAATTCCACAATATCACCGAGCTTATAATCGGTATTGGTGACATCCATAATCAAATGATCGCTACTGCCGCCAATTATTGATATTCTATTGTCGATTGGGAAAATGTTGTTAAGTTGAACATCTTGTTTGCCAATTGCTAGTATTGCCCTTTTCATTAAACCCTTATCTTCAATTTCAACTTTTTCACCAAAGGAATTGATTGACATTTCTCCATCAGGGAAAGATGGCTTTGTTTTACATTCTATAATTTCTGCTTCAAGTGTGAATATTGTATGGTTCAAACCAGGAATCAAAGTTGAATAAGCCGTTTCTTTTCCGAAAAAAATTGCTTCGCCAATCCTGAGAGAATTGATTTCAGAAGGTATTTCGTCCTTATCAAATAAGAAAACTGAAGAAGAATTCCCGCCAGATATTATTTCTAGATTCATATCGAATGTCTTTTCAATGTTTTTCTTTATTTCTACTAATCTTTGAAGTATTTTTTTGTTTGGGACAACGCCACCGTAGCAGGTCAGGTTAGTGCCGATACCTTTAAAAATAATGTTTTTTAACTTGATGATGTCTTTGATGTCTTCAAGATATTTGTCTTTGTAAAAAATGCCTTCTCTCAGGTCGCCCAGGTCAAACATGAAAATAATTTCATGTTTTTTATTTTGACGTTTAGCCTCCATATCTAGAGCTAAAACAGTTTTTATTTCGCTGTTTAAGGAAATATCAGAAAATGTTATAACGTCTTTAATTTGTGATAAGGCCGGCAGCCTCAGAAGCAGTTTTTTAACCGGTAAACTGCTATAAAGTTTTAAATTTTCTAGTCTGGAATCACTTAATATATCGAATCCTGCGTCGATGAATACATTAGCTACCTTAATATCACCAGCGACAACTTTTACAACCGGCATGATAAAATCGATGCCGTTATTTTTAGCTAAATCTTTCATCAAAATGCAGTTTTCTTTCAATCTTTTAAGATTGATATTTATTCTGGGATACATTTATTCAATCCTCAAACTTTTTTTCAATAGTTTTAAAGCAGCTATTGGATATTTCTTCGATAACACGCCTAAAGAAGCCATAACATAATCGTTATCAATTAGAATGGTTGTCTTGGGTGAAGGTGACAAGACGAGGTCGCTTTGTTTATTCAAAACATTTTTTATAATTTCCAGACGATTAGGTAGTTTTGTCAAAGCTCCACCAGTAGCCACAAGGTATTTTATGTCAGTTAGATCTTTTCCCTCTGCATAAGCGACTTTACCGCTGCTGTTGTACATGTAAACTAATTTTCCTGCATGTCTTTTTAAAGAAATGTCAAACGCAATTTCAGTCAATTTTTCTGTCAAAGGTATTTGTTTATCATCTGGAATCGGTTTGTAATCTTCTAACAGGTCATTGAGTTTTTCATAAGAAATACTCAAACTTTTCAATAAAGATTCTTGTCCGACCATCTCGATAATAGCATCTTTGTTGACATATACACCCAAATTACCTTCTACTGTTCTTTTGGAAAAGGGTTCAGGTGCAATCAATATTTTATTTATTTCTTCTTTACCCTGAGTTACTGAATGGATGTCAGTAGTCGCTCCACCAACATCGACGGTTATTAAATCGCCAATGGCGCTTTGCAATAGTTTTGCTGCTTCCATTACAGCGCCGGGAGTTGGAATGATTGTCTCATTTACTATTTCTTTAACATGTTCCATTCCCGGCGCTTGGATAATGTGTTTTTCAAAAACATTCTGGATTATCTTTCTAGTATTATCTACCTCTAAACAATCAATTTTAGGATAGACATTGTTGCTGATATAAAGGTATTGTTCTTGATGATTTTCTTCGAAAAACTTTCGAATCCACGCATGATTTTGAATGTTTCCGGCGTAGATAACAGGAATATTCAGTTTTAATCCAGAGATTATTTTCGCATTTTCAAGCGCAGTTTTTCTTTCTCCAAAGTCAACTCCGCCGGAAATCATAATAATATTCAGTTTTTCTTTTTTAATGTTTTCTATTTGATATTCATCAAGAATTCCAGAAGTAATTATTTTTAAATTTGCTCCTGCGCCTAAGGCAGCTTCCTTTGCGGCTTTTACAGTCATGTCATAGACTAGTCCGTGAACACTCATTTTTAAACCGCCAGCAGCACTAGAACTCGCAAAAACATCTTTGGCAAGCAATTCCGTAACATTCAAATTTTGCATTAAGTTGATTTTTGCTTGGTTCAAACCAATATTTACATCGCCCTGAGCGACTGTCGTCGCTGCGAATCCGCTGCCTAAAAAAACTGGATTGTCCGTATTTAATCCATCAAAGGCATTCATGATTGTGGTGGTTGAACCAATTTCAGCTACTAATGCATCAATTTTCATTCATCTCAACCTTTTTCTTAACTAAGAATGAGGCAACGTGATGACCTTTCGTGCCTCTTGAAAATCCAGCGTCCATTCCATTTTTTACTGCTAATTCTGGTGTTACTTGAGTTCCTCCGGCAATAATGATTATTTTATCTCGCACGCCTTTTTCCACAGCATACTCATGTGTCTTCTTCATATTTTTGTAATGAACATCATCATGAGAAATGATAGTAGATATCAAGATTGCATCGGCGTTAGCTTCGATAGCTGCATCAACTAATTTTGTGATTGGCACTGAAGTTCCAAGATAGATACAGTTGATACCATATTTCTCGATACCTCCATGTTTAATGTCTATAATCTCTCTTAAGCCTACAGAATGTTCATCTTCACCTACTGTACCGGCAATGATGGTCATCGGATTGTTACTGATGTATTCTCTGATTTCTGTATCACTCAATAAATCAGGTTCTTTGGCTAAAACAAGAGTGTTAAGGTCAATTTCAACATCAAGTCTGCCTTTGATTTGTATCCTAGTTGCTTCAGCGTTTTGTAAGACTTCACGATGGATTATTTCAGCATCTAGAAGATTCATTTTTTTTGCTATTACCAAAGCAGCTGCTTCAGCATATCTAATTGAGGTTGGAAGAGTCACATCAACTACTAATATTCCGTCTCCCGCCCATTCAACCTCAGGTTTTATAAGATTAGAATTCAAGTATTTCTTAGTAGTCTCTAGTCTTACATTAACATTATCTTCTTCGTCAAGTTCGTCTATATATTGTATTTTATTTCTGTCTTCAAAAGTAGAACCACCTATTAATTTTGCTGGTGATTCATCAGCGCTTAATCCGTATTGAAAGACATTGTTATATCCGAAATGAGCAGTAACAGGAGCGAAATAATCTTCATCTCTTTCGAATACTGTATTGGCACCTATTCCACCATTGATTTTTCTTGAAATTCCATCATAATTTCTTTCGGGATAAATTCCTGAGTCAATAAAGAAACCGTCTTCGACAGCTTGGAAATATCCGCCCGAAGCAAGCAGTTCCTCAAAAAATAAAATTGCTCGTTCTTTCAATTCTCTGACTTTATTTGGCAGGTATCCATCTTTTTTGAGATCAACCATTTCCAAAAGTCCGTCCATCCCGATTAAAGCTTGTTTTGCTGTATCACAAGCCTCAACATTGTACATGTGCCATGGCACATTTCTGCCTTCATCTGGTGTGATGGTCGATTGGATATCGGCGGAAGTCAATTTGGAGATCATCATATTAAGAACATGAGTAACTGTAGCTTCTCTGGTTGATGATTCCATGTATTTCGTATTCATTTGTGCTCGCATCTTATATTTATCAAAAAAGTCTCTCAAAGCTTTTGCATAAGGGAGATTGATTTTTAAATCCGGTGCAGGAGCGGCAGTAGGTGGAACTGTAGATAAAGCAATATTTCCTGGTTTCATGCCAATCTTTTCCGAAAAAAGACTGTTTATTGCATGTTGAACCATAAGTTCAGGCATGACTTTCCACGCTACCATGGCGGTTGCATTGGCATTGTGAGCACCATCGATTTGCAAAATATCCGCCCAAGCCATGATTTTCTTGCTTTCTGCGGCATCGACAAAAGACCTAACCATGTTTATGTTTCGATACAAAACATTGTATTGTGGATCCTGATGCGCACCATTAACGCCTTCCTCTGCGAACATTACAGCGATATCCGGACCAGCAACACCACTAACATATGAATGAAAGTTAATCGGCCTTCCGACTTCGTCCTCAATAATGTCTAGAGCCTTTCTTTGAGCTCTTACTTGTTTTCTGGTAATTGGAACACCACCAACACCTTGTGGGCTTCCTTCAATCAACCCATCGTAATGTGATTGACCGGCAGTTCTAATAACCATAAGGTGATCAGCTCCGTGCCAAGCAGCCATTCTCATTCTTCTAATATCATCTTCAAACCTACCGCTAGCAATTTCTGAAGTTATCACTTGAATTGGTTGAGGATCAATATTGTCAAAATATTTTGCAGCTGGCAGGGGTATGCTGTTTTTCAAAGGTTTGGAAGCGTCAGAATAAGTGTTACCCGCCATTTCCAAGTTTGCTACTGGTTCACGCCATGCCCAACCGCGACGCCTTGGTTCATATTTATCCAAATCTTTTAATATTTCTAAGATATTCAGTTTATCATTTTTATTCATGATTTTTCACCCCAAAGCTTTTTTTAACTTTATCCCAACCATGATTGCTTATCAATTTTAAACCAGCTTCCCTAATATCAATTTTTTCGATTTGGGATAAACGATAAACCACGTGTCCAGCGCCCTTGCCAATCAATCCATTGTTTATAACTTTTTCAACTATGTCTTTTGCTTCCAAGGAGGAAAAACCCATACGAAGCAAAACACTTCTCTCAATGGCAGGAGTAGTGTTTTTATATGCTAAATCGATTAACGGAGTGACAGTTTGATCTGCAAGCTCCCAAAATCTGTTTTTTAGTTCTTCATCGCTCAATTGTTCTAAATGCTTTCTTCTTATCTCGAAATCATCTTCGCGAAATTTGCGGTTGCTCAATTTAATCTTCCACCTTTACATTATATTTTTTGAGTTCTGTCATAACAAAATCTCGGGAGGTATTAGTTTCAACTACAAGAAAATCAATATCGGTTTGGCATATTATATTTGATTTTAAAATTTGATTATGCAGATATTTTTTCCTGATAGAATCAAGATCCAAATCAATAGCTTTAATCATATTTATTGCTTTAGGTAAAACAATTGATTCACCGGGTATTTCATCTTGCGGATCGCCAAAATAAATACATATTCCGTTTTCCCTAGCAAATGAGAGTTGTGCCTGATGATGCTTTCCCGCTGAGGTGTATTCTGTTTCTTGGACGATAATAATCTGATCTTGCTTTAATTCTTGTGACAATGAGAAAGCAGCTGCCAAAGAAGTGTTTCCGGCAGGTCCACGTTCAATTCCTTCAAGTATTGCCAAAGCTTCCGTCATGAAGAAAACCTCTCCTTGATTGACGGTAACATAGCGATCTATGTAGCGCAAAGGTCTTGCGGAAGAACGAGGGACATCACTTCTATCTGGGTTAATGATGAAAGGAAGACCGAAACCAGTGTGTCCAGTAGTAAAAGATTTTTTATTGAAATCTAAATCATCGGCCATATGCAATCCCTTGAGATTGACGCTGGAACCAACGATTGTAATTACTTTATCAGTTGTCTTTTTAATTCCTCTGG
The DNA here is from genome assembly GCA_029559915.1 of Bacillota bacterium. Classification (GTDB taxonomy): domain Bacteria; phylum Bacillota_I; class Bacilli_A; order Izemoplasmatales; family Hujiaoplasmataceae; genus UBA2289. The sequence continues at coordinate 5,969 of JAKPZU010000419.1, forward strand.
CAGTACCGGTAAGATTTCCGCCGCCAGCATTTGTACACACGACCATATCAGGTTCTTTGCCAGTTAATTTTAGGCAATCGTCAATTAGCTCTTTACCTAAAGTTTCTATACCCATTATGCCATAAGGAGTGTATAAAGAAGCGTTAAAATAACCTGTTTCCTCAAGCAACAGTAAAAACTTGTAGAATAATTCAGGTCCAACACTCAGTTGTATTACTTCTGCGCCGTAAGCTTCGCATGCTCTTGCTTTTTCTATTATTTCCGGTTGGCCAATACCGTGCGAATCGTAACATTCCTGAACAATTATGCACTTTAAGCCATATTTAGCCGCTTGAGAAGCGACAGCAGCGCCATAGTTACCGCTGGTTGCGGCTATAACACCTTTGAAACCAAGTTTTTTTGCTTGATAACATGATATGCTAGCTCGCCTAGCCTTAAAACTTCCGGAATCATTGAGGGCTTCATCCTTTATGAAAATTCTCGCTCCATAACCTGGTTTAGCAACTTTTCTTGCTAATGCAGTAATATTTTTGCACTCTTTGAGGGGAGTGTTGCCTACACCGTTATTCTGCTGAATTTCTTTTATGATTTCTAGACTTAAATTTCCTTCTTTCAATAATGCTTCATAATCGAAGCCAATGTGTCCGGTTTCAAATTTATCAAAATCAATGCCAACTGACTTGCGCATAATTTCATTTTTTCTTGCCATTACACTTTCATAGGAGTTATTCATATCAATCATCACTCCCATATAAAGTTTTTTTAAGCATGATGTCAACTTCGTGAATTTCCGGAATATACTTACCATAAGTATGAAGGAAACTTGGATTATCGCATATCAATTCTCCATTTTCGATTCTTCCGGTCACTGTTTTAATATTGACATTACTTCCAATTTCTGCATCTTCCAACAGAGTGCCTTTGATCCACATTAAAAGCGGAACATTTCTGGTGGCTTCTGGTAGAGTTTTAGCTCTTTGTTCCGGTTTTAAAACGATTTTTCTAATTTGGACCCAAGTATCCTTTTTTATCAAGATAATCAATCCTCCTTTATTAGATTTCTGACGTCTCCCATTATAGCTCGTGGTACTGGCAAATCAATCATAGTGACCAGGCCAGCCTTAGAATTAATTACATGTGGAATCATATTTACACAAATTGCAATAGTACCAATTCCACCCTCTACTTCCGGGACATTTCCTAAATTAATTTCTGGTTTTCCAGAAATTTTTATGTAATCTCCAGTGCTAACTCCAGCCATTTCAGGCTCAATTTGTTGTGGATGATATAGTTTGATTTTGATATTATCTTCCAACATAACTGTAGCACTCATCTCTACGCCACAAACATCACCTGCTTTAGCATAGCCATATTTGCTTTTACGGTCGATGTCGGTGATTATTGGTTTCATTGCCTGAGAGAATGATTCTACCTTTAAGCCCATTGCATCAGCTATCATATATGCAGATTCTTTAAATCCGACATGTCCGGCAATTTCGTTTTTTTCCAGCTTTTCATTGAATTCTTTTAAACTTAAACCAACTCCTTGTTCTTCCATTACTGTCTTTCCAAATGGGGACAGGGAGTTGATTCTCGAAATTTCAAATTCCTTTACATTTTCAGTTACACCACTGATGCAAATGGCCAATAAATCCATCATCATACCCGGATTTACGCCTGTACCCAAAACCGTAACGTTGTGTACTTTTGCCAATCGATGGATTTCATTGGCAAGTTTCGGTTGATTGGCTTTAGGATATGACATTTCTTCAGCTGTGGAAATAACGTTCACACCATATTCAACAATTTTCTTGATTTTAGGGAAAGCAGAAGCGGTAAATGAGTCCGTTGCCAAAAGAACAATATCTGGCTTATTACTTCGTAAAATTACATCAATATTATCGTTTATCAGCACATCATGATCATAAGGGTTGTCAATGTTCAATATCTGGAAGATACTTTTTCCGACTATACCATGATAAACGTCACAAACTCCAACAATTTCAAATCCTTTTTTTTCAAGAATCATTTTGGCCATTCCTGAACCCATTGCGCCGAATCCCCAAATGACTACTTTTACATTACTAGTTCTCATCAGTTAGTTATCCTCGTTCCCGTATACCCTAATAGAGCTTCTTTTGCTTCCTCTAAAGATGCAATTATGGCTATACGATGTTTCTTTCCGCTCACAAACATTTTAGCAGCTTCAATCTTTGGCAACATTGAACCTTTCAAAAAATGTCCCTGAGAAATCAGTTCATCGATTTCCTTGATGGTAATATTATCCAAATCTTTCTCTTCAGGAGTATTAAAATTAATTTTTACTTTATTTACAGCCGTCAGAATGACCAGCATATCTACATCCAACAAATCTGCTAATTTTGCACTCGCAAAATCCTTGTCAATGACTGCAGGAACACCAATATATTCATTTCCTTCTTTAATTACAGGAATTCCACCACCGCCGACAGTAATAACCAAATGTCCAGCCTTAACCATCGATTTTATGATTTCTAACTCCACAATGTTAACCGGCTTAGGACTAGCAACTACTCTTCTGTAACCTCGAGAAGCGTCTTCAACCATGATATATCCTTTTTCTTTGGTAAATCTTTCAGCTGTTTCCAAATCATAGAATTTACCTATGGGTTTTGTTGGATTTTGAAAAGCGGGATCGTCTTTGTCCACTTCCACTTGAGTAATAATAGTCGCAACATGCTGTTTTAAGCCTTTGTTTTTTAATTCTGTCAGAAGTGAGTTTTGCAAGTGATAACCAATATAGCCCTGTGACATGGCTCCACATTCCGGAAAAGGCATGTCTGGATTTTTGTTGGAAACATTGTAACTTGTTTCAAAGGCCAAATTAATCATTCCGACTTGTGGACCGTTACCGTGGGCCAATACAACTTCATTACCTTGTTCGACCAATTCAACGATTGGTTTAACAGCGTGTTTTACTTTTTCAATTTGATCTTGAGAATTATGCCCCAGTGCATTTCCGCCTAAAGCAACAACAATTTTTCTCATTTTTCCTCCTTGAGACTAGCATACATAACAGCTTTAATAGTGTGCAAACGATTTTCTGCTTCATCGAATACAACTGATTGACTTGATTCAAAAACGTCTTCAGTTACTTCGAGGGCACTTAAACCGAATTTTTGATATATATCTTCACCGACAGCTGTTTCGCGATTATGAAAAGCAGGCAAGCAGTGCATAAAAATAGCGGTCTCATTGGCCATTTTCATAATGTTACTATTAACTTGATAAGGAGCTAATTTTTCAATTCTTTCTTTCCAGACTGATTCAGGTTCTCCCATTGATACCCATACGTCAGTATAGATAACGTCAGCGTTTTTTGCACCTTCAGAAATATCTTCGGTGAACTTTAATTTAGCGCCAGAAACTCGCGCTAATTCATAACACTTGTCTATCAAGTCTTTGCTTGGCCATAAATCATTAGGAGCACAAGCAGTGAAATTCATACCCATAATAGCACAACCAATCATCAAGGAATTTCCCATGTTATTTCTGGCGTCACCGTAATAGGTGAAGTTAATTCCTTCCAAATGACCGAATTTTTCTATAATTGTTAAAAAGTCAGCGAGAATTTGAGTAGGATGATATTTGTCAGTTAAACCGTTCCACACAGGAACACCTGAATATTTAGCGAGAATTTCCACTGTTTCTTGCTTAAAACCGCGGTATTCTATTCCGTCATACATTCTTCCCAAAACTCTAGCTGTATCTTTAATACTCTCTTTTTTACCCATTTGCGACCCTGTAGGTCCTAGATAAGTAACATTCATGCCCAAATCAAAAGCGCCAACCTCAAAAGCACATCTGGTTCTGGTTGAATCCTTTTCAAAAATCAATACTACATTTTTGCCCTTCAGAGGTGAACACTCGAGACCAGCATGCTTTTTAGCTTTTAATTTTGCAGCTAAATGCAATAAGGTTTGAATTTCCTCTTTTGTGTAATCTAGTAATGTCAATAAACTTCTTCCATAAAAATTGTGTTTCATAAAATTACCTCCCGAATTTATTTAAATTTTGCCTTTATACAAAAAAAATACCCATAAAGATTATATCACTAAAGCGCTTACAAATAAACACCAAAATGTCTAAAATTTAACGCGGGCGAATACAAAAACAAATAATAGAAATATTCAAACTTTTGTAGTATAATCTTCATTAGGGTGATAATATGGCGTATGATAAAGTAGTTCTTAAGTGGGACATGAATTATGTGGGAGAACTGTATTCCCCTACTGGAATAGCGAAGTTAGGAGATCAGGATGATGGTTTATATCCATACCATCTTTTTTTTGGAGCGCTTGGATCATGTTTCTATGCAACCTTCATTTCTATTGCATTAAAAATGCGACTGGAATTTGAAAGCGCCAAGATTGAAGTTAGTGGATCTAAAAATAATCCTGATTCAAAAATAATAGAAGTTGTTGACATGAAAATGACAATCAAGAATCCTAATGACAAAGAAAAACTACAAAAAGCCGCTGAATTGGGAACTAAATATTGTTCAATTCATGAGCTGGTTTCTCGTTCGGCTCAAGTCAATCTAATTGTAGAATTTGAATAATTTAGATAAACCTTTTATCAACCACGATAAGAGGTTTTCTTTCGTTTTACCTTGGTTGTTTATTGTTGTGATTTTTGTTATAATGAATTAGAAATGAGATGATAAAATGAAGACATATGAATTGATTGCCACAACTACATTTGGTCTTGAAGCCGTAGTAAAAAGAGAACTTATTGATCTAGGGTTTGAAATCATTGAAACTGAAAATGGTAAAGTTACTTTTAAATCTGATATAAGTGGTATTGCTAAAGCCAATTTATGGTTAAGGTGTGCTGATAGAGTATTATTGAAAGTAGCTCAGTTCAAGGCCATAACATTTGATGAACTTTTTGAAAAAACAAAGAAAATCGATTGGAGTGAATTTATCCCCAAAAATGGAAGGTTTCCAGTCGATGGACAATCTGTTAAATCGACGCTTTTTTCTATATCCGATTCACAAGCAATCGTAAAAAAAGCAATTGTCGAAAACCTGAAGACAAAGTATAAAATTGAATGGTTCCCAGAAGACGGACCTGTTTTTAATGTAAAAGTGTCGTTGCTGAAAGATATTGCCACTTTGACTATCGATACCTCTGGAAATGCTCTTCATAAAAGAGGTTATCGTCAAAATGCTGTGGTTGCTCCACTTAAAGAGACTTTGGCAGCTGCATTGGTAAAGTTAAGCTTCTGGAATAAAGATAGAGTTTTAATCGATCCGTTTTGTGGTTCTGGAACAATTGCAATCGAAGCGGCTTTAATCGGAAAAAATATAGCCCCTGGATTATATCGTGAATTTGCTTCCATGTCATGGCCATTGATTGAAAATGAAATTTGGAATGAAGCAAAACGAGAAGCATTAACTATGATTGATAACACTTCTAATATTGAAATTTTTGGATACGATAATGTACAGGAGAATATCGACGCTTCAATTGCTAATGCAGAAGAAGCAGGAGTGTTAGATTGCATAAAATTTGAACTCATGGACTTTTACAATTTGAATCTTAATGATGATTATAGTGTAATAATCACAAATCCACCTTATGGTGAAAGACTTTCTGAATTGGAGGAAGTTAAGAATCTCTATAAAGTTTTTGGCCAAAAATTAAGTAAATTAGAAACTTTATCAATTTATGTCATTACCTCTGATATGGAGTTTGAAAAAATATTTGGCAGAATTGCGGATAGAAGAAGAAAACTCTACAATGGCAGGATTGAAACAATATATTATCAATTTCATGGAAAAAATCCAAAAAAAGAAGCGACTACATAGCTAGAGTCGCTTTTCTTTTTAGCAAAAATTCTTGTGTTTGATCGATTAGAATTGCTCCTAGTGGTGCTGTAATAAAAATCGAAAGAACGGAAACCCCTAAAATCAATTCGCCGGAAGGCATGCCAAGTTGTAAAGGTATTGCGCCAATCGCTGCTTGTACAGTTGCTTTAGGTAAATAGGAAAAGAAGATAAATAATCTTTCCTTAAAGTTGAAGTTTAGTTTTGCTGTTGAAACCAATACTGCAATAAATCTTACAATTATGGCCAAAACTAATAGTAAAACAAAACTAAAACCTACATTACCAATCACGGTTATATTAACTAAAGCTCCGATGAGGACAAAGAGAATCATTTCAGAAAATACCCATATTTTTGAAAATTTACTAGTGAGTCTTGCGGCCAATATTGGATAAGTTTTAAGTATAGTCAAGCTCATTGTAATGATTGCCAGTAAAGATGAAAAAGGTAGGATATTCTTAAGTGAACTTTCCAAAAAGTCTAAAACAAATGCAATTCCAAAAATAATCAACACTTTAATTGTGTCACGCATATGAAACTTTTTAAATAGGTATTGCATTGCTAGACCTAATATGATTCCGACTATGACTCCTAGTATAATTGATGCAGGCATGAGTAAAATGCTTTGGAAGTCGAAAACACTGGTTTCATAAAATTGAATAAAGATTGTGAATAGGACAATTGCATAGATGTCATCCAGTGAACTGGCAGCTAAAACCATTTGGGGAATCGCCTTTTCGGTTCCTCTTTTTTTCTCGATTAAAGAAATCATTCTTGGAACTACTACTGCTGGTGAAACAGCAGCTACGACACTACCCATTATTAAACCTTCAATTATTGTTATTTCGAAAAACAATTGAGAAATGAATCCAATGGCAATAATTTCAAATGTTGCTGGAAGGAAACTTAAAAGTAAAGCTCCTCTACCAACTGATTTCAAATCATTAATATCTAAGGTCAACCCTGCTCTAACCAAAATGACAATCAAAGCTATTTTTCTTAAATCAGAAGATATGTTTAATATATTAGGACTTATAAGGTCCAAAACATATGGACCAAGAATGATTCCGGTAATAATGTAGCCAATCAAACTCGGTATCCTGAATCTAGAAATTATTGAATTTAGCGCAAGACCAAGCAATATAATAAGCCCCAAACTTAAAAGCATCTTTATCAGTCCCTTATATTAGTTTAGATATAAACCAAATAATCTTTCAATTTTATTGAAGTCAATAAATCTTGATTCCCTAAGAATCTCTTTTTCATTACTGAAAACCAGTATTGTCGGGACGGTAAAAACAAGATGTTGACCCTGAAACATTTCAACATCCTCGATATACAATTCATAACTTGGAATTTGCGGATAATCATTCATGAAAATCTTCAATTTTTCTGAAATTGGCTTGCAAACAACACAGGTCTTAGTTTTGGCAATAATAATAGATATATCAGATTTAATTATCTTCAGGAATTCTTCATAGTTTTCAATTTTGTTCATACATTTACCTCACAACGATAACATTATACTACAAATAATATAAAAAACTAATGTCATATTTTTTATTTTGTAAAAACTGTTATAATTATAATTAAAGTATATTTGAGGAGGGTAATATGAATGAAATTGAAGTTTTAGAACAGAAGATATATCAACGTAACAAATGGACTTACAGTGTAAGTGGTATCGGCAGAGACATGATGTATACGTTGGTGGCTTCATTCTTAATGACCTATATCCAGTTCTCGGGTCTAGGATTAACTGAAGCCGAGTTTTCAGCAATCGGTATCATCCTTGTTTTAGGAAGAATTTGGGATGGTATCAATGATCCAATAATGGGATCGATAGTTGAAAATACCAAATCTAAATATGGAAAATTTAAACCTTGGATTTTGGTTGGGGCTGTTCTGACAAGCATATCTGTCCTATTAATGTTCAATTATAGACCAAGTGGGACGGCATTTGTCATATTTTTTGCTATCATCTATTTTGTTTGGGAAATTGCATGGACCTTGAATGATATCCCTTATTGGTCCTTATTACCTAATCTTTCACGAACCAAGAAGAAGAGAGATCAAATAGCCTCTTTAGTAGTTGTTTTCGCGGCCGTAGGTGCATTCGTAGCCAATGCAATAGTTCAATTCTTCACTGTCGGTAATGCAATAAGAGGATATAGAATCATTTCAATAACTTTTGTTGCTTTTTTTATGTTATGTACTTTGTTGACAATTTTTGGCGTTAAAGAACCTAAAGACACGGCGCAAAATAACGATGAGAAAATCAGTCTTAAACAAATGTTTTTATCAATCAAAAAAAATGACCAACTCCTTTGGATTACCTTGGCATTGTTACTTTACACGATAGGAAGTGGGATATTAGTAGCTTTAGGCTACAACTTTTTCTATATGGAATTAGGCTATAACGGACTGACTATTTTGATTTTTATTGCTACTTTTGGTGTTGTAACTATTCTCATCCAAAGCTTTTATACGACTTTGGCAAAGAAGTTTACTCGGGCATCAATGATGAAAATCTCTCTTGTTTCAATAGTATTCGGTTATATCATGTTCTTCTTGATGGGATACATTAAATTCATACCGGTAAATATTGTCACTGTCTGTATTTTTGGCACTTTTGCCTTTGCTGGGCAGGCGATAATGTATATGGTATTAATCATTAATATGACAAATACTATTGAATATAATGAATATAAAACGGGGAAGAGAAACGAAGCAATCTTGTTTTCATTGCGACCATTTGTTGTCAAATTGGCTAGCGCCATTCAACAAGGTATAATGACTTTGGTATTGATTGTTTCGGGAATTTACATAATGAGTCAAAATGTTTCTGAACTGGAAGCTCAAAAAAATTATTACGATAACATGACCATTGCTGAAAAAATAAATTATGAAGCTAACATCGATTCAAGGACAATTATTCTCGATGATTTGGATATTTCCGAAGATAGAAAAGAAGCTATTTACGACGCACTGCAAATTGTGGATTACGAGATTAATGAAAAAACTGGAAATAAAGAGATGGTCATAAATGAAGCAGCCGATTCTGCCTTCAAAGCAAAGGCAACCCCTTCAATGAAATTATCGCTAAGATTATCGATAACAATCTTACCGATTATATTGGTTGGATTGTCTTATGTAATAGTAAAGTTCAAGTTTATCATAACCGAGGATTTTTATGATAAAATAATAAGTGAGATTGGTAGTAGACATAAACACCCTGAACCAACCTTATGATATTGACATATGCCAATATTAATAGTACAATACTTAAGGAGAAGTAAAAATGTCAAGACCACAAAAACCAAGGTATGTTTGTCACTTGCCAGAGTACACATTATATGGCCCAAAAGGAATTAAAACGAAAAAATTGGAGACGATTGTTTTGCTCGTTGATGAATTGGAGACAATTAGACTTATCGATTTATTGGAGTATACTCAAGAAGAAGCAGCTACACAAATGAACGTTGCTAGAACTACAGTCCAGAGGATTTATAATGATGCCAGAAAAAAAATAGCTTCATCTTTAATTGAAGGTAAAGTCCTTGTTATTGATGGAGGAGAGTATACGTTATGTGATGATGGTTTAGACAGGTGCACTAGGCCTTCGCGTTTAAGAAAAAGACATAATCAGAATAATTAAAAAGGAGATATTTATGCATTTAGCTGTAGCAGTAACAAACAACATGGTTGCCGAGCATTTTGGTCACGCCCAGAAGTTTGTCATTTTTCACATCGAACATACTAAAATCGTTGAAAAAGAAGAACTAGTAAATCCGCCACATCAAAAAAACTTCCTGCCAAGATTTTTAAAAGAATCAAAAATAGACGTTTTGATTGCCGGAGGTATAGGCGCTATGGCGGTTGAAGGTTTAGAAGCAAACCAAATAAAGGTTTATTGTGGAGTAAGTGGTAATCTGGATGAAGTCATCAATTCTTATCTAGATGGAAAACTCATTTCATCAAATAAAGTGTGTATTGAAAATCACGGTCATAATCATTGAGCACTTAGGTGGATATAAAAAATTGTAAATGTTATAATTTTATTAATATAATTAAGGAGGAAAGAAAATGGAAGAAATTAGGCAAGAAGTTTATTCAATGCCACTAATCGGTGACAAAGCTCCAAGTTTTACGGCGGTTACCACGCAAGGAACAATCAATTTTCCAAAAGATTATGAAGGAAAATGGGTAATTCTCTTTTCTCATCCAGCGGATTTTACTCCAGTGTGCACCACAGAGTTCATGACTTTTGCAAGCATGATGGATGAGTTCACAGCTTTGAATACTCAACTAATTGGTTTGTCGGTTGATTCGCTATATGCGCATATCGCCTGGTTAAGAAAAATCAATGAACTAGAGTGGAAAGGTATGAAGAACATTGAAGTTACCTTCCCGCTAATTGAAGACATCAAAATGGATGTTGCCAGAAAATTTGGTATGATTCAACCTAATCAAAGCACTACACAGGCAGTAAGAGCTGTTTTCATTATTGATCCGAAAGGTTTTATCAGAACTATACTTTATTATCCATTATCAATGGGAAGAAATTTTGATGAAATCAAACGTATAATTTTAGCTTTGCAAAAAGCTGATCGCGACCACGTTGCTACCCCAGCGGATTGGCGTCCGGGAGATGATGTCATCATACCAACTGCCGGATCTTGTAGCGCCGCAAAAGAAAGAATGGAATCCAAAGATGAAGACAAATATTGTCTTGATTGGTTCATGTGCTTCAAAAGAGAAAAGAAATAAAAATTAAAAATAAAAGCGGACTTTTATCGAATTAAAAGTCCGCTTTTTTATTGAGATATTTCCTCACAAGATTCTCGATGTATATAGGTTGGGAAATGTAATATCCTTGTATTTCATCACAACCACTGATTAATGAAAAATCAACTTGCTCATTAGTTTCTGTTCCTTCGACCAAAACTCCCAGGTTCATATTTTTTACCAAAGATACAATGGTTTTGAACATAGCGCCATCATCCTTCTCTGGATAGTCCTTAATGAATGAGCGGTCGATTTTAACTTTATCTATGTGAATGTTTTTCAAAACTTCCAAAGAAGAAAACCCTGTACCAAAATCATCGATAGCGACTGTGATTTCTTTACTGTGCAAGTAGTCGATGATGGCATTGGTTTTATCTTGATTTTCCAAATAACCACTTTCAGTAATTTCAAAACAGAAATTTTTAGGTGGAATTACACTTTTTTCTATGATGTCGACAAGATTATGGATGATATAGTCATTAAAAAAGTCGAAATAAGTCAGGTTTATCGAAATTTTAAAATCATTATTAATGTATTCTGCATATGGAGTAAAATCTTTGATTACTTTGTTGACAACCATGATACTTAGTCGATTGATATAAAAACTGTTTTCTATTATGCTAATGAATTCTCCAGGTGATATATTACCTAAAAGCGAATTGTTCCATCTCAACAACGCTTCAACTCCAGTGAAAGAGTTTCTTTTTATATCTTTTTGGATTTGATATAACAAGTAAAATTCATCGAAATTAAACCCGTGATCAAGTTGCGCATAAATATCCTTTTCTCTCTTTATTATCTTTTTAATTTCATCCGAATAAATTAAATGCTTAATATTTTTTCTGGTCTTTGACATTTGCAAGGCAATAAATGCATTCTCGATAACATCAGCTTTTGTTATTGTTTTGTTATCTGCCAAGGCGATGCCAAAATTATATTCCAAGTCCGAGTTGATATTTGGTTGATGTTTGTATTTATCAATCAAATTATCGATGAAATCAACGGTATTTTGTAAAGTTTCATCGATAATGTCTAAAGAAACATAAATCATCACATAACTTTCTTTTGGTACAGCAATTTTGAATTTTGGTCCAAGATTTGACTTCAAGAAATCAGCAAAAGCATATTGGCTGCCGCTATTTTTATTTAAACTTGTAAAAAGTTTTCGATTTTTTTCGTTAAAGGTTCTAATAACCATAGCCGCAGATTTATTAACTTTCAGTTCCTCGTTTTCAAAAGCTTTAGCAAATAGTTTATAAGTTTCAATAGCATCGAAGTTAGAGGCAAATGCTAGCGATTCAACTTCAACTTGAGGAGATGAATATATTGCCAAAAAGTGTTTAATATTGCCATTAGCATTAGCTTCTGGTTTAATTCGCAAGTGCTTTAAGACATAAATACCTTTATTGTTGATGTTCCAAACATTTTTGGAAAATACCTGTTTGGATTTCATCACAGCGCCTTTAATGCCAAAATTGAGATTGCCGAGAACTTTACTTGGTTTCTGACCTTTGATCTTATCTAGCTTATAACCGTAAATATCCTCAAAAGCCTCATTTGTATAGGTTATTTCCCCTTTTTCGTTAGTGATTAGAACACCATCGTTATTCTTGTCTGATAGATACATATTGGCATTTAGTAAGATTCTATCATCACCTTTACTCTTTAACAACCAACCAAAAATATATATGATGATGAATGATAAAGCATTTACAAAGTAAATCAAGAATGGATTTCTGACAGCAAAACCTCCGTATTCTTTGAAAACTTGATTAAAATCCATGACAGCAAAAATTTCATAGAAATCATCAGGGTTATAAACCTCAATGTTGGATATTCCTGTAAGATTGACGTAGCTTCGTATGATTGAGTTGCCATAAATTTCTAAATTATCATAAAATTCATTGTCAATAGTGTTCCCCAATCCCAAAGCCTCATTAAAACCGGCGGTAATACCCCAAACACTGTTTTCATTTATTACCCCTAATTCAATAAATTCAGATTCATCGCTGACATAGGTTTCAAAGACGGATAGAAGATAATTTGCATCATAATCAAGAACTATATAGCCACTTTTAACCCCTTCATTGTCAAAAACACTAACAATAAGAGTAATTATTTGCTTAGTGACAGTGATGTTGTTGATAATTTCGTTTTCCATGTATAACGGAACAATATATAATTTTTTGTCAGTTATCGTGTCAATGTAATCAAAATAACTTTCTTCAGATTTTGATGATAGTTCATCAGTTGGGATAATCGTCAATTCTTGATTGATGCGATTTAGCAAGATCAACTGATCTCCATTCAAATTCAAAAACTCTACACTGGAAAATTGTGGTTTGTTATTGGTAATACGGTAAAATAACTGTTCTACGTCATCAAGATTTACTTCATCTGGATTTTCTAAATAAAACTGCATTTCGTCAGCGTCGCTCATTACTTGCATGTCATTGTATGTGTTTGTCAAAGCATTGGAAATGATAAAATCAATGATATTAATCTTTTCATTAGCCAAAGAAACCTGTTGAGATTCAAGTGTTGCTTTTTCTGCATTTACAACCGAAAAATAGCTCCAGTTAACCAACACTAGAATTGGAACGATGGCAAGCGACAACCCACCATAGTGGTTGAATGTCGAAGATATGTGATGCCAAAACTTTGTTAGAAAAGACTTCATTGAAATCACCTTTAATGTTCACTATTGATATTTATTATAACATAATAAAAAACACATTTTCCATATTCGCGCTAAAAGAATTCTAATAATTATAATTATTATTCGTATTTTTTAAAATGAGTGTAAAAAAACTCATTCTTGTCCATATTCGTAAAGGCTCTAAGAATGAGTAAATTTTCGAAATTTCTATTAACTTATGAAACTGATTGTAATCTTGACCGGGTTATGGTCGCTATAGACAAAATTCTCATCAAGGGTTTCAACCGACTCAATATTAAGATTATTGGATACTATAAAGCCATCAATTAAGTAATACTGATTATTATCGGGATTTTCTGCATCATAGGCTTGATGCAAAAGTCTACAACTAGGTGTGGTTATGTCAACGCCAAAACTAAAGTCGTTTTCTTCAAACCAAACACCATCCATAGGAAATGCTTGCCAAAATTCATCATTGTTTAATTCAAACAGATATTCGAAATCACTTTCGCCATTTTCTATTATTGCTTGAGGGAAAGTTTGATTGAAATCTCCCCCAACGATAACATAATTACCATCTTCATACTCTTGAAGCATCAAAGTTTTTAAAGCTTCCATCTCTTCCAGTCTCATTGTACCATCATCATAAGCTGATAAATGGACATTGATAACAGTGAGATATTTATCGCTATCCTTGATGGGATACTTGGTAATCATCATTGCTCTTTTTAGATTTGCAAGGCTAATTGGCCAACTAAAACTTCCGGGGAGTTGATGTCTCTGTGCCGATTCACCATAGAAACTGCTGAATGTCAGTATTCCTGAGTTGACTTTACCCATCATCTGCGAAGGATTGGTGTAAGGGAAAGGAACGAATATACAGCGATAATTGTAAGCTAAAACTGAACTCATTTCCAAGAATGTATTGAAATAATCAAGTTGGTTGATGTTGTAAGAACGATGGCTATCGACATCGACTTCCTGAAACAAATAAATGTCAGCAGGATTACTCTCGACTATTCCTTTAATTCCCAGCAAATTTGCTTCAACTTCAGCTTTTGAATCCATTCTGCCCTTAGTGCCACCATCCATCGCGAAATCTTCAGTTTGACTTAGAGAAGCATAGCCAATATTAAATGTCAAGATTGTCAGAACTTCGTTAATGTCCACGTGGAACTCATCACTATCAATGGGGTTATTTTCAATTGATAGTTCGGTTATATCTTCAGGGCGATATTCAAAGATTTGTAATGTTAAAATAAAGCCAACTAAAAAGACAAAAATTACTGTAACAAATATCATAAGGATTTTTAATGCTCTCTTCATTCTAATTTACCTCACTTTTCACCATTATTATATCTCATTTATTGAAAAAATACTTATAAAATTAGTTTAATGGTGTATAATTTTTCATAGGAGGATCTCTTATGGAAAGAACAATTATCAAAGAAATTTTTAGTGAGAATTTAAAGAGAAATAAGAAGATAAGAGTAATTTTACCAGTGGATTATTTTGATTCTTCAGATAAAAAATATCCAGTACTATATATGCACGACGGTCAAAATTTAGTTGACCCTTCACCTTTCAGCAATCATTCCTGGGAAGTGTTGAAAACCATGGATGAAATGTATCAAGAAATTGGTGGGATTATTATTGTCGGTATCGACAGCGATGAGTTCAGAATTATGGAGTATTCAAATTATTTGAGCAGTTCATCAGTTAAAAGATTGAAAAAGCAAAAAATTGAAGATATCCACCCAGAAGGCGATCAATACGGTCTTTTTATTATTGAGGAACTAAAGCCTTTAATCGATAATGAATTTAGAACAAATAAAGATCGACTTAATACCTTCCTAGCAGGTAGTTCCTGTGGGGGTAATATCAGCATTTACCTAGGATTGAAGTATCAAGATATATTTTCGTGTATAGGCGCTTTTTCATCCGCTTTTTATTTGGTGAAAAAAGGACTTTATGATTTTTTGGATCATATCAGTTATCGGAAAGATTTTTATGTCTATCATGACATGGGTACTAAAGAGACTGGTATTTTCAGCCGAGTTTATTTTAATGAACAAAAAGTGTTCCAAAACTATATTTCAACTAAGTTGCCAAAAGAAAATATCTGCCAGGTGATAGATGAAGGCGCAACTCACTCGGAAGAACATTGGGCCAAAAGATTTCCTAATTTTTTGAGATTTTGTATTAAAAAAACTTCTTGATATTTTTTTCAATGGGAGTATAATTTAAAAACGACGATATGAGGAGATGAATTTATGAAATTAGTTATTTACGTTATGACCCAAACTAAGATACTGGAAGAATTTCTGAGTGAACTCAATGCAAACGGAGTCAAGGGAGCCACTATAATCAACGCTACCGGAATGGCTAGAACATTAGCTAAAAGTGACGATATGCATATGTTCGGGTCACTGAAATATCTATTCGAAAACCAAAGGCAGGAATCCAATGTTATTTTAATGGCTTTACCTGATGAAAAAGTGAAAACTGTCTATAAAGTCATTGATACTGTTTGTGGCAATTTACAAGGGCCTGATTCAGGGATTGCCTTTACAGTTCCGATTGAAGATACGGTAGGTTTCAAACTATAAACATGAACTATACAGTTTTACTATATACATCTCTCATAATCGCTACAGGTTTGTTGTTCGGAAAAATAGCCAAATATCTTAGATTGCCAAATGTAACTGGTTATTTGATTGGTGGTCTTTTGATTGGGCCGTCAATATTTAATCTTATTAAAGAAGAAGCTCTGCCAGGTTTGGAAATAGTCTCGGTAGTAGCTTTGGGATTTATTGCTTTTACTATCGGAAATGAACTTAAACTTAAATACTTTAAAAAAGTAGGAGTTAAACCGATTGTTATCGCTTTTTTTGAAGCGACAATAGCAGTCATTTTTGTTTTTGTCGGACTATTGCTTTATTTTTTGATAATTGGTCAACTAAACGTACAAAACATTCGTTTTGCTTTGGTACTATCTGCTATAGCAGCAGCAACCGCTCCGGCAGCGACATTGATGGTTATTAGACAGTATAGAGCTAGAGGACCATTGACTGAGACGCTATTAAGCGTTGTGGCAATAGATGATTCGATTGCCGTTTTGTTGTTCGGTATTTTTGTGGCCATAGCCAATGCTTTGGATCCCACTAGAGAAAGTGTTTCGCTTTTTTTGCAAATAATGCATCCCATATTTGAAATTCTGATATCGGTTGGAATTGGCGGTGTTATCGGCCTAATCCTAGTTTTTGGTTGCATTTGGTTCACCGGAAGGGGAAACAGAATATCATTGACTGTAGCTTCGATTATTTTAACGGTCTACCTGGCTCACCTCTTGGGTGGTTCTTCAATACTGGCAGCGATGGTCATGGGCTTTATCTTTACTAACTTCTCGAGCCAACAAGAAAAGGTCAATGAACTGATTTACTTCTTTACTCCCCCAATTTATGTCATGTTCTTTGTACTAAGCGGAGTAGAACTAAAATTGTCAGTTCTAATAACGGTGGGAATATTAGGTGTGCTGTACGTAATAATTAGAGTTATTGGAAAAATTGTTGGTGCATATATTGGTGCAAAAGTCACAAAAAGCGATGAGAACACCAAAAAGTATCTCGGTTTTGCACTCATTCCGCAAGCAGGTGTGGCAATTGGTCTCAGTTTAGTTGCAACTACTGCTTTAAATCCTGAATTGGGAGCGCAAATCCGAGCAATAGTTCTTTCAGCTACAGTTATCTACGAATTGACTGGTCCTCTTATAACTAAAATTGTTCTAAAGAAGGCTGGAGAAATTACGGCTTCATTATAAAAGGAGGAGAAATCCTTCTTTTTTGTTAAAAAAATAGATTAATAGTGATATAATATTACTTAATTAATGATAAGAGGTTGAACATATGGAATATCTTAAAATCGCTGAAATCAAAGCAACAAGAGGACTTAAAGGTGAAGTCAAAATAAAGTCCTTGACTAATATGCAAAATAATCGATTCAAAATTGGCAACAAACTTTTCGTTATTGAAAACGGCGTATATAAACCGATGGTCATAGTGGGTTATCGAGTGATTAAAGACATAGATATTCTTACGTTTCAAGGTTATGACGAGATAAACAAAATTGAGAAATATGTTGGAAGCGACCTCTTTATTGAAAATGTCAAACCTGAAAATTTGGAAGATAATGAATATTTGATTGAAGAGATTATCGGTTTAAAAGTATATCAGAATCGTGTTCTAAAAGGATACGTCAAAGACGTGGTGACTTTTCCTCAAGGAGATTATCTGGAAGTAGAAACTGAAGATGGATTGAAGCTTGTCCCTTTTAGAAGTGAGTTTGTCTTGAAACAAAATGATGAAGAAATAACCATTATTGAAATGGAGGGATTATTATAAAAATTACGATTTTAACACTATTTCCCGAGATGATAGAACCGATTATAAATGCATCGATTTTAAAACGAGCTCAAGAAAACAAACTTATAGAGTTTTACATCATTAATTTTCGAGATTTTTCTACAAACAAACATAAAACTGTCGATGATACTCCGTTTGGTGGCGGCAGCGGTATGGTAATATCCGTAGAACCCATATATTATGCCTTAAAATCCCTTACCGGAAACACTCGTAAAATATTGATGTCTCCTCAAGGAAAAACATTTAATCAAAATAAAGCTAAAGAATTGCTAAAAGAAGAACATTTAGTCTTTGTGTGCGGCCATTATGAAGGCTTTGATGAAAGAGTTTATGAATTTGTTGATGAAGAAATTTCCCTGGGTGATTTCGTCATGACTGGTGGCGAAGTAGCTGCATTGGCAATGATAGACGCAATAGTGAGGATGATTCCAGGAGTTTTGGGCTCACAGGAATCTTATGAAAAAGATTCATTTTTCGACAATTATTTGGATTATCCCCAATACACTAAACCGAGAGAATTTATGGGACTAAAAGTCCCTGATGTCTTGCTGTCTGGAAACCACGCTGAGATTGAAAAATGGCGAAAAGAAATGCGTGAAAAAAAGACAAGTGAAAAACGTCCCGATCTATTAAAAAAATGATATGTTTAACGGAAAAAAATATTTGCTTTAAAGATTGGCATATGATATAATACTTATCGCTGAAAAGAATATACCGTGCCTATGTTCCGCTAGATTACTATGAACACTGGCCTAAGAAAAAGGAGTTGACCAAAATGTCGCAGCAATTGATTAAAGATGTCACACAAGAGTTTGTGAGAAATGACATCCCTGAATTTCGTCCTGGAGACACTGTAGAAGTCGGTGTCAAGATTAAGGAAGGAAACAGAGAAAGAATCCAGATTTTCGAAGGTCTTTGCATTAAAAGACAAGGTGGTGGAGTTAGTGAAACTTTCACAGTAAGAAAAATTTCTTATGGTGTTGGTGTAGAAAAAACTTTCTTGGTACATTCACCATTAATCGACAAAATCAATGTAGTTCGTCGTGGAAAAGTAAGAAGAGCCCACCTTGGATACATTCGTGGATTATCTGCAAAACAATCAAGAATCAAAGAAAAAAGATAACTTTAAAAATAAAGGCGAGAATTTTTCGTCTTTGTTTTTTTTAAAACAAATGTTTAGATTATGAAAATTTTTCATAAAAGCGATTGAATACCTAAAAATATGTGTTAAAATATACTCAATCAATACCTTAAACAAGGAGGTTTTTAGTATGAGCAAAGCCACAATATACAATGTTGCCATTAAGGCTGGAGTATCTTTAGCAACGGTTTCAAGGACATTAAACAATCCTGAAAAAGTTAAGCCTGAAACTAGAGAAAAAGTAATGCAAGTCATCAAAGAGTTGGGATATAAACCAAATGCTTATGCTAAAGGTCTTGCAAGCAGAAAATCGACAGCTGTTGCTTTGGTTGTCCCTGATATGTCTCGTTCTTCTGTTGCAGAGATGGTAAATGGTATTGCCATAGAAGCGAAAAAATATAATTATTCTTTAATACTTTATGTTCTTAAGGATAAATATGATGATGAAACTGAATTGCTTCAAGAAATTGTAGCTTCACAGGCAGACGGAATCCTTTATATGAATGATGAAATTAACGAACAACAATACAAAGCCCTGACAATCATAAAGGAAGAATACGGAATTCCTGTTGTTTTAGCCAATACAGTATATCCTTACGATGATTATTTAACCACAGTTTCCATTGATTACTACAAAGCGGGATATGAAATAACGAAAAAACTGATTGAAGAAGGAAGAAAAAACATCTACTTGCTGACAACGGCACGTAAGTATATGGTTAATGATCTTAAGGAAGCTGGATATCAAAAAGCAATGGAAGAAGCATCGCTACCGATGAACATTTTCCGCACTAGTGGTGACATCGTCGTCAATACAGTTCACTTCAATGAATTGTTTAGAGAAAAAGGTCACAAAATTGATGGTGTAGTTGCCGTTAGAGATTCAATTGCCGTTTCATTCATTAACTGCATGATTGAAAAAGGCGTTAAGATTCCTCAAGATATTTCTGTCTTCGGTTTTCAAAACACCAAATACGCTTCATTATCAAGACCAAAATTATCTTGTGTAGATATCCCAATTATTGATATTGGTGTAAAAGCGATGCATTTGTTGAAGTTGGAAATTGATGGACAGACCATCAACGAAAAATTCAACGAATTACCTCATAACATAATTTCAAGAGAAACAACTAAATAGACTGTGATTGAGCGAGAAAGATAAACCTATTTATCCAGAGAGACGACGGATGGTGAAAGTCGTAGAAGTAGTTATCATTCACTACACTCAGGAGTCTTGCCATAAAGGCACGGTAAAACCGTTATCTTTATAAGTGCGCTTTTTACAAAAAAGTGAATTAAGGTGGTACCGCGGTATTTAATCGTCCTTTAGCAAAGGGGCGATTTTTATTTTGAAAAGGAGAAAATTACGATGAATTTATATGAAGATTTAAAGTGGAGAGGACTACTCTACCAACAAACTGATGATGATTTGTCAGATAAACTTAATAAAGAAAGCTTGACTTTTTATTTGGGAGCTGACCCGACTGCAGATAGCTTGCATATTGGTCATCTTTTAGCCTACCTTGTCGCTAAAAGACTGGAAAATCATGGCCATAGACCAATTCTTGTCATCGGCGGCGGAACTGGTCTTATTGGCGATCCGAGCTTTAAGAGTCAGGAAAGAAAATTATTAAGTATTGAAGACTCTTTAAAAAACGCAGAGGGTATTGCAAGACAAGCGAGACATTTATTGCCCGAAGCCACAATCGTGAATAATTATGATTGGCTATCATCATTGAATGCCATTGAATTTCTTAGAGACATTGGAAAACATTTCAATGTTGCCTACATGATGAGTAAAGATTCAGTAAAGTCTAGAATTGAAAACGGCATATCTTTTACTGAATTCTCTTACCAAATCATCCAAGCTTGGGATTTTGAACACTTATACCGAAACTATAATTGTGTGTTGCAAATTGGTGGTCAAGATCAATGGGGCAATATTACTGCCGGAATGGAGTTAATAAGAAAAATACATACAGTTGATGCAAAAGTATACGGAATTACTTTCCCATTGGTCACTAAAGCTGATGGAACTAAATTCGGTAAAACAGAATCAGGTGCTGTTTGGTTAGATAAAAACAAGACTTCTGTCTTTGAATTTTATCAATACTGGATAAACACCGCTGATCAAGACGTCATAAATAGGCTTAAACAATTTACTTTTTTATCCAAAGAAGCAATAGACGAACTTGAAGTATCGATTCAGACCGAACCTGAAAAACGTTTGGCACAGAGAGTTTTAGCCGAAGAGATTACAAAAATCGTTCATGGAGAAAACGAATTAAAGAAAGCTCTTCGCGTTACTGAAGCTTTATTCAGTGGTGAAGTTGGCAATCTTGATCTTGAAGAAGTTGAAATGGGTTTCAGCAATCTTGATTCAATGGAAATAACCGAAGACGCTCTATTAGTCGATTGTTTAGTAGCCTTGAATCTTGCATCTTCAAAAAGACAATCCAGAGAATTAATTACAGCAAATGCCATCACTGTCAACGGAATCAAGGTTACTGATGTACTAACGGCAGTTAATAAAAAAAATGCGTTGCATGGCAAATACACCATTATTAGAAAGGGTAAAAAGAAATACGCCGTCATCGAACATAGATAGCAAAAACCTCTCGAATTTTCGAGAGGTTTTATTTATTCATTTAGATATTTTTTTTGGTATATAACTCTTAAAGCGTTCAAAACA
Source organism: Bacillota bacterium (assembly GCA_029559915.1). GTDB lineage: Bacteria > Bacillota_I > Bacilli_A > Izemoplasmatales > Hujiaoplasmataceae > UBA2289. Next base: position 27,540 of record JAKPZU010000419.1, read on the forward strand.
CAAAGGATTGCCACTCCGACATCAGCAAAGATTGAAAGCCACATCCACATTAAGCCAAGAGCTGACATTACCAAAAACACAATTTTTACAATTAGAGAAAATATGATGTTTTGAGCGGAAATACTTCTTGTTTTTTTGGCTATTCTGATTGCCTTGTCCAGTAGTCTAATATCATTGTTGATAATTATGACGTCACTTACCTCAATGGCTAAATCGGTTGCGCTTCCTAAAGACACGCCGATATCCGCGTTTTTTAATAAAGGTGCATCGTTTATTCCGTCACCTACATATAAAGATACCGAGTTTGTCCTTATGTCATTGAACTTATTTAATTTCTCTTCAGGAAGTAATTCAGAGTAATATTCAATTCCGCCTAATTGCATTGCTATGTCTCGGGCAGAATTTTCATTATCTCCAGTCAGCATGACTGTATCGTATGTTTTCGTGAAAGTTCTAACAGTTTCCATTGAAGTTTCCTTCAACTCGTCTTTTACGACAATATAACCAATGTATTGCCCGTCAAAAGCTACGAATGTAAATGAACCTAGAGGGAATTTTTCTTCAGTGATTTTGATATTTGCTTGTTCCATAAATTTACGGCTTCCCGCCAATAACACTTTGCCGTCAATTTCACCACTGATACCATATCCCGGGATTTCTTTGACATTATCAACCTTATAAGCAGGAAAATTATTGAATTGAACAATCGCTTTGGCAATAGGATGATTTGAGAATTTTTCTATTGAAGCTGCAAGCATCAATGTTTCCGTATTGCTATATTGCTTGACGAAGAAATCGCCATGGGTTAACGTGCCGGTTTTATCTAAGGCAATTAATTCTACTTCGGTAATGGCGTGCAAGTAAGCTGAACCTTTAAATAAAATACCATTCTTAGCCGCTGTTCCGATACCGGCATAGTAACTTAACGGAACTGATAATACTAATGAGCATGGACAAGAAATTACTAGAAAGATGGCGGCGCGATAGATATAATCATCAATGTCAACTCGATGCCAAATCAATCCATAAATAACTAATAAAGCTGCTAAACCTACAACGATAGGTGTATAAATTTTAGCGAATTTGGTAATGAACATTTCTCTCTTTGACTTTTTATTCGTCGCATTTTCGATTAAATCGATAATTTTTGCCAAAGTTGAATTTTCATATTCTTGAGTCACTTCAATATGGATGACATCGCCAACGTTAATATTTCCAGACAAAACTTCACTGCCAACGTTAACTGTTTTAAGTTTTGCTTCTCCAGTCAATTCTGAAGTATTAAGGGATGTTGAACCCATTATTATTTTTCCATCCATAGGAATTCTTTCGCCATTTTTAACAATGATTACGTCGCCAATTTTGACTTGTGATGGATCTTTAACTATGACCTTGTTGTTGACAAGAACATTTGCATAATCAACTTTTAAATTTATCAAGGATGAAATTTCATTTTTTGATTTTTCAACAGCTCGATTCTGGAGATACTCTCCAAAAGAGTAAAGGATTACAACAGCAACGCTCTCTTCATATTTGCCAATCCACATTGCCGCAAAAGTAGCGATAATCATTAAAGTGTTTTCATTGAAAATATCAAATTTTCTTATCCCTTTAATTTGGATAAAAAGAAGTTTGGAGATTAGGAATAAATATCCAATCCAATAGAGGATATTTTTAGTGAGTCCTTTTATATACGCAAGGTCAGTATTTAGGGTCTGGTTGACAAAAGGAATTATTCGATACGAAGAAAATGTGAATAAAATCAATAAGACGCCAAAAAGAACGAACTTATACTCAAAGAAGAAATTAGTTTTCTTGATTTCGACTTTTTGTTCGTAATAATGGGTAATAATATTATCTTCTAATACATCGACAATTGCCTTGATTTCTTTCAAAGCCTTGTCTTCATCATAATCATCTTTAAAATCAACCAGTAAAATCTGTTTAGCATAGTTGAACGACGCTGAGTTCACATAAGGGAGTCTTGTTGTACGTCTTTCAACTTTAGCGATACAGTTGGAACAGGTAAGATTTTTCATTTCAATCTTTCTAACCATATTTTCAACCCGCATTTCTAAAATAAAACTTAAGTTTTATACTATTGTATTATACTTTAACTTATCTTAATGTCAAATAAATCTATATTTATCCCATATTTCTAGGTCATATTCTTTAAAAATACCTTTGCTTATGGTAAAATATTTCATGAAAGGATGTGAAATCTATGGATTGGTTAGAGATCGCAAGAAAGTATCAAGATGAATATGTTAATTTAGTGAAGAAGTTATTGAAAATTCCTACTGTTTTGGAAAAATATGAGCCAAGCAATAAACAGGCTCCTTTTGGCAAAGATATTAAAAAAGCTTTAGATTTAATGTTAAAGACAGCCAAAGATGACGGTTTTGTTGTTAAAAACATCGATAATTACGCCGGGCATATTGAAATCGGAGACGGTGAAGAAGTCTTGGGCGTCTTGGGACATCTTGACGTTGTTCCAGCTGGAGGCAAGTGGCACAATCCTCCATTTTCAGCCTATGAAGCGGATGGAAAAATTTATGCTCGTGGCGCTATGGATGACAAAGGGCCTACAATTGCTGCTTATATCGCCATGAAAATGATTAAAGACGCAAATATCAAACTGAATAAAAAAGTTAGGTTAATATTGGGATGTGACGAAGAAAGTGGCATGAGATGTATCACACGTTATTTGGAAAGCGAAAAGATGCCTGACTTAGGATTCGCTCCTGACGCAGAATTCCCTTTGATATATGCGGAAAAGGGAATTTATAGTTTTGATCTTGAAGGCGATTTTGAAGATGATTTGATTGAATCTTTAAAAGCTGGTGAAAGATATAATGTTGTACCAGATGAATGTGTGGTCGTAGTAAAAAAGAATTTACAAAAAGAGTTTATCAAGTATCTTCAAGATACCAAAACTCACGGAACAGTATATAAGAATACTTATACGGTCTTTGGTAAGAATGCTCATGCAGCATGGCCGCATTTAGGAAACAACGCTATTTATTTGATGGTTAATTTCTTGAAAAATCATACAACTAATCCTTTGGTTCATTTCATAGACAAATATCTTAATGCCGATCATTATGGAAAAAAAATAGGTATTGAAGTTTTCGATAGAGAAATGAAGGAATTGACGCTTAATACCGGTTTTGTAGTATACGATGGATCAAAAGCAAAATTAGGTTTGAATATCAGATATCCAAAGAATTATGATTTTAACAAGGGAGAAGCGAAAATCAAGAAGGCAGCTGGGGAGTTCAAACTTTCCTATAGCTTGAGTGGAAATTCAACACCTCACTATGTCTCACCTGAGGATGAATTAGTGAAATCGCTCCATCAGGCATATAAGAAATATACAGGCGATCATGATTCTAAGATTATGAGTATTGGCGGTGGAACTTACGCAAGAATCCTTAAAAAAGCTGTAGCATTTGGACCTAACTTGCCAGGTAAAGAAGATTTGGCACATCAACCGAATGAATATTTGGTAATAAAAGATATGATTACCGCTGCAGCAATTTACGCAGAAAGCATAGTGATGTTAGCGGGGGCTTAAATAATGCGACTGAGAAAAGTGCCTTACGCTACAGAATTGCTTTCTGAATATCCCGAGTACGTTGTAAAAGAACCAAAGAGACATTCTGGTATCTGGAATAGTCTATTTGAGAATGATAATCCGATTGAACTGGAAATAGGCTCTGGTAAAGGTAAATTCATTTATGAAAAAGCAGAAAATAATATTAACATAAATTATATTGGCATTGAAAAGTTTGATTCTGTACTAGTAAGAGCTCTAGAAAAAATGATTTATAAATCTCTTCCAAATCTAAGACTAATCAGATTTGATGCTCAACATCTCGACGAAATTTTTTCAAACAATGAGATTAGTAATATCTATCTGAATTTTTCTGATCCTTGGCCAAAGAAAAGACAAGAAAAGCGAAGACTTACCAGTCCGATATTTTTAAGGAAGTACGCAAAAATTTTGAAACCTTTGGGAGCAATTCACCTTAAAACTGACAATTATTGTCTATTTGAATATTCAATGATGACCTTGAGTGACAGCGAAGAGTATATTATTGAAAAAGTAGTATTGGATTTATACCAAGATTTGCCTAAAGATAATGTTCAAACTGAATTTGAAATGAGATTTATCCAACAGAACAAACCTATTTATTATATAAAAGCGAAATTTAAAGGAGAGACTGAATGAAAAAGTACTATCGAGATTTAGTTGATTTGCCTGGAGTTTCTGGACAAGAAAAGTATGTTAGAAACTACATGAGAAAAGAATTGGAACGATTGGCCGATGAAGTTTTTGAAGACAATTTGGGCTCGATATTTGGGGGGATCAACCTTGATTATGACGGACCAACAGTTATGATTGCCGGACACATGGATGAAGTTGGAGGCATTGTCAAAGAAATAACCAAAAATGGCATGATTAAATTGATTCCTATAGGCGGTATCAGCCCAACAGTGGCAATCTCGCAGCATATGAATGTTGTTTTGGATGATGGCAGTTTTGTGCCAGGAGTCATTGGTGCTAAACCACCCCACCTACTAAGGGACAACAAAACCCAACAAGTATCAAGTTTTGACGATTTCTTTTTGGATATATGCGCAAATGATTATAATCACGCAAAAGAAATGGGAATCAAAATTGGTCAGCAAGTCGTCTTCGAAAACAATTACAAGGAATCCAAAGACGGAAAAAAGATTTTTTCCAAAGCTTGGGATGATCGCTTTGGTTCAGCGATGGCATTGGATATTTTGGAATCGGTTGATAAAAAAGATTTAAAGTGTCGTTTGTATGCCGGTGCAAACGTTCAAGAAGAAGTGGGCTTAAGAGGTGCTACAACCTCATCTTTCAAGCTTCAACCAGATTTATTCATCGCCGTTGATTGTTCACCGTGTTCGGATACATTCGAACCAAGCGAAGTCGGTGGCACTTTGGGTGCTGGTTTTATGGTGAGATTCTATGACCCAAAAGCTTTATTGCATCAAGGTATGAAAAGATTCATTGAAGAAACTGCACAAAAAAACAATATCAAATTCCAATACTATAACTCCATGGGGGGAACAGATGCAGCAGCTGTTCAATTGACAAGAGAAGGAGTTTTGGTGTGTACCATTGGTATGCCATCAAGGTATATTCATTCCACTACCTCAATAATCCATAAAGATGATTATGCAGCTGTAAAAAATCAGATACTGGCAATGTTGAAAGAAATCGATTATAATAAGATTAAAGAAATAAAAAGCAACGTATAATTGAATAATAATTAACTTAGGAGACCACTTTAAGTGGCTTGGAAAGGGAAAAAAATGAAGAAAGAACTAACAAAACGAGAAAGCACTCGTCAAATGACTATTTTGTCAATGTTTATTGCGATAATCGCTGTCTTGGGATTGGTGCCAAATGGTTTAGGCGGCACATTAGGATTTATTAAAATCGCTCCAACTTTGGAGGCTACAATCATTCACATTCCTGTTTTGATTGGAGCGGCTCTATTGGGCCGTAAGTTCGGGATTTATCTAGGATTGGCTTTCGGTGTAATATCGAATATTGCTGCTTTTATTTATGGCAGCCCATTATTTTATTATCCCTGGGTTGCGATTTTACCTAGATTTATTTTTGGACTATTAATTTATGATGTGACTATGTTTTTTGTAAGGATAACAAAAAACAAACTAATTGGCACAGGCATTAGTTTCTTTGTAATGACACTTTTACATACTCTCATGGTTTTAACGATGATGCTTACATCATATTCAATGGTTTTGGGTTCAGGAAATATAATTGATGATTTCATTCCTTATGTTACTTTACTATTTGTACTCAATGTTCCATGGGCTAGTCTGATTGAAATGACAATTGCAGCCATAGTTGGTGCAATTATTGTTGTTCGCTTATCGAAATACTTGTCTTATTCGGAAAACTCTGCTTATAGCGAGGAAATTTCAAATGAAGATAACTATTGATATAGGTAATACAACCATTGCAATTGGGTTATCTAAAACCGGAGAAACGATAGATAAAATCTATCGGATCAACACCGAGAAAAACAAATCTTCAGATGAATATTCACTTTTGCTAAATGATTTTATCAAGGATTGCAAAGAGGTTATAATTTCATCGGTAGTTCCTGAATTAAACGAAGTTTTTCGTGATTATTTTTGGCAAAGATTTGATATTGAGGCATTGTTCGTCGGCACGGGTATAAAAACCGGTTTAAAAATAAATTCCGACAATCCTAAAGAAGTTGGCTCGGATTTGATAGGCAATAGCGTCGCAGCAATTAATCTCTATTCAGAGACTTGCCTTGTCGTTGATTTAGGTACAGCGACTACATTCACTTATTTGGAGAAAAAGATACTTAAAGGAGTTGTAATTGCTCCTGGTCTTACAACCAGCAAAAACGCTCTTGTATCTCAAACATCACTACTCCCTCAGGTTGGATTGGAAGCACCAAAAAGAGTGCTGGGCACCAACTCGGTCGACTGTATTAAATCAGGTCTCATTTTTGGACATGCATCAATGATTGATGGTATGATCAAAAGAATAAAAGCTGAAACCAACACACCAGATTTAAAAGTAATCATTACTGGTGGACACGCAAAAATTGTGTATCCTTATTGCACAGAAGAACTGATAAAAGATGAATCCTTAATTTTAAAAGGACTTTTGATTATCTTAGAAAAGAATAGAAGACATTAATTAAAATGCACTGTACAAGTGCATTTTTTCTATTAATATGGTAAAATAAATCACGCAATATACAAGAGGTGAATACATGGGAAATAAATTATTGTTAGTCGATGCCAGCAACCTACTGTTCCGCTCCTATTATGCGACAGCCTATACTGGAAATTTAATGCAGACACAGGAGGGATTATATACCAATGGCATATTTGGTTTTGCTCATGCCATGTCAAAGCTGTTGGAAAATGGATATACCCATATTCTCGTTGCGTTGGACACAGATGGTAAAACTCACAGACATGAAATATTTGAAGAATATAAGGGCACGAGAAAAGAAACTCCAGTTGAATTAATCGAGCAGTTTCCTTATATGAAAGAATACCTTGAAGCTCTTGGCGTATATTTTTATGAACAAAAAACAATGGAAGCTGATGATATTATCGGCTACGTTGTTACTCATTTCAAGGATCAGTTTGATGAAATTACTATCTACTCAAATGACCATGATTTAGTTCAACTGTTGGATAAAAATGTCAATCAGATTATATCTCGAAAAGGCCTAAAAGATATAGAAATTTATACTCCTGAATATGTGATGGAAAAACTTGGGTTTTCGACTTCACAAGTTACAGATTATAAAGCTTTGGTTGGTGACGCATCAGATAATATTCCTGGCGTTCCAGGAATTGGTGAAAAGACAGCCGTTAAACTTCTTTCTGATTATCATAACATCGAAAATCTGTATGAACACATCGATGAAATTAGTGGAAAACTTAAAGAAAAACTTTTAGATAATAAAGATAAGGCTTTCTTTTCAAAAAAGTTAGCTACAATAAAAACCGATTTTTCTAACAATATCGATATTGCCAAAAGCCGATATACCGGAGCCAATGAAGACATGTTGGTAAAGTTTTATCAAAAGATGAATTTTAATTCTTTTATCAAAAATATGAAAAAAAATACAGAAGTGACCGACAATGAGTTTTATATTTTGGATACTGTCGACAAAATCGATAAATTAAATTATAAAGAAGCTTATTTGCATTTAGAGATTTTTGGCGAGAATTATCATACTGATCAAAAGATTGGCTTCGGATTATATTTAGACAACAAAGCATATTACATCCCATATTTAGCTGCTATAAAATCGAGCAAATTCAGAAACTTCTTGAACGACAAGAAAATCAAAAAATACGTATATGATTTGAAGAAAATTAAAGTTGCACTCATGTGGGATGATATTCCAATTGATGGAATTGTTTTTGATTTGTTGCTGGCGGCGTATTTAATCAACCCAGCCATAAAACAAGATGATTTTTCCTTAGTGGTACAAAGCTTGGATTATAATGAAGTAATGTCAGATGACTTGGTTTATGGCAGAGGAGCGAAAGCTGCAATGCCGGAAGATGCAACACTTGTTAAACACGTAATTACAAAAGTAAAAGCGATTAAAGACCTAAAACAGATAGCTTTAGATAAAAACGAGGAATCTAATCAATTACAATTGTTGAATGAAATTGAAATCCCACTTGCTCATCTTTTGGCAGAAATGGAGTATAAAGGAATCTTAATCGACCAAGATATTTTGAATGAGTTTGGGGAAAATTTATCAAGTCATTTAAAACAATTGGAAGAAAAAATATATAATTTGGCTGGACAGGAATTTAACATCAATAGTCCCAAGCAACTTGGTGAAATTCTTTTTGACAACTTGAATTTACCAACTAACAAAAAAACTAAATCCGGTTACTCAACGGACATTTCAGTTTTAACCAAATTAAAATTCATTCACCCAATAATTGCGGAGATAATTTCATATAGAACTTATAGTAAATTATATTCTACCTACTATATAGGTTTGTTGGAATCGCTTAAAATGAAATCTGATTCAAGAATTCACACCATTTACCAACAAGCTTTGACAAAAACCGGTAGGCTTTCATCGAAAGAACCCAATCTGCAAAATATTCCTATAAAAACTGAAGAAGGCAAGGAACTAAGAAAAGTATTTGTTGCCAATAAAGATAATCTTTTATTATCATTTGACTACTCGCAAATTGAATTGAGAGTAGTTTGTGAACTAGCGGAAATCAAGAATTTACAGATTGCCTTTGCCAATAATCTCGATATTCATTATGAAACTGCCAAAAAGATATTTGGAAAAGAGCGTATCAATGATTACGAAAGGTCGATTGCCAAAGCCATTAATTTCAGTATCATCTACGGAAAAACTGCTTGGGGTCTTTCTGAAGATTTGGATATTACCCCAAAAGAAGCAGAAAGATTTATCAATAGTTATTTTGAAACCTATCCTGAAATCAAGACATATATGGATAGGCAAATTGAGTATGCTGAAAATAACGGTTATGTAAAAACCTTATTTAACCGTAAGACATATATACCGGAAATGAAGTCTAACAACTATATGACTAGACAATTTGGCAGAAGAATTGCAATGAACGCACCAATTCAGGGTACAGCAGCTGATATACTGAAAATTGCAATGGTTAAAATAAGGGAAAATTTCTTGAAAGCTAATCTTAAGTCACAAATAATACTGCAAATCCATGATGAAGTGGTTTTGGATGTTTATCCTGAAGAACTTGACCTTGTAACAAAAATAACGAAGGAAACTATGGAAAAAGCAGTGCCATTTAAAACCAAATTAGTCGTAAACTATTCTAGCGGAAAGAATTTATTTGAGGTGAAATAGTATGCCTGAACTTCCAGAAGTAGAAACGGTTAAAGAAACTTTAAAAATTCGTTTGTTAGGGTTAAAAATAGTTGATGTTATTGCTCCTTATCCCTTGATAATAAAAATGGATTTCACTGAATTTAAATTTAAAGTAATTAATCAGACATTTCGTGATATTAGGCGTTATGGTAAATATCTTTTCTTTGTCTTGGACGATTACACCTTGGTTAGTCACCTAAGAATGGAAGGAAAATATTTCTTGAGAGAAAATTTGGGCCAAATTACCAAACATGAGCATGTAGTTTTTTCATTGAGTAACGGCTTGAAATTAGCCTATCATGACGTTAGAAAATTTGGAACGATGGAATTAGTGAAAAAAGGAGAAGAATTCACGCTTTTAAGCGTTAAGAAATTAGGGTTGGAAGCCAATGATCCCAGCATAGACAAAAATGAGGTTTTTAGAAAAATTTCTAAAGCAAACAGACCGATAAAATCGGTTTTGTTGGATCAATCGATTTTGACTGGTTTAGGAAACATCTATGTTGATGAAACATTATTCCGATCAAGAATACATCCTGAGGAGTTAGCAGCAAATTTATCTGAAAAAGAAGTATTTGAAATTATCGATAACGCCAAGATTATCTTAAATAAAGCCATCAATCTCGGCGGAACGACAATTAGAACATATCAATCAAGTTTTGGCGTGGACGGTCGCTTTCAAAATGAATTGAAAGTTCATACCTTGGCAGGAAAACCGTGTCAGGAATGCAAAACGCCAATTGAAAAAATCAAGGTTGGAGGAAGAGGCACATATTTTTGTCCTAAATGCCAAGTGAGGAAACCGTTATGAAAGTGATAGGTTTGACTGGAGGAATCGCATCGGGTAAATCTTTGGTCAGTCGTTTTTTTGAAAAAGAAAACGTCGTTGTTCTGGATGCAGACAAAATCTATAAAAATCTATTAAAAAGAAATAAAATAATGTATAATGAAATTAAGAATGCTTTTTCACTTACTGAACTTGATTTGAATACATTATCTAATATCGTTTTTAACGATGAACAAAAATTGAAAATATTGAATTCAATAGCTCATCCTTATGTTAAAAAGGCAATGCTTAAGAGAATTCAAAGGCTAAAAAAGACTGAAAAGCTTATTGTTTTAGATATCCCATTGCTATTTGAAGCTAAGATGGAAAATCTTTGTGATCAAATAATTTGTGTTTATTCGGAAGAAAAAGTTCAACTTGAACGCTTGTTGAAAAGAAATGATTTATCATTAGACTCAGCATTAAAGAGAATAAATTCTCAAATGCCTTTAACTGACAAGTGTACTTTAAGCGACTATGTAATTGATAATTCCTTTGATATTGATAATACATATCGACAGTTCAAAAATATATTTAGTAAAATTAAGGAGTAAAGAGATGTCACTAAAAAGTTTTTTTGCGAATACAGTGGAGACTAGAGAGTTACATCCTGATCCATCACTAAGAACAAACTACTATCGAAACAATTATACTCAAGTTACTGAAGCATTAAAAATACTCGCTAAAGTAGATAAATTAGAAGTCAGAGACATCAACAGTGTCCATCGAGAAATCTATATGTTGGGTAATGGATATGATGTAATCGTTACACTCTATGAGATAACTCCAGCTGAAATTGGAGTTGATTTCAAAGTCAATTGGTTCGGTGGCTTTGGTTATAATCGACCAAAGAAAAAAGTTCTATTATATTATGCAAAACTTAAAGAAGTTTTGAGATTTAAAGGCGTCTCACTTCATCCATAGGAGGATTTTTTTGGAAACACTGAGAAGAAGCGATACTTTTATTGTTTCAGGGGAAGGCTTGTGTTCAGAAATAGATTATCAAGTTTTATCTTTACTATACCAACCGATAATCGGACAAAGAGCTTTTACCCTATATATGACGTTAATGAATTTAATGAATCGTCAGGATTTTATCTCCGACGAGTATTTACATTCGGATTTGGAGTCAATTCTTGGACTAAAAGTGTCGGAAATTGAGCAAGAAAGATTTAAATTGGAAGCAATTGGGTTGTTGGATACATTCTTTGCCAATGATGCTTTTTCTTATGAAATAAAGTTGCCTTTAAGCGCAAGAAACTTCATCAATGATGGTATCTTAGGCGAGTACTTAATCGCAGCAATAACCAAAACAAGATTTAAAAAATTGTTAAAGATCTTTAAAGTAAAAGCTCCCAACAAAAAACAAAAATATAATATTTCCAAAGCATTTAATGAGATATTTCCAGCGATTGACACAGAAGAAAATGAATACGAAGGCGATTTGGTCGCCAATAAAACCAGAACATTTTCTCGACTCAGCAATTACAATTTTGACTGGAGACTTTTCTCGGAAAGCATTGACAAAGAAATATATGACGTCGAGAATCTTACTGAAGCAGTTAAAGCAAAAATTGAACAGTTGAGTTATGTTTACAGTCTCGATGAACTTAGAATGGCAGAAATTTTTTTAAAATCCCTTGATGATGACAATATGATCAACATCGAGTTACTGTCGAAAAATGCCAGGTCAAATTATACTACAGATCAAATCGATCCAAACCGTGAGGAAGTGCAAACCAAACCTATTGACACTGACAATCTAGTTGATTATTTCAAAACAATTAGTCCTAAAGATTTGTTGAGCGAACTGGGTGATGGATTGGTGTCTTCGGCAGATTTAAGACATGTGGAAAGACTTATCGATGAAGTCGGATTGAATTCCGGCGTTGTTAATGTTCTTTTAGCGTATATTGCCAAAACAAAAGGAGCGAATTTGCCAAGTTATCAATATATCCAGAAAGTTGGCATGGGTTGGAAAAGAGATAAAATTGATTCAGTGGAATTGGCACTTGACTATATTAAACATTTGGACAGTTCTAAAGACAGACAATCGAAAAATAAAAGCACTCGGCCTGACGTAAAACCAGACTGGCTTGAAGACTATATTAGGGAAACAGAAGGAGGGGGACAATAGATGAAACCGGTAAAAGAACTGATTAACTATCAGGATTCTGACATTGATTATGATAATATAATCGATGGTTTGATGATGGACTCAGTTATAAAAAAGTTTATCCTTGATCATGATTTGACTCATGACGACGTAATAAAATCGCTTAACGTCTTCTTGGCTTTTCGCGACGAAAAAACTATTTGCGATAAATGTAGTGGTCTTGAAAATTGTCAAATAGCAACCGTTGGATATACTCCTGTTTTGGAATATAATAAGGATTATATATCATTGGCTTACCGAAGATGCCAATACAATAAATTAAGTAATGCCATCGATAACATCTTTGCCATGTATGTGCCAAAAAAGATTTTTAATGCCTCTTTGGATGATTTTGATTTGGTGGGTGAAACAAGAAAATCAATAAACAATTATATGTTGAAATTCTTGAAAGACTACCGCAAAGATAACTTTGTAAAAGGTATGTATGTCTGCGGGAAATATGGTACTGGAAAAACCTATATCCTTGCTATTTTAGCCAATGAGCTTGCTAAATTGGGTCATAAAGTTTATTTTGCATATTATCCAGATTTGGCGCGCGAGTTAAAATCCTCGATTGGTGATGGCAGTTTGGAGGATAAGATAACAGCCATCAAAGAGACAGAGATTTTGATGCTTGATGACATCGGTGGCGAGTATTTTTCTGAATTCATCCGAGATGAAGTTTTGGGACCTATCCTTCAACATCGACTACTAGATAATAAGCCAACCTTCTTTTCATCAAATTTAAATTACAATGATTTGGCTAAATCGTTCCGAAAAACCGATAACAACCTTGAAACAATTGCATCTTATCGAATTGTAGAAAGAATCAAAAGAATGACTGTAGAATTTGTTTTAACAGAAATGCCTCATATTTCTTGACAAAACGAAAAATGCTTATATAATTAATATTATAAAACGAAGACGAGGATATGATTGTTATAAATCTTTATTCAAGCAAGAGTAGGTTGATGCGAGCTACTTATAAAGTTATATCAGTTACCACCTCTAAGTGACTTTTGAAAAAGTCCGTACCAGGCGTTAACGGTTAGAGTGAAAAATTAAGGTGGTACCGCGATTATCAATCGCCCTTTGAACAAGGGCGATTTTTTATTTTTAAGGAGGACAAAAATGAAGATAATTCTACCTAATGGTTCTTTCAAAGAATATCAAGAACCTAAATCATTGAATGAGATTGCAGAAGATATTTCGATTTCATTGAAAAAAAGCAGTGTAGCAGCTAAAGTCGAAGATAAAATACTTGATATGGATAGAATCATTACTACAGATTCTCATGTACAGTTTTTGACTGAGAATGACCCTGAAGCCATTGAGGTTTTAAGACACTCGACAGCTCATCTTTTAGCTGAAGCAGTAAAAAGACTATACCCACATGCTCATTTTGGTGTTGGTCCAGTAATTGAGGATGGTTTTTTCTATGATATAGACTTGGGTGATGATGTTTTGAGTGAAACAGATTTATTAACTATCGAAAAAGAAATGAAAAAAGTTGTGGCGCAAAACTCGAAAATCGAAAGAGAAGTTTTATCACGTGATCAAGCTTTGGAATTGTTTAAAGATGACCCGTACAAAATCGAACTGATTAGAGATTTGCCTGTGGAGGAAGAAATCAGCATCTATAAACAAAGTCACTTCATAGATTTATGCAGAGGGCCCCATTTACCGAGCACAAAGTGGATAAAAAATTTTAAACTTTTAAGTCTAGCTGGCGCTTATTGGCGTGGGAATTCTGCAAATAAGCAATTGACTAGAGTATACGGAACTGCCTTTTTCAACAAAGAGGAGTTAGATGAGCATCTCGCGAATTTGGAAGAACGCAAAAAGCGCGATCATCGCAAACTTGGAAAACAATTAGACTTGTTCATGCTGAGCGAATATGGACCTGGGTTCCCTTTTTGGTTACCAAACGGAATGATTCTTCGTCGAGAATTGGAAAACTTTTGGTATGAAGTACATCTTAAAGAAGGATATAAATTAATCCAGACTCCAATCATGCTCAACAAAGAACTTTGGGAAGTGTCTGGTCATTGGTTCAATTATCGTGAAAATATGTACATTTCAGAGATTGACGATATGGAATTTGCAATAAAACCAATGAACTGTCCAGGAGGAATGTTGGTTTATAAAAGAGATATTCATTCTTATAAAGATTTTCCTTTGAAAGTTGGTGAATTGGGATTGGTTCATCGCCACGAAGCTAGTGGTGCACTTAATGGTTTATTCCGAGTGAGAAACTTCACCCAAGATGATGCCCATATTTTTATGACAGAAGATATGATAGTTCAAGAAGTTAAAGAATTGGTTAGACTTTACGAATACATGTATTCAGTTTTCGGATTGGAGTACCATATTGAGTTATCAACAAGGCCGGAAGAAAAATTCATCGGCGAAATAGCTACCTGGGATAAAGCTGAAAAGGCTTTGGCCGATGCTTTGGAAGCTATTGGCAAAGAATATAAAGTCAACCCTGGAGATGGTGCCTTCTATGGCCCTAAGTTAGATTTCAAACTTCGAGACTCGATGAAACGAATTTGGCAATGTGGAACCATACAGTTAGACATGAATTTACCGGAAAGATTCGACTTGACCTATATTGACAAGAATGGCGAAAAGAAGAGACCTGTAATGCTTCATAGAGCTTTATACGGTTCGATAGAGAGATTTATTGGTATTCTGATTGAACACTATGGTGGAGCTTTTCCAACTTGGATTGCACCTGTTCAAGTAAAGGTAATTCCTGTTAACAATGAATTCCATCTAGATTTTTCCCGAAAATTAAAGAGTTTGCTTGAAGATAAACGAATCAGGGTAGAAATGGATGATCGCGACGAAAAACTTGGTTATAAGATTCGTGAAGCTCAAACCAAGAAAATCCCTTATCAATTGGTTGTGGGTGACAAGGAAGTCAGTGAAAACGAAGTTACCTACCGTCGTTATGGAGAACAGGAACAAACCACAGTAAAAGTCGAAGAATTTATTGAATTGATAACTAAAGAAATTAAGAACAAAGCATAATAAGAGGAAAGGCGCTTTACCCTTTCCTCAGTTTTTTTATTTGCGATTCATCGGGGTCTATGTATATGGTTTTTTGATTGGTGTAGGTGACGTAAGACCCGTTTTCACCAGGTACTTTTTTAACATTCTTAATTTTAGTATAATCAATCGGTACAGAACTAGACAATTTGCTTTTGGAATAATACGCTGCCAGATTAGCCGCAGCTCTAATGGTCGATTCCTTAAGTTCTTGGTTGGTCATTACGACTGTGTGTGATCCTCTTTGGTTTTGCACATGAAACCAAAGATAATCTTTTTTTGCTAATTTGTGGGTTATGAAATTATTCTGAATGTTGTTTTTCCCAACAATGATTTGAATGCCTTCTTCATCATAATATATATCGTAGTTTGGAGTTTTGGTTTTTGATTTATCTTTTCTTTTTGGCAAATATTTATTCAAAATTAATTCTTCTTGAATTTCTTCTAGATCTTTCAAATCGTAATTCTCAAGAACTTGTTGGTTCAGTTCTTCAAAATAAGCAATTTCTTTTTTAGTCAACTCCATTTGACCATTAATATGATTGATGGCACTTTTTTGTTTCTTATATTTGGCAAAATATTTATTTGCGTTATCAATCGGACAAGCCATACGGTCAATTTCGATATTGATTTCTTCATTTAGTTCATAACTGTACAATTTGACTTCTGTCTTTGTTTTATCAATCAAATTATTATTCTGTAGTAATAAATCACCCTTTATTCGGTTGATTTGATTATTTTCCGCTTCACGGAGATCTTTAGTAAGTTTTTCTAGCTTATTGACATTTTTTTCAAGTTGATTTTTTATATAAGTACTTAAATTTTTATGAATTTGCTTGACTCTTTCCAAACTTGAAGCTTCCATAAATTGATCCTCCAATAACTCTGATAAACTTTCATAATATATTTTATTATTATCAAAAATGTCTATGCAGTAAAAAAGCTTGGAAGATTTCGTTGGTAATGTCTCTTTGAAGTAAAGTTCTTTATAAACATCAAACATCCTATAAGATTGGTAGTTTGCATCGGAGATTATCCGCTTGGCAAAAATTGGCGAGATACCCCTGATCTTATTGATTATATCTTGATAACCAATATTATCTTGCTTGAAAAACTCGGAAATTCCCATAAAATCATCAGCACTTAACTTTTCATCTTGTGGTAAGACATACTTAATACCATTTACAATGATTCGATCAGGATTTTCAAAAGGATGAATATGTTTGAAAGCATTGATAATTGTTCTATCCGAATCCAAAACAATAAGGTTGGCATAACGCCCAAACAACTCGATTATAAGATAGTAGTCCGTCAAATCGCCAATGTCGTTTCGATTGTTTACCTTGATTTCAATGATTCGGTCGGAGTTTAAAGCTTTAATTTCGGTTATAATGCCTTTTTCAATGTGTTTCCGTAGAAACATGCAAAAACCACCCGGAGTTATGAAATTGTTATATTTGCTTTTCGCTAAATGAACTCTAGCCATGGAAGTAGATAACGATAAATAAAGATTTTCATCCAAATTAAGGTAAAACAAAAAATCAGCTCGAGAAAGCTGCGATATTTTATTTATCCTTACATTTTTCATCTTTTCATTGAGTTCTATTGCTAAATGGGAAATAAAACGTCCGTCAACACTCATATAATCACCGAATTAATTATAACATAGTTTAAATAATTAAAAATAATTTTACTATTTATATCTTTTGTGCTATGATATAAAATAACAAATATGGCTTTTTTTGGCAATTGGAGGGATTACTCTGAAACTAAATGAACGGGGACTGCTTGTCATCATCAGTGGTCCATCAGGAGTAGGAAAAGGGACAATTCGTAAAGCGCTATTTGAAATAACCGATAACAATTTTTGTTATTCTGTTTCAATGACCACCAGAAAACCTCGACCAGGTGAAATCGATGGCGTAGATTACTTTTTTGTGACGAGAGAAGAGTTTGAAAAAAGAATCAAAAGCAATGGATTTCTAGAATATGCAGAATTTGTTGGCGAATACTATGGCACTCCGATTGACTTCATCGAGACGATGATGGAGAAAGGCAAAGAAGTTATTGTTGAAATTGAAGTTGAAGGAGCTTTGCAAGTTAGAGAAAAAAATCCGGAAGCTGTTTTCATCTTTATAGTTCCACCATCAAGAAAAGCTTTAATTGATCGTTTGAAAAACCGAGGAACCGATTCCTTGGAAACGATAAAAAAACGGATAGATAAAGCGGAGCGGGAATTTCATTTGGCATATAAGTACGATTACATTGTCGTAAACGACGAAGTAGTGAATGCCGCCGATAGAATTTATGCAATTATTCGAGCAGAACATGCCAAAACCGAAAGATCAATCCATAAATATTACAAACTCCTGGAGGGGAAAGAATGATTAAGGATAAACACGAATTAAATCAGGAAAAACTTCTGGAAATGAAAGAAAAAATGCTTGGTGAAGATACTCATAACGAGCATACTGATTACGATGACAGAAGTTCAAAAGCAAATACAAAATACGATCCAAAAGAATTCAATTTTCAAGCATATTCTTACGGTGATTATGAAACCGGAGATATGGTGTTTGATGAAGAAGATGACAAAAAACAAAACAAACTAGTAAATCATGAAGGTTTACGTTACCCTTCGATTGATGACTTATTGGAAGTTGTCGATTCAAAGTACAAACTAGCCTACATTGCTGCAAAAAGAGCTAAAATAATTAAAAACGACAATTATTCTTCAGTCAATAACAAATGTGTTAAGGCTGTAGGTCAAGCTCTAGAAGAAATTCTGGCTGGAAAAGTTACTGCAAAATTTTAGAAAACAGCTTCGGCTGTTTTTTTTATGTTTTGAATTTTGACCATTAAAAAATAAGATTATTATGATATAATAAAGTAGTTATTGGAGATGATATTTTGGATAAGATAAAAGCTTTACTCGAAAGATTGGATTTACAGGATAAAATCATAGAAGAATATTGTCGCATAGATACAGTTGAAGTGGACAAGTTGAATGATGCTTGGACTTTTTTCTTTATTTTCGAAAAAGTTGTACCGATAATGCATTTTCGTAATTTTATTCAAAAGTTACATAACTTGACCACTATTTATGAAAGCGTAAAAGCAGTTGACTTTAGAGTGACTTTTTTGGATACGGAAGGGGATATTCTTGATTATTATGATTTGGCGATTGATTTGATTGCAAAAGATGATAAGAGAGTACTGCCTCTAAAGGATTATGATAAGGATCTTGATGAAAATACCATAAAGATTTATGTTCCCAATGGTGCAGTCTCACCTCAGATGTACAAAACAGCAATCGAAGAACAAATGAAGAAACTGGGGTTTGAAGTGGAAATAACCATTCAAATTGACGAAAGCATGGAATCGATTGAAGAAGAAATAAAGAAAAACAATGATCTATTTGTTAAGGAAAACAGACAGCTTCTCAATTCTACTGAAGTAAAATTTATAAGTTTGAATCAACCAGCTGATTTTGATGATTTTATAGAAATTTCCTCAATACCGAAAAATGAGATAGAATTTGAGGAGTTCAAAGAAAAGAACCAAGGCAAGTCAATTCTTTTCGTTGAGGGAATTGTCGTTGAGAATGAGATTAATGACTCAAATAGCAATTCAAGCGTGAAACTAATTGTCACCGACGGTGTCGACTCAATATATTTAGTCAAGAGAAAAACAAAACCGACAGATTTAGATTTTTTCAAAGAAATAGAAATAGGCATGGGAATTAAAGCGAAATGCTATGCTCAGTACGACTCGTACTATGGTGAAGTTACATTGAGTGTTCTCAACATTGCTAGATCAGAAACGCAAATTGATGACAATAGAAGAGAAGATAACTACGAAAACAAAAGGGTTGAGTTGCACTTACATACGAAAATGTCGACACTTGACGGCGTCAATGATATTGAAGAATATGTCAATCGTGCGATAAGTTTTGGCCATACGGCTCTAGGGGTCAGCGATCACGGTTCGGTTCAATCCTTCCCTAATTTTGAAAAATACGTAAAAGATAAACCAATAAAACCATTATACGGTTTAGAGATGGTTTTTGTCGATGATGAAAATATAACAATAACAAGAGGTGAATACCAAGGATTATTGTCAGATGCGACTTTTGTGATATTTGATATCGAGACAACCGGTTTATCACTAAATTATGATACTTTGATTGAAATAGCAGGTATTAAAGTAAAAAACGGAGCGATATTGGGTGAATTCTCTGAACTAATCGATCCTGATATGACAATATCCAAATTTACGGAAAATTTAACTCAAATTACCAACTCAATGTTAAAAGGAAAAAGGAAACTAAAGGAAGTTTTAAAGGATTTTCGAGAATTTTCCAAAGATACCATTCTTGTGGCTCACAATGCCGATTTCGACGTTGATTTTCTTGCCTACAATTATCGTGAATTGGGTATTGACAACAAGATTAACCCTTCCATAGATACCTTGATGTTGGCGAAAGTATTGAATCCCGAAAAATCTCGTTATGATTTAAAATCCATGAGCCGTCACTATAAAGTTAACTTGGATGGTCACCATCGGGCTATCAATGACACTAAAGCCTTGTTTGAGATTTTCTTGCATATGCTAAAGCAATTGCGAAAAGATGGATTTAATCGTTTTCAGGATTTGAATTTAATAATTGATCATAAAGAAGTTTATAAATATCCATTCCCTAAACATGTAAATCTCTTGGTAAGGGAACAAGAGGGTTTAAAGAACCTATACATGATTTTATCTGAAGGTTTAACAACTTATTATGACCGAGAAGCAAAAGTCTTGAAAAGTTTCCTTGATAAACATCGTAACGGACTTTTGGTTTCAAGCGGCTGTTATAATTCTAGATTCTTTGAGATAGCGCTGAACAAGACGAGAAGGGAATTAGTTAAAGAAGCAAAATATTATGATTACCTCGAAGTCCAACCGCTGAGTTTTTTCCGTTTTATGGAAACAGAAACTCCTAACTGGCGTAATGTCGTCCAAAGGGTAATTAAAAAAATAGTTGAAGTGGGTAAAGAGCTTAATATACCTGTTGTGGCGACGGGCGACGTTCATCATCTTGATCCTAGCGATTACAAATATCGTGAAATTATGATTAACACACCTTTGGTGGGCGGTGGAGGATTCCATGACTTATACTATAAGGAATTTAAACCTAACCAGTATTTTATGACTACTGAAGAAATGATGGAAGAGTTCTCGTTTTTGGGCAGTGATGTTGCTTATGAAATCGTTGTGAAAAACTCTCAAGCTATTGCCAACTTGATTGAAGACATCACCATTATTCCTAATGGCCTATATGCTCCAACCGACGAATTCTTAGCTGAAAAGGGAATCCCTTCAATCAAAACTAAAGTTGAACACATGGTTAACGACAAGGTAAGAGAATTATATGGAGACCCTCTACCCGAAATCGTTAAGAATCGGGTGGAAAAAGAATTGAATAGTATTATTGAGCATCATTTTTCTACTATATATTATATATCTCATCTGTTGGTTAAAAAATCTTTGGATGATGGATACTTGGTTGGCTCTAGAGGATCTGTTGGTTCTTCGTTTGTTGCGACTTTGATGGGGATAACTGAAGTCAACCCACTACCTCCTCATTACGTTTGTCCTAAATGTCATTTCAATGCATTCAAAAAAACGGAAGACGAAATCAAGGCATATGGACAGAATGATTTTGAAAAAGAGTATCATGACGTATTTGAAAACTCAGATGCTGGTTGGGATTTGCCAAAAGCTGAATGCCCAATCTGTAATACGAAATTGCATCGTGATGGTCACGACATTCCTTTCGAAACGTTTTTAGGATTTAAAGGTGACAAAACACCTGACATTGACTTGAATTTCTCTGGTGAATATCAAGGAGAAGTTCATGAATATATCAGAAAACTCTTCGGAGTTAACTATGCATTTAGAGCCGGTACAATCGGTACATGTGCAGCGAAAACATCTTTTGCCATGGTTAAGGAATATTATAATAAACTCAATATAAAGCGAAAACGACAAGGTTTGGAACCAATATTCGTAAGACATGCTGAAATGGCTAGGTTAGCCAAAGGCATAGAGGGATCAAAGAGAAGCTCAGGACAACATCCTGGCGGAATAGTGGTCGTTCCGAACAATCGCAGTATTTATGATGTCACGCCTATTCAATATCCAGGAGATAGCAAAGATACTTCTTGGAAGACGACTCACTATGAATACCATTCATTCGAAAATAATCTGTTTAAATTAGATGTCCTCGGTCATGACGATCCAACTGTTATTCGTTATTTAATGGATCTAGTTAAGCAAAATCCTCAAGATTTTCCTTTCAGCAAGCCTCAAGATATACCTGTTGATGACATTGATGTCTATAGAATGTTATCGGGTACAGAGGTTTTGGGCTTGACGAGTGATGACATAATGTCTGATGTCGCATCTTATGGCATCCCTGAATTAGGAACTAGCTTTGTTAGAGGCATGCTTTCAGAATCAAAGCCAAAATCGTTCGCTGATTTAGTTAAAATCTCAGGTCTTTCACATGGTACAGACGTATATTATGGCAATTCACAAACCTTGATTTTAGGTAAAAATCGTGAGTTTGGCAAGATTGATTTTAAAGATGTCATTGGTTGTCGAGATGATATCATGGTTCACTTGATTTCCTATGGTTTGAATCCTGATCTAGCTTTTGAAATTATGGAATTTGTCAGAAAAGGAAAAGCAATTACTAATCCTAACAAATGGGCAACATATGCCGATGAAATGCGCAAGTACAATGTCCCGGAATGGTATATCTGGTCATGTTCAAAAATCAAATACATGTTCCCGAAAGCCCATGCGACGGCTTATGTCTTAATGGCAATGAGAATCGCTTGGTTCAAATTGTATCAGCCAATCTATTTTTATTCTTCCTATTTTTCAAAAAGGGCAGTGACATTTGACGTGGATGTCTTTTATGGCGGTGAAAAAGCGATAATCGACAAACTCAACGAAATTAAAACCAAGGGAAAAGAAGCTACCAATCGCGAACAAGATTTGCAAACAGTATTGGAAGTAGCTTTGGAAATGGTCAAACGCGGTTTTGAATTCCGACCAATCGATTTATATCGCTCTTTAGTCAAGGATTTTGTTATCGATACTGACAAGAAAGGGTTAATTCTTCCATTTATCGTAATTGATTCCATGGGTGAAAAAGCTGCTCAATCTGTTATAGAAGCGAGAAATGAAAAGGAATTTATTTCCAAGCAAGACATTAAAAATAGAACTAAATTATCTAATGTACTGTTTGAAAAACTCGAGGAATTGGGAGTTTTTGACGGTATGATTGATAAAAATCAAATTTCTATTTTTGATTTTTAAGCAACCATCATATAATCTTCATAATTTTGTATTATAATTATTCTAGATTTTTACAGGAGGTTTTATTATGAGAATGAATAGTTCTAATCCAGTTTTCAGACAAGCGAATAGTTATACTCTTGCGTCTGACAAGTCGATAACTTATGCCAATGTGGCGATTAAGACGATTATTTTATTAACTGTTGCTTCAATCAGTGCTTATTTAACAATGACCAATCTTGAAACTATCAATATTGGTTGGATAATTGGGGCAATGATAGTAGCTTTCATCGCTGTTATTGTTGGTACGAGATCTGTTAGAGTAGCTCCTTTTGCGGCCATAATTTACGCTGTGGCAGAAGGATTGGTTTTGGGGATGGTTTCCGTCTCGTATATGTTTTATTTTGGCAATCAAATTGTTCCTACAGCCATAGTCACCACTTTTATTGTTTTCTTGGTCATGTTGTTACTCTTT
>JAKPZU010000003.1 GCA_029559915.1 Bacillota bacterium
ATCAAAAAACCCAACATGAAACCGATCAAATTTAGAAATACGGGTATATAGCTCAGTTGGCAGAGCAGTGGTCTCTAAAACCATACGTCGCGGGTTCGAGCCCCGTTGTACCCTCAAAATAAAAAACAATGAAAACACTAAGCGGATACAAAGGAATTGTTCACGACTTAATAGAATAACAAATGGGAGTAGATAGAAGAGATTATATCATATTTGGGTGGAAGTTACCCTTTGATATAGAAAACGATAAAGGTGAAAAAATCGACCTATGGGATGATAAATTCTTACCAATGATTGAAGGTCATAAAGGAGAAGAATTTATTATCATCCGTGATGGAATGTGTGGAGAATATACCGTATTTGGATATGAAATAGCCAATGATGGTGGTAATGAAGAAGGTTGGGGATTTCTAAATCTTAGTATGTTGAATACAAATTCAATGACTGATGACCTTCTAAAAAAATACAAAGAGATATTCGAGCACAATCCCAAAACAACTCCGAAATTATTTATTTTTTCACATTTTTCATAAAAAACATGACAAAATGTTTGGAAATTAAAAAATTTGTATTATATTTGTTGAGTGATATTTATTAATATAAACTTAAAAGTTATGAAGTAGGTTAAATTAGTAATAGTAACCCGCAAGGATCTCCAACCTGGAGACCAGCTCGCACAATCAGTGCACTCCGCGACAGAGTTCGCTCACAAATTCCCCAATCAGTTCCAAGATTGGATGACGAACAGTCAGTACGTCGTCAGCTTATCAGCCAACGACGAAAATCATCTCAAAGAAATCTACACTAAGTTAGAATGGTTTGGTGCCAATGTCGTTAAGTTCCACGAACCCGACATGGAAAACCAACTCACATCTATTGCTTTTTATGGAACTCCTGAGATGATGAAAATAACTAACAATTTAAAACTTGCATTGTCATGAATGAACCATAGATGCTCGTGAGACCGCCATAATAATGTGACACTCACCCAATTCGTAATTCGAGAATCGAGAATTCGTTTATCTGCAACGTCATGCAGAAATAAAATTAAAAATTTAAATTCATGTTATTATGGAAACAATAGTAAAGTACGATGTTAAAAAAATGAAAGAAGACATCAAAGTTAAAGTTGAAGAACAGAGGTTCTATATTGACCAGAGAAAAACTGTCAATAGAAAAGGTGAATATAAAATTAGTCCTAGTGAAGCCCAATGGAAACACAGGGCTAACAGACATACCTTACGAATAATGTATGCCGCCTACGGTCTCGCCAGAGGTAAATCATTCCAACAGATTGAAAACAATCATAAGGAAGAAGTTCATCCTTTAGAGAAATACCGTGAACAAATCATCAAGTTAGCTGATAGTTATCTTGTGGAAGTTCCTGTCGAAAGCCAGGAATAAAAAAAGGGGCGAAAGCCCCTTTTTGTTTTTACACTATCATCCAAAAACGATTTTTATTGTTTATCAAGTTTATCCATAATCCTTTTAGCACTCTTATATGTTTCATTATCTGTAGAACCAGCATCAGTTTCTTTCGGCATTTTACCGATTAGACTTAGAAACGCTTTATTGGGATTAAGTTCTTTCATTATTTTTTCGTACTGCTTATCGAAACGTGAATCCATTGTTCTGTACACTTCCTGAATTTGCTGGTTTGTACCGAATGTTGATTGTTCACCTTCTTTTCTAAGATTTTCAAATTCATGACTAACCCATATCTGGATCTCACGAAATTCTTTACTGATTTTTATTACCTTAACTACGGCAAAGAAGCTACCGATTACTAATGCAATCACTAACACCGCACTCATACCTAAAATAAATGATTGTATATCCATTTTAAATTTTCTCCTATATGTCAATGAACGATAGTGTTATATAAATATATGAAAAATATTTGGAAATCTCAATATTGTTTTTTATCTTTGTCTTATGAATAATAAAGAAAGAGCAATATTAGTAGCAGAAAGAGTCCATTCGGCTCAGGTCTATGACATCTATCCTTACACCTATCATGTTAAACAGGTGACAAAGATAGCCGAAGAATTGGGGTATGATGAAAGTATTATCGTCGCATCTATTCTTCATGACACCCTTGAAGATACTGCACTTTCCTATAATGACCTTAAACAGGCTTTCGGAGTAGAAGTGGCTGAGATAGTGTACGCTGTTACCGATGAAATTGGTAGGAATAGAATTGAAAGAAAGTCCAAAACTTATCCAAAAATACGTTCCAATTGGAAAGCAACAGTTGTTAAAATCTGCGACAGAATTGCCAATATGGAACATTCAAAGATTTACAACCCAAAACTTTTTGAAATGTACAAAAAGGAACATGAGGACTTTTGTAAAAACCTTATGAGTCCTGACCATCCACATAATGAAACAAACAAAGCTTGGGAAAGGTTAAATAAATTACTTGCATAATGGATATCCCAAGAGACGATATAATCAAAGCTCGAAAACTTGTTGATAGACTTTCAACAATTAAGTACGTACATTATAGGGAACTTCACCCTGAGATTGATGAAACTAATTATCAGACTTGTACAAAGGTAGATTTCGAAGCTGTTGATAGTCCATATGAAAATATAAGAGAAACTTGGGGTAGACTTAAAAATCATTTTAAAGACCAAATAACAACCGAATTCAATAGTAAATCGGGAAGTCAATACTTCACAACCAAAGATGGTTATGTTTACAGATTATCCGATCATTGGGGAATGGTTAAGACCTGTTTGTGGACAAGGGAAGGTAAGGGTAACATGATAGCTAGTCTCAAAGTTTATGGGCCTTGGGAAATAGGACGAGCAAAGATATCCGATTTTAGAGTTCATAGGCAACCTACTGATTGGAATAAAGACTTCGTTATTAATCCTGAATGGTTTGAAAAAATACAAAGTATTATCACTATAACCAATATTCTTGAGGATTTAAAAAACAATCCTGAATTTAAAAACCTTTCTAACGATGATAAATTCCTAATAGGAAATAATTGGGGAAGATTTTCAAGAGAATTAAAATCATTACCTGAAAAAGTATTAGTATGAAAACCACAGATATAACACGAATTGCACCTGAGCATAGGGTCATAGATAAAGGCAAATACAACGCCTACGTCAATTTTTGCCCCTTTTGTTATCCAGAAAGAATATGGCTTGAAAGTCAACACACACTCGGATTTTCTACTGATGAACAAGGTTATGTTGTTGAAGTTTCTGAATGTCCAAAATGTTTTGAAAAATCATATCATCATCTTTTTGACTTTGGTAGTTATGAACTTTGGAAACTAATGAAAAAACTTGCAAAATGAGATATCTAAAATGTAAGTGCGGTAAAAAAGAAATGTGGACCACCGATGGCCTTTGGCCTTGCCAGGGATGTGAGGAATGTGGAACAACTTTTGCTGGCCATCCTGATGGGCATAAACCGCTCGAGCCTCATCAATGGGGAATTCTTTTTAATGAACATACAGGGAACCCATACAAGTATTGTGTTCATTGTCATCATATTGATGAGAAAAGTTATAAAGAATCTAATTGTGTAGAAACTGAAGATATTTGGAAAGAGATTTTGGCTTTCCACGGAATAAATAAAGATGAAATAGTCTTTGATCCGCCTCTTAAAAAAGATGAAACCGTTATCGAAATCCCACCTGATGATGAACTCAATGAGGATGGAACAATTAAAAATGATTCAGATGCCGATAAATTTCCAGCGCCAAAAACGCTTGATGAAGCAATTAAGATATTGAGGGTTGATCCAAAAAATGATGAATTTGCTTTATCAAAAACTGAAGATGAATTTCTTGGGGAACTGCATCATGGGTTTGGTACATCAATGAGAAATCGTTGGGGACTATGGGGAGGGTCAGATTTACAAAGATGGTTTAAAGAAAGAGGAATACATCACGCAGATGATATGAGTAGTATTATTCTAACTTCAACATATCGACAAGTTCACGGAACTGATATTGATCTTGAAGGCCAAATCAAAGTCTATCGTGATTATTGGGAAAGAGTAGATCCAAAAGTAAATAAAGGTGAATTATGAAAAGAGAATTTGTACCATATGAAATGGCTGTTAAGCTCCAAGAGCTAGGTTTTAATGAACCTTGTATTTGTGGTTACGATACGCAGAAACATCTTCGCAGCAAACTTTCTCATTCCCAAGAGGAAGGAGCAAAAATTGATTGGGATAAACATGACAGTCATATACCTGCACCATTATGGCAACAGGTCACCAATTGGCTCAGAAATGTTCATAAACTTAATGTGTTCATTGGTTTTCGTCCAAACGTCAAAAAATGGGATGTACATTCATATGATATGAAGTTGAAC
>JAKPZU010000041.1 GCA_029559915.1 Bacillota bacterium
TCCACGCACAACCATCAACAATATTACTGAATCAAAAGTTGGTACATATACTGATGATGCGGTAGATATTGGAAAGTCGGTGCTTGCTGGCGAACCCGCCAACGATGATGTGGAAACATCCGATACTGAGGATAATGACACCCCATCATCTGACAACTATGACGATTTACCGTTTTAGTAGAAAAAATTAAACAACATTAAAGGGGGAGCAAAAAATCCCCCTTTATATTAATATCGTATTACTATGGCAAAAGAAACTGAAGTTCCTTCAAATGCAGGAAGGAAACCAACACCAAAAAAGACATTTAATCTCGAAAATTTCAAGAAAAAGGCAGGTTTAGATGATGTTCCAGACAAGCCACTTGAATGGATAAAATTGTCTGATGCTTTTAAAAAGGCAACGGGACTCCCCGGATTCGCCAAGGGTTATGTAAATCTTGTTCGTGGACATACCAATACGGGTAAATCAACAGCAATATGTGAAGCACTTGTTTCTGCTCAGAAAATGGGAATATTACCAATTCTTGTTGATACTGAGAATAACATGAAAAAGGGAAACTATAGATTAGCTGAAATGGGTTTTGATTTTGATAATTTTATCCGAATTGATAACGACTATTTGTTGGAAAATTTTGGTAGATTACAAGATAAAGACAGAAAAGAAGCATCAATTGAAGATTTGGCAAAATGCTTTTACTATTTAATTGACCAGCAATCTGCAGGAGTATTAGATAATGATATATTATTTGCAATAGATTCAATTGGCACACTAAATTGTATTAAGACAATTAATGCTGCTGAAAAAGATGATACGCAAAATAATATGTGGAATGCGGGTGCATATGAAAAAGCATTCATGTATTTTTTAAATAATACTATTCCAAGTAGTAGAAAATCAAACAGAAAATATACTAACACTGTTGTTGCTGTTCAAAAAATTTGGATTGATAATATGAATAAAGGTGTTGTCAAGCACAAGGGCGGTGAAACGTGGCATTTGGGTGCAAGGCTGATATTCCATTTTGGTGGCATTATCAGTCACAGTACTCAGAAAATAATGGCTACAAGCAAAAAACGTGAAACGCAGTACGGTACTGAAACTAAAATTAGTGTTGCAAAGAACCATATTGACGGTCCGCTTGGTGGCATATCGATGGAAGGAAAGATAATATCAACTCCAATGGGATTTGTATATCCTGATGACCTTGAAGAGTTTAAGAAGAAAAATGTATTATATCTTCGTAATTTACTTGAAGATGATTCAGTAAATCCTGATGAGGTTGTATTGAAAACAAAAAAGAACGATGCTACGTTTGCTGATGAATTGATTGAAAGAGCACCTAAAATAGAGAGTGAAGAAGAGTGAAAGTCAGGACTTTGTTAGTGGATTCTTCTTATCTTTTGAAAAGGTCAGTCAATGGCGCAAAGGATACACACACCGATAAATTTGGGCACATTGGTGGGTTGTATGCTTTTATGACAACCATTCGCAAATTAATAAAAGACCATATGATTAATAAGGTTGTATTGGTTTGGGATGGTGAAGGC
>JAKPZU010000046.1 GCA_029559915.1 Bacillota bacterium
GCATTACGTGCTGCTTGTCTATCACGCCATCTAATTGAATCAAAGTCTCTGTCGTGGAAAAGGATAAAGCCAATCAAGTGCTCTAAACGCTCCAATTCAAACCCAAGTGTATTTATCATTTCAATCAAGGCAGGTGTATGTTTTTTGTCCTTGTCCCTGATAGCTTGTTCCACATTGGGTTTTATGTCATTAACCAATTTGGTGGTTTGTTCATTACCTTTCTTTTTATTGATTTCTTCTAAGTTGTAGAACGCTTCTTTAAGTTCTTTCTCCATTTCAGGCCATTCTCTTTCACCTTCAAGTTTGTCAACTACCTTTAAAACTTTTCTTAGATTTTCAAGTGCTTGCTGCTGCTTATCCGAAGCTGATTTGTCTTTTTCAAACTGAGACTTGATTTCTCCCAATTCTTTTTCAGCCTTGTCAATCTCCGAACCATCAATACCTTTTGATTTGAGCTGTCTTACAGAATTTAATCCTTTATTGATTTCATTAACAAGGTAGCTTGCTTTGTCTTCTCCCGTTGTGTCGGTTACAGTTTCACACTCAAATTCAAAAGTAAAAGCAAGATGTGGGAAGGTAGCAAGCCCCGTAATTTTTTGGTTAATGTCAATTTTCAACTCAACATCCACATCACTATTTGCGGGAAGTAATGCTGGCAAGTCACTTCCTGTAATGTATATTGTATTTATATGGTGATTGTGAATTGCTCTTGAACGATCCGCTCCGTGTTCTCCTTGATAAATTGCAATTTCCAAAAAGTCACTATCCATTCCGGGACGAATCTGTTTAGGAGTTTTGAGATTGCTCATTGTTCCAGAGGCAGGAAGCTGTTTTGACTTGGTTAATCCTTCTACCGTTCTAAATTCAAGTTTCCCTGTATTTCTGTCCTGAATTTCTATTCCAATATTGTATGGCAAAACAGCACTTCCGCCTTTGCCTCCTTGTAGAATATTAAAACTTGATGGCTCACACTCAAGTTTATTTCCTTTGTCGTCATACAGCGTTACTGAAAATGCATTTGATTTGCCTTTTTCTAATTGTACTGTTACAATCTCACCAATTGAATTTATTTCAACATTTCCACTAGACCAACCTCCGTCTTGACGGCTAACATTGGCGAATACTTTTGCAGGAATTTCACTTTCAGTTTTATCTGCTAAAATTTTGATAACACCATCCTCTTCATCAAAAACAGATGTTGGTTCAAAATTGATTTCAAGCTGAATTTTTGTTGGATTAGTCTCAATGGTTTCTTCCTTACGTTTGATGGTTGAAGCATAGATTGCAGCACCTTTAGCCACTACGGTCATTGGGTCAACGCTTGTATCGGGCTTGCATATTTGATTAGAAAGCATTTTTCTAAGAATTGGGGACATAGTTGGGCCACCAACCAATATCAAAGCTGATAACTTTGAACCATCAAGGTTATTACGTTTCAAAAGTTCCTGACTTATGTCAATAGCCTTTTGAAATACTGGAGCAATTGCATCTTCTAGTTCGTTGGAAGTTACTGTTATGTCTAATTCAAGTTCGTTGCCTTCATCATCCTCTCCCGGTATATCTCCTAGATTTGTTAAAATACTAGTCTCATCATTGAATGATAGTTGTTTTTTTATTTCTTCTGCATAGAATTTCATTGCAGCTCGAATAATCTTATTTTTATTAGGGTCACTTAGTAAGTCATCAATAACAAAGTTATTTTTCAAATGTGGAATAATGATGTTATCAACGATTGCTTCATCAAGATTTTTACCACCAAGGTAATTGTCTCCTTCGGTATCTATTACTTGTCTTATGCCATCACTAACTTTGAGCAGCGCTGCATCAAAAGTTCCTCCTCCAAAATCAAATACAAGCCAATAACCGTCTTTATTTTCTGAATTTAGGCCATAAACCCAAGCAGCGGCTTCAGGTTCTGTAATGATTTCAATTTGTTGAAAGCCTGCTAATTTTCCTGCTTGTCTTGTGTGGTCAATTTGATTGTTTTTGAAAGCAGCGGGAACAGTAATCACAACCGTATTTACATTTTCATCTTTCTCAAAAGACTTCAATGTCTTTAAAACTTCAGCAGATAATTCAATGGAAGTGAATGAACGCTTTGCATTGGCACTTTCGTAAGAAGCATCGGATCCCATCGTCCTTTTAAATTCTATAAAGGAATTGTCATTACCTGCATCCCAATTCTTCATAGTATTGAGTTTTTCGTCCTTCAATGCATTGAAGGCTGCGTCACCCACTTGAATTGCACCCTTTCTGTTAATATAAACACAAGAAGGCATTGTGTCTTTCAGTGTATTAGTTCTAATGCTTTCAGGTGTTCCATTTTCCATTTTGGAAATTGCGGAATTGGTTGTTCCCAAATCAATCCCAAAATCTACTGTTGTTCTCTGTTTATTCATTTTAAATTCTTTTTGATTTTAATTTTATTCACCAACGCTGACTTCTATCTGTGCAGCTTGAATCATTTTTCCTTTAAAATTCACTTGAGGTTTAATTACTCGTGTGATTATTCTTTTGCCCTTTTCAATTTTATCGCTTGGGATAAAATTTGCAGTAACATTCATTCCTTCTTTATATTCTAATTCCAACATCTCAACAATTTCATAGCCTTTAACAAGATAATTCTCCTTTATGCTCTTAACAGCATTTTTAAGTTGCTTTAACCCTCTAGTATTAGGATCCATACGATAATGATTCGTTTCCATTGCGGTTAATCTATCGGCAATTTTCAATACGAGTGAGTGATCATCATCTTGAGATGCTCCTTTTGGAGAGCTTTCTAATACTTCAAGCTGCTTTTGGAAAACTTTAACCAATTCACCATCTAGTTTCAAACTTTCTTCTTCCAAAGATTTCTTGGTGTTTCTAATTTGAGTTTCAACATCTGTTTGACTTGATTTGATTCGCTTACCCAAAAACAAATACATCAACGCACCAAGCAGAAGCGTTACTAAGGTTGCAATAATCCAATACAAGCGGTTTTTCTCT
>JAKPZU010000097.1 GCA_029559915.1 Bacillota bacterium
CAGATGCTAATCTTGCGGGAGCAATTCTGGGATAACGTTCATTTGCTTTTTTCTGTAAAAACTTTTGAACTTCAATTGGGATATAAGTTCCTTGTTGTATCATATCTTTTTCTTTTTTCATTATTTTTCCTCCATAAAAAATTTAGTTAAAATGTGACCTGTGTAAACCCCTATTCCGAATATTGCTATTAACGAAATGAATATTGATAACATTTTTATTCCTCCTTATAATTTAGCTATTTTTTGAAGAATTTTTTCTGTTTCTTTTTCTGTTTCTTTTTCTGTTAAATATCCGATTACATTATTTGTGATTTTAGTTGAATACTTTCTCCCCGTATAGCCGATAGGTCAGCTTTTTTTAATTTAAAAGAATCTTTTCGCCGAAAGGAATTTTTGTAGATTTTCCATGCCACCCATATGTTGCCCATAATACCGGGAACGTAGGTTCTTCAGGATACCCATAACAATCCAAATCGGTCAAATAAATCATTGCTGTTGGTGTAATATCATTTTCATCAAGCCATTTAAAAACTGGTTTAAAACTCGTACCTCCAAACCCTCTTGGCTTAATTTCTGATAATTCATTAACAGTGATTTGCTTTGCTTCCTGAATTTTATTGTCGCAAATGATCACCCATATTTCAGATGAAATATTTGATAAAATGGATGATAATTCACTAATGAATTTGTCAAATACTAATTCATTAATTGATCCTGAACTATCAATTGCAATCACAATGTTTCCAGCTTCATAATTATGAAGGGAAGGAAAATACTGTTCATGTCGTCTTGAAGGTCTTGACCAATCATACTGGGTCTTTGCTGACTCATAAAGAAAATTGGAAAGAATCTGTTGCCAAGGTGTTTCAACGGTGGAAATATTTTTCACCAATCTTTCCATTCCTGCAAATCCCTGTCCTGCTTTTTCTGCAAATTTAGCAGCTTGTGAAATTGCAACATTGATTTCATTTTCTTGCTTTTGCAGTTCAGCTTCATCGGCAGGTTTTCCATTTTCATCAATACCGGGACGAATTTCATCTTGTGATTTTTTCTTTTGATCATTTTGTTTATTTTTTTGTTGATTGCCTTGACCGCTTTGATTCTGATCTCCTTGGTCATTCTTCTGTTGATTCTGGTCTTGTTTTTCTTGCATTAAAATTGGATAAATTTGTTCTGCTAACATTCCATAAAATCTTTCATCAATTAATGCGCCATCGGGAAGCTCAAATCCGTAATTGATAATCAATGGATTGATTGCATAATCGCAAGATTGATTCCAAATATCATGGTTTTTATTTCCGATTCGGAGATGATGTTTCATCATTGGATGAAAGAGTTCATGAATGATCGTTCCCATGGTTTGTTTTGTTGTTAGTTTTTCAATAAAAGCAGGATTATATCCTACTTCGCGACCATTTGTCCAAGCGGCTTCACAGGTTGTATCTTCTTTCCATTTCATTCTCATCATCATTGACGCAAAGAATCTGTGATCAAGAAGTACCCTTTGTTTTGCCTTATCGAATTTTTCACTCATAATTTTCTCCTTTCGTAAATAATAATTTTAATGAGGTCCACCAAGAATGATTTGGTGAACCCGATAAAACTACTATTTGTAGAAGTTTTGATTTTTTGAAATCCATTGAATATAATCAGTAGTTTCTTTCAATTTTGGATTATATCGAATTGCATCATTTACCATTGTGATTGCAAATTCGGCCAATCCTTCTTTGATTTCCCGATCAGCAATAACCAGAAAGTTTTTCATGGTTTTTTCATCAACTCGTTTTGACATGGCTCCGATAAAAGCATACATGATTGAAGGTTTTACCGGCAAATCTTTTAATGTCAAAGGATTTTTTAATGTTGCTGTGACGTCAGGAAGCTCATTGAAGACTTCCAGAAATGCACAGAATTCTATTGCTGCTTCGGTTCCAACTGTGCCGGACAGCAATTCATATCTGATTTCATCATCAGGTTGTGCTTTAAGAATATCGGAAGCAAATTCCCATGTTCTGGGAACAGGCTGTGCTTTTTCTTTTCCTTTAGGGTCAGGGTAATTAATTAAATTGGGGAAGGCTCTCCCAAAGCAGATGACCGACATATCAAAATCATGATCAATTGCATTATTGATCCAATCATTAAGATCAAAATCAAAGTTGATATGGACGAACCGTGCTGCAAGAGCCATCGGCATTTTGGTAGCGTATGAAGCATCTGTTTCTCTATTTCCATTTGCAATGATGATTGTATCTTTGGGAAGAATATAATCACCCAGTCGACCATCAAGAATCAAGGCGTAAAGCGATGTTAATACTTGAGGATGTCCATTTGTCAGGTCTTCAATAAGAAGAACACTTCCGGGTTCAGTAGGAAGAAATGCTGGCGGATTCCAGATTGTTTTTCCGTTTTTGATTGAGCAGAGACCGCGAAGATCAATCGGTTCCAATGCTGTAGTGGTCATTTCATAAATCGTTCGTTTGGTTTCTGTTGCCCATTGACGTGCAACTGTTGATTTGCCAACCCCATAAGATCCCCACATCATGACCGGTCTGCCTGCTTTTGCCGCTGTTGATAATGCTTTTTTGATTGCTGATGCTTTCATAATTGCCTCCTTAATTTTATTAAATTTTAATTAGTTTAAAACTTTAATAGGGCCCATTAAAAATGATTAATGGGTCCGATAAAGCTTTAAGCGTAATCAGCCATTCTGTCCAACATAGCCTTGGTATTTTTTAGAACTTCTTTTCTCTTTTTATCTTGTTTCAAATCTTCATCAGTGACTTCATAAAGATTGGTCTTTAAATCTTCGATCATTTTGGTAATGTTCTCATCATTGAAAAGATTTAATGTCGGAAGAACGTCAACCAATTCTCTGATCGGATTCATGACTTCTTTTCCTTGCCGGCTGAAATGCATTTTTTTATCGGCAAGCCTTTCAACTATCTTGCCGACTGATTCAATTACTCTCTGCTTTGTTTCTTCGATTGCGATTGATTCTTTGGAATTGATTGAAGCTTCAAAAGACTTTTGCATTTCTTTGATCAAGCTTTTTTCTGCATCAAGAATAAAATGCTGTTTTTCAGGAATTGGAAAGAAGTCTAATCTGATCTTCCATTTCCTTTTAAATTCATTGAAGCTTGGAAACTCTTCTTCATTATAAAGCTTGCCAAGCCCAACCTTTGCCTCTTCTTTATACTGATCATAATTCTTGCCAAATTCGGTAAGAGCAACTTCTAATTCGTCTGAACAATCTCTGTGCAATTTCGTCAAGCTTTCAAAAAAATCAACTGGAAGCAATCTGCGTCCTTCTTCCCATGCCGTCGTTTTGCTTCGATACTCCCAATACATTTTGTTCGTGATTGCTTTTAAAGATTTAACATCCATAAACAACTGCTTTGTAAATCTGCCACGATTCCGACTTGCTTCTTTATTGTCCATGATCTCGTCTGCTACTTTCTTATCAACTACGCTACCCGACCAAGACGAAATTGTCAAATCCGCCAACAATGCTTTTTCTGCTAATCTTTTCATAACTGCCTCCTTAAAGTTAGTTTGTTTTGATTTTATTTCAGCCCACCATGCCGATGAAGGAGCGCCTTCAATAAGAGAACCGTTCACAAGGGCTTTTAATACCGCTTCCGTTGGCAGGGATGCTTCAAGGCCGATGGCAGCGAACGTGGAAGCGGTTGCTTGCGCTTCATGGCGGCCCCGGCCTGTGGGGTGGACTATGGTTATGCGTTAAGCATTTTACCCAAATGCGCGGCAATTTCGCAAGCGTGGTTGTATCCGCGAAATGTTTTTGCCAGATAAAGTAACGTGCGTTTATCTTCTTTGATAATATCAACATGGACATAATGTCCCTCAGATCCGCCGGTGACTGCGTAGCAGGCGATCCAATTATAATCTTGCGGGAAAGCTTCGTTGCCGTTTTTATC
Organism: Bacillota bacterium; assembly: GCA_029559915.1. Classification (GTDB taxonomy): domain Bacteria; phylum Bacillota_I; class Bacilli_A; order Izemoplasmatales; family Hujiaoplasmataceae; genus UBA2289. Next base: position 3,936 of record JAKPZU010000097.1, read on the forward strand.
GTATTTTGCCATATTAGAAAAGTATTCATCAATCATGTCATCAGGCATACTTTTGCTTAAGTAATCAAAGACCTTATTAATCGTAGCCGGGATTGTTTCAACAATGTATCCGCCGCAAGAAATATCTGTGCCGTACCATTCATTATAGTGTTTATTTTCTGCGTCAAATGTCCATGTATCATGGTTTTTATTGGCGATGATATAAAGGCCGTCAAATGATTTAAATAATAATTCATTGTCTCGATTGTTTATTTTCCTGACTAGGGGATAAATAAAATCATTTTTCCTGTCGTATAATTCCATCGTTTTTTCATCCACTTCGTATCTGTTCATGTTTTATGTTCCTCCATTCGTTCGTATTTGCCTTAATATACAGCAATGCCCATGCCAATATATTATTATAATAATAATAAACAATAAATAGCAAGGTAAAATAATAGGTTGTGGTATAAAATAAATATTTATCAGCAAAAAATCTGTGCCCCAAAAACAGCGCGGTGTGGTGAAAAT
>JAKPZU010000428.1 GCA_029559915.1 Bacillota bacterium
GGCAGCCCTCCTTCTCCGCCGGCTGGCGGATACGGAGGTTAAAACGGGGTGTAGCGCAGTTGGTAGCGTACTACGTTCGGGACGTAGGGGCCGGAAGTTCGAGTCTTCTCACCCCGACCAAAAAAGGTTCATTTACAGTTAATTACAAGGATTTATGAACTGGATATGAACCGGAAAAATGAGAAAGTGTAAATTAAATTGGATCATTTTTCTCATTTTTAAGCAACATGACACCTTCATCATTTAATTGGTGAAGGTGTTTTTTATTAATTTGTTGGGTAAGTCCCGGAATTAATAAAATTGGTTGCCATGGAAAAAATCATTTTGACACGAAAAGAACTTTATGATCTGGTATGGTCGAAGACGGTCGCAGCACTATTAAGGAAATTTGATATCAAAAACTCAGAATTAAGAAAGATTCTGAAAGAGATGAATATTCCCACCCCTGAAATGGGTCATTGGCAACGGATACAATATGGCAAACCGGTTGAAATACAATTACTTCCAGATGACTTCGTGGGTAGAGATAATATAACTATGACTTTAAGGGATATTGATTCTCCATTCAATAAGTCCCCACAAAAAACTCTGAAGGAATCAATAATCAAAGAAACCAACCTGCCAGTAAAAGTAAGCCAGAAGCTTTCCAAACCAGATCCCTTAATATCTGAGGCCAGGGAAAGTCTTATGATGAGAAGATCCATTCACAACAGTCGTTATGTTGGATTGAATTATGACCGATATAAGGGGATGGCTGAAACTAAAAGAAGTGAATTAAGGATAAGAGTCTCCCCAGGAAATGTCGGAAGGGCACTCCGTTTTTTCGATGCGTTCATTAAACTTCTTCGGGCAAGACAGCATGATGTTATCATTAAAAATGATCGTACCTATGCCGTTTTTGAAGAAGAAAAGTTTGAAATCAGCCTAAAGGAGAGATTCTTCCGGACAAAAAGTTCGGACTCCTGGCAAAGATTGGAATACCAACCTTCTGGAATTCTTGTTTTTAAACTGGAATCATATCCATATAAAGAATGGAAAGATGGCCAACGGTTAATTGAAGATCGTTTAACCGATATTCTTGCATGGCTTGAATTATATGCTAAAAAACAAAAACAGGAGAGACTCTATTATGAAGAACAACGCAAAATTCATGAAGAAAAGGAACGAATTGAAAGAGAAATAAAAGCACGTAAGGAAAAAGAAATAAGAAACTTCAGGAAACTTGTCAAGGATGCAAATCAATGGCAACAAGTTCAAATTATAAGATCTTACATATCTTATGTTGAGAATAAAGCATTGGAGTTTGGTGTATTATCCGATGAACTCAGAAAATGGATTGATTGGTCAAAACAAAAGGCTGACTGGTATGATCCAGTAAAAAAAAAGAAGATCCTATATTAGGTCCGTTTGATGAAAATTTTCGCATGTGAAGTATGAACTTTCCTTGGCCATTGATTCCAAAAAGAGTAGGTAATAATCTTATAAGGACCATTTGACGGTGATGAAATTTTTTTTCCAAAAAAAATTTTTCTTTGAAATAATTGCCCGAAAAAGTTCCCCCCAGGTATTTATATTAAAAAGATAAGATTATAACTCCGATAAACTTTTTTCAAAGTGAAGTTCTTTTTGTGGCACCGACAAGACAGGTAAGGTGCCGGGACCAACGGGAGAGGGGATTACCGGGGGATACTTTTAACTAATTATATATGTATACATTACAATATCAAATCTTGTTTTTATATCAATCCTTTAAGTACCGAGTGAAATCATGTCTGCTTAGACTTGGTTGTTTTTTTCATCCGTCCTGGTTTCATATTGATAATGATAACATTTGCACTACTGGAAAAGTTATTAGGCTGGAGAAGATATATACTTATGAAGAAGACGGCAACTTAGATATTGTACGTCTCAATGATGTCCATTTTGAACGAGGTTATTTATTCTGCAGTTTGTTTTTCTTCTCAAAGAATCAAATTGTAACTGTTCGTCATACTTTATTAAAGGGGACAAAAGTCGCCTGGAGACTTCTTGACAACAGGGAATATGATGAGTTAATGTCCTTGAGATTGTGGCAGGAGGTCAGTAAAGAAGAAGAACTTCTGGAATTTGATTTCTGATTTATTCCACCCGGACACTGAAATACTTTGTTACCATCTTCAAAAAAAAATTACGGTAAAGAGACGAATTCTCGCATTTTACCCATAAAAACTCCTTTTTATCCCGGATCTCTAACGAGTTCATTTCGTATTTTATAATAAATATTTGTATATTAATTAAATAAATATATATTTGCATAATAAAGTTATAATATGTATTGTGCATTAAATCATTT
>JAKPZU010000108.1 GCA_029559915.1 Bacillota bacterium
GGTTTTAATATTCCGATTTTATCATAGTAGCGAAGCGTTTGCTCTGAAACATTATTTATTTTGGACATCTGTCCGATAGTTAATCTATCCATGATTACCTCCCTTCCATCCTCTTATTTAATTATACCAAATATTGTGGAAATTTCAATTAAAAAAACGGTTCTTCCTGTTGTCAAGAACAAAAAGAACCGTCCCCATACCTCTAAATTAAGTTTCTTTCCACAATTTGATTAACTACAAAGGTTGCAACGTGGTTAGCATAGCTTCCTGTCCCAAAACCTGCATCATATCCTAATTCCTGTGCAAGCTCATAACTTATTCTAGGTCCTCCGCAAACTAAAATCAACTTATCCCTAAGTCCTTCTGCTTCCACCATTTCGACTAATTGTGTCAGGTTGGAAATATGGATATTTTTTTGTGTAACTACTTGGGATACCAATATTGCATCTGCTTTTACTTCAATGGCCCTTGCAATAAGTTCTTCGTTTGGTACCTGGCTGCCCATGTTGATTGCTTCAATGCCCTTGTATCTTTTAAGTCCGTAATTACCGTCAAAGCCTTTCATATTCATTATGGCATCTATACCGACGGTGTGAGCATCAGTACCTGTGCATGCTCCTACAATCACTACGTCGCGCTTGATATTTTCCTTTATATATTCTTCAACTTCTTCTCTTTGCATAAATTCAATATCTGCCTTTGGAACTTGTATTGAAGTATAATCAACGGTATGAGTGCATTTTCCATACATTATGAAATATGTGTATCCTACTCCCAAATCTTTTGAAAAAACAACCGCCGGATTTTCAAACCCCATTTTAGATACTAATTGTTTCGCTGCTTCACTTGCTTCATCGCCGTATGGAATGGGCAATGTAAAACTCATTTGAACCATTCCATCATTTAATGTATCTCCATATGGTTTGATTTTCGTTAAATCTACTTTCTGGATACCTTCCATTATTTTGCACCCCCCAACATTAAATCAATAAATGGGTTAATGTATTTTTCATCTTTTTCAACAACGCCTTCCAATCCTTTGCCGCCGGTAAAGCTTCGTTTTACACCACCGAATTTACCTTTTTCAATTGTATTGAATATTCCTTCTTTTTCAATATCCTTTAACAGCTCTTCAGCTTTAGCCAGAACCTCCTGCGCTCTTTTCTGAATTATTCCGTCTTTTTTGTATTCAATTTCATTGCCTATATCACGAGCATTATTGAAAATATACTGTGCATTTTCTATTGAAAGCATTCTGTCCTGAAGATGCGGTGTATGAATTGCCTCCGTAGGCAT
>JAKPZU010000118.1 GCA_029559915.1 Bacillota bacterium
CAGCGCGCCATCGCCTCCGTGCTTTCCAGTCTCGATGACAAGATAGACCTGCTCCACCGCGAGAACAAGACACTTGAAGCTATGGCAGAAACTCTTTTCCGGCAGTGGTTTGTGGAGGAAGCAAGCGATGATTGGGAAGAAATATTATTAAATGATATTTATATGTTTGATAAGGGCTTTGAACCGGGAAGCAGAAATTACTTAGAAAATAAAGAAGCCGACTCGATAAGATTCATTAGAGTTGGGGATATGTTAGATCTTAAAGCAAGTACATATATTAAAAAGGAACCTGGTCAAATTACATGCGGTAAAAAAGATTTATTAGTGTCATTTGATGGAACGATTGGACGAGTAAGTTTTGGCTTAGAAGGTGCCTACTCCTCCGGAATAAGAAAAGTTTATTCATTAAACCCAGTTTACAATAGTTTGGGATTGAAGTATTTATTGTTCACCTCAAGGGAGATTCAGGATGTTATAAAATCCCATTCATCTGGAACTGTGATAGCACATGCTGGCTCTAGTATTGATTACTTAACTTTTCGATTTCCTAAGAAGAATAGATTGCAGGAATTTAATCAAATAACAGATCCTATGTTCTTTAAAATTACAAAAAACCTTAATCAGATTGAAACACTCGAGAAACTGCGTAACGCCTTGTTACCAAAGCTAATAAGTGGCGAAGTGAGAGTTATATAGGTGTATAAAACGGTTGAGGGAATATGGATCGGTTAAATCAAATCATTCAAGAATATGGTCGCTGGTCACTCCTAAGCGATTACTGTAATAGGATTGACACCTACATAGATACGGATTTTAGCATTGCTATAGAAAATGCAAAATCCCTTCTTGAATCTATATGTAAAGAGATAGGCAAAGAAAAAAATGTTGCATTGGAGACCAATTCAAGAATCAATAGGGTAGTAAAAAAAGCATTTACTGCAATTGGCTATCAAGACACAGAACCAGTAACCCAGATATCTTCTGCACTTGTAACTATCGGTCAACAAATAGGAAATCTCAGGAATGACGTTGGGGCGACATCCCATGGAAAAACACTTGAAGAATTAGAAAAACGAAATGAGAAAATTAATGAAATAACGAGAGAACTTCTCATTGACACAACAGAAATTATTGCTGTATTTCTTATAAAAACTTTTGAAACTGAAAATCCTAGAATTAATATTGAAGAAAAAAACAAAAAGCTTTCATTAGGAGACAATCCAGAGTTTAATGACTATTGGGATGATATTTTTGGTGATGTAACATTAGGTAATTATTCTTACCCTGCGAGTGAAGTCCTATTTTCTGTTGATTTAACCGCATATTTAGCAGAACTTAAGGCATTTATAGAAGGCGAAATTTGAAATTTACAATGGGTAGCGAGTGAAGAATGCACTGTTTGTGTATCATATATGAGCCACAAATTAGTTTGTGGATCACTTTTGAGCCACAAAAGCCATTGTGTCTCATAAATGAGGAAATATGAGACACTATTAAAGGAATGTCTCACCGGTGAGACAAAAGGGATAAGATGGCTACTCGAATTACAGAATCCGCGATTGAAGCCTTTGCGATTGAACTATTAGAAAAGCAGGGGTACCAATATCTATATGGCCCAGACATTGCTCCAGGCGGGGTAAACGAAGAAAGAAAATCTTTTGAGGACGTCTTGCTATTCGATCGGCTTAAAAGAGCAATCAATGCGATCAACTTCAGGGTTCCCCTTGAAGCTCGAGAAGATGCCATTAAACAAATCCAGCGCTTTGGTTCGCAAGAATTGATTGTAAACAATGAAGCCTTTCACCGAATGCTGACGGAGGGAATCAAAGTCAGTTACCGCAAAGAAGGGGTAGAGAGAGGGGATTTGGTATGGTTGATTGATTTTGACCATCCGGAAAACAATGAATTTTTAGTGGTTAATCAGTTCACCGTGTTCGAAGGAAATATCAATAAACGGCTCGATGTAGTCCTTTTTGTAAACGGGATTCCTTTGGTGGTAATAGAGTTGAAAAA
>JAKPZU010000135.1 GCA_029559915.1 Bacillota bacterium
GCGGCAACCACCTGTTTGAAGTGGCAACAGTGGGAGAAGTTGTTTTGTGACAACTAGTTAAATCATTCAAATAGAAGTAATTAAGGTATGTTCATTGCCTTTAATTATAAATGCTTGGTAAAGTGTGAATGATACTTTGAAGGTTCAATGTTTCTTAGAAGGATATTTACTAAAATTAAAATACATTCAAGGAGGTCGAAATGGATTACATGGTTATTCTTATGTCTGTGATTTTGTCTCTTATCGTTGCTACTGGATTGACTTGGGTTATGTTTGTAAAATTGCACAAAAGAGAAATGGAGAAGCTTAAGGAGTTCAAAGACATTCAGAATCAATTATCGGACGCTCGCGAATTACTTCATAAATCAGAAGTTGAAAAATCAGCTTTAAAAATTGAAATGGAGAGAAAGATTTCTGAGGCTACGTCACGTGGCTATCAGGATAATTCGTTGAAGGAAATTGAAATTGCAGAACTGAAAAAGGAGATTGCCACTAAAGACGCCGAATACATTAGGCAATTGCAAGAACAAAAAACGATTGCTTACAATGCCGGAAGTCAGGAAGCATTGAAGGACTATAAAATTATTTGTACACCATTTTTCCGATACAAAGATGGTTTTTTCTCTTCAGAATCTTGGGGTGGGTATTCTTATCGGTTACTTGTAAGGGGCATCCCTGTTTTTGAACCAGCTGAGATTGTTGTAGATTACCGAGAAAAATTTGATGAAAATGTTAAAAAAATGATTATTAACACTGTTAACACGACCGTTAATTCAATTGGAAAGCAAATAGGAGGAATTCCCTTTGAGCGACTTTCAATTAATGAAGAATCGGTTTGATACAATCAACCGGATCACATCACTTAATTATTTTAAGAAGAGGGTTTAATAGATGATGTAATCATTTATGCTATATTATTCTCGGCGTGCTTATGCTTATCCTTCCACCATCGAATTATTCTCCTTGTCATACTGCGCCAGTCTGAGCTTGATACCCTCGCGAATGAATTTGGACATGGTTGTATGTTGTAGTCCGGCGATCATTTTGAGCCGTTGATAGGTATCGGGCTCGATCAGCAAATTTATTGATGTGTGAAAATTTCTTTTTCTCATGGTTTATTCTCCTTGCTGAAATTGATTGTGGTTGTTTGTTGTCAGCTTTTCCTGAATCGCTTCCCTGATGTAATCCGAGATACCGATTTCCTCGTTGTCCGCGATGGTCTTCACCTGATCGAACATTTCTTCTGACAGCATCACTGAGACCGGCCGGGTATAGACTTTCTTCTTCATAGACAGTCACCTCCTTTCTGAAAATTATTTTATAAATTTCTTATTCATATATTTGTTCTATGTTCTGATCGAACTCGGAATAATTTTAAAAATGTTTTCGTGACAGGAAACAAACTGTGGCGCTTTTTTTGATTAAAACCAGATGCAAGAATGTTTCTGACTTTTTTTATCCGGTGGCCATGTCAAAGTCCCTCCACCCATAAGTGGAAGACAACCGCCGTATAGTGATGTAAAGCGTTGTAAAACGGTCCGCTGATAAGAGGCTATTGAAATAGTCCGCAAGGTTTTGTACGGCAAACTAATATTACGGCGGTTTGGCCTTAATAAATCCGGTCATTGTAAATACCCAGAACCGGCAAAAACGGCCTTAAAACCTGAATGATCCTAACCATCTAAAAACTAATTCTGGTCAGTCTGGGAATCTGTTCCATAAGCTTTCTAGACTCCCGGGCGCCTTGACTACATTATTATATTGCTTTCGTAAAACGGCGTATTCTTCAGCTTCATGTTATAAGCTTTAACCAACAATTCTTCCAGGTTTCTCGCATCGGCGCTGTTATAATCAAGCAACATCTTCAGCTTTTTTTCATCTCCCGTTCTCCGGTATTCGTTCCATAAGATAACCGCATAATAGCCGTCGATATCGCTGA
>JAKPZU010000429.1 GCA_029559915.1 Bacillota bacterium
TAATGATTACGACAACGTAATTTTCAATATAATAAAGAAGTCGGATTTAGATGAAATTTTTATGTCAATAGATTATCAAAGATATTTTAATCCATTTTTACCAGCTGCATCTGAAATTAAATTTTCAAATTTTATTCAGCGTGCTAATGCCTTTAATGACAACAATTATCCAGAATGGATAAATAAAAATTATACGGAGGCTATTGATGTCGAATAGATATAGCCATACCGGTAAATCAACTCAACAAAAAGAAGCATATAAACGATATATACCGAAAATTGATTATGAGCCGACTTTAGATGACTCATTAGAATTTAATAATACTGAAAAAGCTGGTGAAGATTTATCTGAATCAACTATAAAAAGGAAAAGACCCGTTAGTATAAATTACATTGTTTCAGAATATATAAGGGAAAACTGGTTAATATATCTAATCAGTGGGCTTGTAATTATTAGTTTATATCTAATCTATGAATCGAAAATTGAATTTAAATTATTTGATTACAAACTTGTTGAAATTAAAAACTCTGTTGATAAAATAGAAAAGAAAGTTGAATCGCACGAGAGGAATTTAATAGAGAATAATGTAAAAATTGATACACTTCAAAAAAGACTAAAGTGATACATCCGCTTGGGGTTTTGCCACATTTTGCAGAAATCTGTGATGATACGCAAGGCTGGTGCAGGTCAGGATGCACAAAATTGGCTTGCCTGCCGGCACAGCGATACGGATGTCGCGAAAAGTCGGTTTTTGATAAAGTGGGCCTGCATTGAGTAAATTCTTTCAATAAGACTTCACTTGTGTAAAGGAAAGCTGTTGCCAGCGGATGAGGGAATTTTATGCAACCCCTCAGCGAAACACGAAGTTGAGCCATGCCCCGTCGTAAAGGACGTACGTTACGGGGCATGAGGGAGCGCCTGTTCTGAACAGAAGTGCCTTCACTTTTCTGCGAAACAGCAAGTATGGTGAATGCGGCAAGGCGCTGTGAAAAAGCCCCTCGGCGAATGAGAGCAGAGAGGGGGCGCGGGGGAGAGACGGAGTCTTTCACCCGGTTAAAGCCGTTGCTCACAGCAACACCTCACACTGTCTGAACCATGATTACAGGATTAAAGGATTATCATGATTCTGCGGGAGTATAGGATTTCAAAATCAAGATGATCCTGAAATCGAGAAAATCAAGGTTCAGACGGGATGGAAGGAGATGTATTTCACACTGTCTGAACAAGGATTACAGGATTAAAGGATTTTCATGATTCTGCGGGAGTTTAGGATTTCAAAATCAAGGAAATCCTGAAATCGAGAAAATCAAGGTTCAGACGGGATGGAAGGAGATGCATTTCACATTGTCTGAACCATGATTACAGGATTAAAGGATTATCATGATTCTGCGGGAGTGTAGGATTTCAAAATCAAGATAATCCTGTAATCGAGAAAATCAAGGTTCAGACGGGATGGAAGGAGATGTATTTCACACTGTCTGAACCATGATTCGCAGGATTAAAGGATTTTCATGATTCTGCGCGAGTGTAGGATTTCAAAATCAAGGAAATCCTGAAATCAGGAAAATCAAGGTTCAGACATTATGGAATGGGTATTCTATTCTCCTTTAAAAAAGCAGAGCGGTATACTCTCAGCAACCCCTCTC
>JAKPZU010000430.1 GCA_029559915.1 Bacillota bacterium
GATCACTGTCAGCTTTTTTGAACATAACATTCAGTTAACCTGCAATTCCGGCCCGAAGGGCTTGGCGTGGTTTGTGCCGAGCGAAGCGACAAGCACAAACCATGACAACAGGAATTGTCAGGTTGAAGCGGTTGTTGTACAGAAGCCCGCCACGACTATATCGCCTGAGCCAAGGATGGCTCAGGCGATTCTTCATTCATTTAAACGCCTTTTCTCCGTATTTTGAGAAATAGTACAAAATACTTCTTTCTGCAATATCTGTCATAATAGGAAGCATATCGTTTTCAGTCCACAATGGTACTCTAAAGTAAAAAGAACCACGATTAAATTGCTTATCATTACCTTCATTGTGCAAACGTGTTTTATTCAATTCCCCAAACATTGAAATTGTAATTACACGATCAACAATTGAACTATCGTTTGCAAAATCGCAACCATCGCCAAAGCAAACAAAAGGGAAAATGGATTCTTTTAACAATGCGGTTCTAAATCCAATTACATTTTTCCCCAATCGTTCTATTGCATTTCCTTTTGCTTGCTTTTCCTTACCTTCTTGTGCCCTTAAGTCATTCGTTCCTTGGTTTTTAACTTCCGTAATTAAAATAGGAAAATACTCTCCACTCTTGTCAACAAGAGATAATATCCCACCATCTGGACGCATTGATGAAGAATCAAATTTATAACCAAAATCAACTTCTGGATAATGTTTCCTAAGTTCTTCAACAATATCCTTTAAGAACCACTGGCTTTCGTGAGCTAACTGCACTCCATATTTGTCGGTTAAAGCTCTATATAGAACAATGAGGCTATTACCCAATCGCTTTTCTTGCTTTTTTGAAATACTGTTTATTACAGTACCTTCTCGTTGAAGACGAAGATCGTTTTTCTTGCTCATTAGAACTTCTCCACTAAATATAAGTATTCTTTAACGTGAATGTCACGGTTTGCTAAGTTTCTGCTTCCTCTGAAGGTATTGTATTTTGTTTCAAGAACTTCTGTCTTTCCAACATGCTTTAGTAGTTCAAGCATTTCCTCAAGACTAATAAATCCTTCAGAATTGAATGATATCAATAAGTATTTTGCCTTTATTTTTTCAACTAATTCACTCATTGCTTTATATGCTTGAGGTTTTTTATTATATGCAGAACGATGCCAATCATCTGGAATGCCAGAAACTTCACTCATTGATGTTGGTCTCACATAGTTCATTATTAGATTAAGCAT
>JAKPZU010000235.1 GCA_029559915.1 Bacillota bacterium
TATTGACATTCAACACGATTATCTCTATAATTGTCTAGTAAGGAGAAAATTATGAAAATAGAAAAAATTGCTTACAGCATCCACTACATGACAACTATCTCCTTTTCATTTTACGAGAATAATGTCAAAACGTATGAAACAAATTCTCTGCTTCTTCCCGAAGAATTAAAAGCAGAAATCAATCATTTTAAACAGTCAATTGTCGAAAATCATAAAGACAGCAAAACCTTGAGAGTTCAAGATAAGAACGGATTGACTTTTTTATGTTTGTTTGCCAATGAAAGAAATATTATTATTGGTCCATTTTTAATCAATGATGATTTTGAACATTTTATCGATAATCTTATCCTTAATCATCGTTTTATCAATGAAGAAGCAATTATGGTTGAACAATTTTACTACAACGCAAAAATACTTACCGAATCTCACCAAACAATTTTGCTTAGAATGCTTCAAAATTCGGAATTCTATGAATTTGACAAGGTCAGAATTTTCAACGTTCAAATTATGAAAGCCGACAATAATGAATCAATAAAGGATACCGCTGAAAATGACATCAATGCCAAATACGTAGAAGCCAACAATCAAATTCAAGAAAAATTGTTGACAATTGTAAGAAACGGTGACGTTGAAGCAGCCAAATTATTTGACTTTGCAAAAACTGCAAATCAACTTTTGATTTATCGAAACAATCCGTTTACAAACATAAAAACTTCTTTGATGATTTTTGACGCTTTATGCAATCGAGAAGCTTTAAAGTCCGGTGTTGATCTGTTTTTGGCAAACAAAATATCCAACAACATCAAATTTAACATCAATAAGATAAGCATGTCTTCGGAAGCTAGAACCATGGCAGAAAAAATCCTTACTACTTATGCAAAATTAGTCAGGGATTATACCTTGATGAATCATAGCAGTAATATCAAAAAGATTATTTTGTATATCAGGAAAAACCTGACCAATAAAATTTCCCTAAACGATATCGCTGGTGATTTATTCATTACCAAAGAACACTTGTCTCGATTATTCAAGAAGGAGATGGGTTTGACAATTTCAGAATACATTATCACCGCCAAGATTGAGGAAGCAAAAACACTACTAAAGGAAACCGATTATAACGTTTTGGATATTGCTATCTTACTGAACTTTGCCAATAGTTCCCACTTCTCCAATTCATTCAAGAAAATTACCGGCATGGCCCCTAGTGATTACCGTAAAACCCTATGAATTAAGATATAGGGTTTTTTATTTTTTAATATGTGATTAAAATACTGATATTACAATACTAGGAAAAGTGAGGAAGTTAAAATATGAAGTTAAATCGAAAAACAAAAAACATCCTAATTGTCATCGCTTTAATATTCATGATTATTTATGCAATTGATGTTTTTATTAGCACAAACTATATTAATAAGCTCATTATCAATGACCAGGAAGCTCCTGTCATCAATATTTCCGAATTACCAAAAAAACATCTAATTAATCGTGATTTCGATTATGAACAGATAAAATGTACGGATAATCATGACGAAATCTGCAATGTCATTGTAAATGGCACTTTCGATACTTCAGTCTCCGGCCAACAGACCATCATTCTCGAAGCTAATAATTCTTCTAGCAACAAGAAAACTAAGAACTACACCTTCACGATTGTTGAAAATGTAGATGGTTCAATGTACATACCTTTAGGATATTATGATTCTATTCCGCTTTCTTGATATCTCTTTACCCATTTACTAAGCATTTCTGACGATATATTATTTTCTTTTGCTGATTGGCTTAAACTAATCTCTCTTGATATGATTAGTCTTACATACTCATATTTCCCTTCTTTGCTCCAATAACGAGATGAATTTTTGTTTTTAGCTCCTTTTGGTCTTCCTATCCTTCTTTCCTCCTTTTTTGTGATTTGTTTTCGTGCCTCTTTTTGCTTTTTGTTGATAACTTCGTTATCCAAAAAGCTTCTTACTCATAAATATATTATAATTTTTACCTAATTGAAAAAGATGCTAGTATTTCACACAATGTTTTTTATGTGTCTACTAACATCTTATCATTACACTAGTAAGTGGGAATCTACTAGCTGTTATTATTAATCTTTATGTTTTTCAGTGATAATTTCTACTTCTTGAGCTACTTCTTCTTCAACTTCTTCTATTTCTTGATATCTGCTTTCAACTAAATTGACAATTGGTTTGTCCATTGGATCAAGAACGGTGATACCTTTAGGAATTATAAGATCTTCAACCTTGATTACATCTCCTATTTCCAACTTGGATACATCAACATCAATTTGATGGATGTTTTCACCAATACCATATTCTACTTCAATTGAATCAGCTAAATGTTGAATAATTACCCCTGGCTTTTCAATGCTTTCTTTGCCAATGATATTTATCGGCAGATGTGATCTAATCATGTCTCCCGCCATTACTTTCAGCAGTTTAACATTTAAGAATTGGTTATGATTGATATTATGTCTTTGAACTTCTTTGATATAGACATCGTGTTTCTTTCTGCCAATCTTAACTTCAAACGTTTGGGTCAACCCATATTGTTTGAATGCCTCATTGAATTCTTTTTCATCAATTTGAATCGCTTCCGGTTCAATTGATTTACCAAATAAAACTCCCGGTATTTTATGCCCTGCCCTAACTGACTTTAGCTTTTCAGTTCTCTTCTCAAGTTTCATAAATTAAGCCCCTTTCAAATTAAATTATTTATGACATTAATATTATACCACATTTTGGAAAGAAATGCATTTGTGCAAAATCAATATAGATTAATTTAGTAATTTCTTCTGTTTTGCTTTTTTCAGTTTTCTCTCACTAAAATATTTTTTTAAGCCGGAAAAAAATTGGCCATTAAACATCATGATTAGTCCATTTAGTTGGCCATGAGAAATTTTCCCGGCAGACATTCTTGCCAAACCCCTCAAAGGCAAATGTAAAACGCCCATGATTAAGAAATTGGCTTTTTCGCGTTGTTTAGTAAAATTATAGTATCTTATCAAACCATTAATCACAGCCATGAAAAATCTTCCAGAAAAACCTTTGGCATATCTAAGATAAGAGACTGTAGTGTTGTAGTTGACCAATAAGCGATTTTTCTTAAAAAATATCGTTTTTGATTCCGGAAGTTTTCTTCCCAGAAGCAGTTCGAACTCACTATCGTTAATCCGAGTAATGTTACCAGAATAATAAGAAGGTAAATTTTGGAAATTAAAAGTAGTATCAACTGTTTCACCGGAAATATGGATGACTTTTTGCAATCTAATATCTTGTGAAGAAGAGCCAATCATAATATTATAATCCAGTTCTTCTACAGTCCATTTATTATTTTTAACATCATAAAAATCGAAGGCATAATCATCGAGTGTTATTTCGACTGTAACAGATTCTCCTGATTTTATGTAAGTTTTGCTAAAAGCTTTCAACTCTTTTAGTGGTCGATAAACTTTTGATTTATTGGCACTGATATATACCTGAGAGATTTCACTTCCATCAAAATCTCCAGTATTTGTAATTGTAAATTTAATGGTTTTTCCCTCGACATCTAAATCGTTATATTCGAAATTTGTATATGATAAACCATAGCCAAAAGGAAATTTAATTAGTGATGGTTTATAATCAAAATATCTATATCCGACAAAAATACTCTCACGATATTCAACGGTTTCTTCTTTTCCCGGAAAATACGGGCTACTAGGATAGTCAAAATAACTGTTTGCGATTGTTTCGGAAAGTTTCCCACTAGGGTTAACAATTCCTGACAAAATTTTTATAGTTGCTTTAGCTCCAGATTGTCCGCTTAAAGACGTGTGAAGTATTGCTTCAACTTTATCAGCCCAAGGCATTTCAACTGCACTGCCAGCAGCTAACACCACTACAATTGGTTTCTTGGTTTGACACAGGTTTTCCAATAAATCAAGCTGGTTTTGAGGTAATGACATATTTGATCTATCCATGCCTTCTACTTCCGAGAATTCATCAAGACCAATGAACAGTAATATCACATCGCTCTTGTCAGCCAAAAATTTTGCCCTTTTTATCAAGGCCTTAGACTGCTTGCCATAACGTTTAAAACCAGGTTCGTAACCGATAAAATTTAAGTTAAAATCTTTGATTGAGTCTTTTACATTATCTAATTTTGTTGGATTCACTATTGAAGAACCTGCTCCTTGGAATCTTGGTTTAGCTGCAAAGTCTCCAATGATTGCAATTTTTTTCTTTTCGTCGAGCGGAAGAATTTTATTGTTATTTTTCAACAGGACGATTGACTCTAGAGCGGCTTCTTCAGCAAAGCAATGATGACTTTCGATGTCAAATCCATTCATTGAATCTGATTTTTCATTATATGTTTCAAAAATCAAGGTCAAAAGCCTGTCGACATTTTCGTCTAATATCGATTCATTCAAATATCCGGATTTAACAGCTTCAATTATTTCTTGATCGGTTTCTCCCGAAGTAGAAGGCATCTCCAACGAATTTCCAGCTATTAATCCCTTTATTCTGTCATTGTTGCCGCCCCAGTCGGTAACAACAACACCTTCATACTTCCAATCTTCTCTCAAGATGTTCTGCATTAAATGTGGATTTTCATTGGTGTAATATCCATTTAGTTTGTTATAGGAGGACATTAAACATTTCAATCCCCCTTCTTTAATACCAATTTCAAAAGCTTTCAAATAGATTTCTCTTAAAGCTCTTTCATCGATGATTGAATCAATAACCATTCTTCGATATTCTTGATTATTGGCTGCAAAATGTTTTTGGCACGCAGAAACTCCTTGTGATTGTATACCTCTGATATAGGCAGCAGAAAATTTACCGGCTAGTAAAGGATCTTCACTGAAATATTCAAAATTTCTGCCACATAGAGGATTGCGTTTGATATTTGTACCCGGTCCAAGCAAGACATTTACTCCTTGGCTTTTAGCTTCTTTTCCCAAATGTTCACCGATTTTTTCCGCTAAATTAATATTCCAACTATTGGCGATTGTCGCAGCGGTCGGATAGCAAGTAGCAGGTATGCTTTCATTTAGCCCTACATGGTCCGGTGATATTGCCTGCTTTCTGATACCATGGGGACCGTCAGCAAGAAAAATGCTGGGAATGTTTAATCGTTCAATTGGTTTTGTAGTCCAAAAATCTTTGCCTGACATCAAGCTCGCTTTTTCTTCCAGTGTCATTTGATTAATTAGATTTTTATATTTCACGGGTTCATCCTCCAATTTGGACTTCATAATATAATCATTTTTTTAATCAATTTTATAACAAATATAGTTTATATACAAGACATGCCAAATAAAAAGCCCAATTATTGGGCTTCTTGTTGATTAAACCATAACTTGACATCTGTGATTTCAGCATCGGAGATATCATGTTCAAACCTATAAACTTTGTGAGTGACATCAGCACCGTTTTCTACTAATATTTTTAATAACTCATCGGTCTCATTTACACTGACCATTGGATCATTTAAGCCTGATGTTATAATTATTTTTTGATTGTTTTGATTAGTTAATTTGAAGTTTCTTAGTGGAATCATAGGATGCATGAGCGCTATAGGCCCATATACTTTTCCAAAGTGATACAATAAGGACGTCAAAATATTGGCACCGTTAGAATATCCTAATAGATATGTGTTTTGGGGCTTAAACCCTTTTTCTTCAATAAATGAGTCGATAAATGTTTTTAGTTTTTTGGTCTCTTCTCCCAAGTTTTCAATATCAAAGACACCTGACCTCAATCTTTTGAAGAAACGATTCAATCCTGATTCATTTATATTTCCTCTCAACCCTAGAATCGACGTTTCTGAATCTATAAAATTCGCAAAAGGAATAAAGCTGTTTTCATTCCCACCAGTACCATGTAGAACAATGTAAAGTTTTGATTTTGACCTTTCAATATACTTATATTCCATATCATTACTTCTTTAAACTAGATTTACCAATTTTAACTAAAGCTTTTTGCAAAGCTATTTCTTCTTCTTTATCAAGAACATTGAGAATGTCTCTGATGTTTTGTTTGTGAAGCGGAAATATTACAGCCATCAATTCTCTACCCGCTAGAGTCAATTCAAGCACAAAACTCCTCTTATCCTTTTCTGATTGCTTTTTTATTATATAACCTTTATTAACCAAATTCTCTATTACGTATGACATTGAACTGTTAGGCGTAAGAACTTTATCGATTACACCTTTAACACTTAGTCTTTCTTTGTGATACAAAGCTTCCAAAACACCAAATTCACTGGTGTTCAGCCCATATTTGGCAATATCATCCCGTACTGCCTTTTCTAAAGAGTTGTAAGCTCTAAATAAGACGGTAATTGTTTTTAGTTCATTCATCGAAATACTCCTTTTTGAAATCAATTGTACTTCTTACAGTATTAATCGGTCTCACTAATTTTTCTATTTGTTCTTTGTAATTTCTAAATTTTAGTGGTAAAGCCAATGTCTCACCTAAAATTTTATAATCTTCCTGATCATCAATAAAACCTGGGCCTTCTGTCGCAAATTCAAAGAGGATGTTAGGATATAACCGCGTGTAAAGAGATTTAAAGTAAAATCTGTCTACAAAACCTGAATGTCTAGCCCCGATGTCATCTAAATGTCTAATCCATTGATCCAATTCTTGTTTATCTTCAATCCTAAAGGCAACATGGTGCACACCGCCATAGCCTTGCCACGATCTAGGAAGATTACTTTCTTCAAGGATTACACTTGCGCCATTGCCCCCTTGTCCCATTTCAAAAAGGTGATATTTGTTACTTGATTCTTTATATGTCATACCCATATGCTGAGTTAATGTAGTTTTCATCCGTTCAAGATTATTTATTCTCATAAAGATAGGCCCTAACCCAATGATAGCAAATTCATCGGGAACAGGTCCCTTCTTCCACGGAATTCCGCCAATAACTCCGGAAATGCCTTCATCGGAAAATATAGCATACTCCTGAGAATCAAAATCCTCTAAAAAAATTGCTCTTCTGCCAAAAAGATCAAATGGGCCCTCAAATTCTATTTTATAATATTTCAGTCTTTTTTCCCAGTAGGCAATTGCAGAATTATCTTTTACTCTCAAACCAATTCGACTTATTTCGTCAGAACCTTTTTTATTTTGTTCAATTCCTTGAAAATCAAAAAATGTTACATCTGTTCCAGGACTACCCACATCATCAGCAAAAAACAAATGATATGTATTGATATCGTCTTGATTAACTGTTTTTTTAACAAGACGAAGACCTAACGTATAAGTAAAAAAATTGTAAATTCTTTCTGCACTGCTAGTAATGGCAGTAACGTGATGGATTCCTTTCAACTTATTCATATTGTACGTCCATAAAAAATCTTATTTCTTAATTATATTTCGAATTCGAAATAATTACAAGCGATATGCTCACCAATCTAAAGATAACATCCATTTAAAAATGCCATAAAAAAACAAGCTAAAAATCAAAGCGATTTTAGCTTGTTTTTCGCTATATTTAGCTCTTAAAATCAAATTTAAATAATTAGGTAATTCTTTTTGTAACGACAATTTAACTCGAAAAAAATTATTTATGCCCTTCTTTAGGAACGATACAAATAAATTTAAATGTTTCTTTGCCTATATTCCTAAATTGATGAATATGGTCCTGAGGAACATAAGCATAGGATCCTGCTTTTACTGGATTTTCTTTTCCATCTATCATTAATGAACCTTCACCCGCAATGATGTAGTTGATATGCGGCCATGGATGTGAATGTTTAGGAGTATAACCACCAACCTTAACTTCCAAAACACGCATTACGTAATCATTCCAACCATTTTCCGGCCCAACCAAGACTCTTATGTTAGCATCTTTTGCTTCATCGCTAATGATGTCTTTAGCTACTACATTTTCAATATTTCCAACAATCATAGATTATCACCTCTTTCTTTATTATATCATATGATTTTTTAAATTATGAACTAATTGCGCAATAAAATATGCAATATGATTATCAATTGCTTATATAACCTTCAATAAGGTTAGCATGCGCTAACTTATGGAGCATATGCCTTCGGAATGACGCTAAAATATCTTATAATATACTTAGATACATCATTTAGAAATATTATTTTAATGGGAGGATTTTTAATGTTATTCGATGATTATAATCCATTGAAAGGCGAAATGCTTCAGATAATGGATCAAGAAGGAAAAATCGTTAATGATAAATTGGAACCTAAAATCGACAAAGAAACTTTGCTCAAAATGTATAAGACTATGGTTTTGGGAAGAACAGCTGATGAAAAAGCATTACAATTTCAAAGACAAGGAAGAATGTTAACTTACGCCCCAAACATCGGTCAAGAAGCTGCTCAAGTAGGCCCTATGGCGGCTTTGAAGGATCAAGATTGGCTAGTTTTGGCATTTAGGGAATTTAACGCCATGCTTTATAAGGGGGTAACTTTGGAACAAGCCTTCCTTTATTGGTACGGAAATGAAAGAGGTTCAAGATACGATGATGAAGTTAGAGTATTACCAATAAACGTTCCTATCGGTTCACAAATCAATCACGCTGCCGGTGTAGCATATGCCAGCAAACTAAAAGAACTTGATGAAGTTGCTATTGTATTTATTGGTGAAGGTGGTACTTCTCACGGTGAATTTCATGAAGGCATGAATTTTGCTGCTACTTATGACTTGCCGATGATTACCGTAATACAAAACAATCAATATGCGATATCAACACCTAGACATAAAGTTATAAAAGCCAAAACTTTGGCGCAAAAAGCTATAGCTTATGGTATTTCCGGGATACAGGTCGATGGAAACGATCCTTTAGCAATGTATTTAGCAGTAAAAACTGCTAGAGAAAGAGCTATAAAAGGCGATGGCCCAACATTAATCGAAGCTGTAACATATCGAATTGGACCTCACACTACTTCCGACAATCCAAAACTCTACCGTGAGGATTCAGAAGTCGAAGAATGGTTGAAAAAAGACCCAATCAAAAGAATGAAAAACTATCTAATCAGTAAAAAATTATGGTCTGAAGAAAAAGATGTCGAACTTCACGAAGAGCTGAAACAACTTGTATTGGATACTTTTAAACATGTAGAAGAAACCGGTGAAGTCGAGCTCAATGAAGTATTTGACTACACATATGAAAAACTCACTCCTAACCTTGAAGAACAAATGAATTACTACAAGGAGTACTTGAAAGCGGGGAAAATCAAAAATGGCAACTAAAACAATTTTACAATCAATAAATGAAGCTCTTGACCAAATGATGGAAAAAGATCCTTCAGTCGTTGTATATGGAGAAGATGTAGGATTTGAAGGTGGTGTTTTTCGGACAACAGCGGGTTTACAAAAAAAATACGGTGAAAAAAGAGTTTTCGACACACCAATATCTGAAGCTGCAATAGTTGGAAGTGCTGTCGGTATGTCTATCAACGGCATGAAGCCAGTTGTTGAAATGCAATTCTCTGGCTTTAGTTTGCCAGCTTACAATCAAATAGTAACCCATGTAGCGAGATTCAGAAATCGTTCTCGCGGAAAATATCATTTGCCTTTAGTCATAAGAATGCCTTATGGTGGTGGAGTCAAGGCTTTGGAACATCATTCTGAAAGTCTTGAAACTTTGTATGCTCATATTCCGGGGTTAAAATTAGTTATTCCTTCCACTCCATATGACGCAAAAGGTTTATTAATTGCAGCCATAAATGATCCAGATCCAGTTATCTTTATGGAGCCTAAAAGAATCTATAGGGCTTTTAAACAAGAAGTTCCAGATGAAATATATGAAGTTCCAATTGGAAAAGCAAGATTGGTGAAAAAAGGGGAAGATCTCACTATCATTGCTTGGGGAGCTTTAGTCAGAGAAGTTGAAAAAGCACTGGAGTTAAAACCAGAAATCAGTGCTGAAGTGATTGATTTGCGAACTATATCCCCAATTGATTATGAAACAATTATTACCTCTGTAAAAAAGACCGGTAGAGTCCTAATCGTTCATGAGGCAGTTAAATCGTTTGGCCCCGCAGCAGAATTAATCTCGATTATCAATGAAAAAGCATTTGTATATCTTGAAGCTGCCCCACGACGACTAACTGGCTTTGATATCACGGTTCCGTTGCCAAAAGGTGAACCATATTTCATTATAACTCCAGAACAAATAGCTTACGAAATGCAAAAGTTAGTTGATTTTAAAGCATAAGGAGGAAACTATGTATAAATTTAAGTTTGCGGATATCGGTGAAGGTATCCATGAAGGTAAAATATTGGAATATAATTTTAAAGTCGGCGATATGATTAAAGAAGGAGAAACCTTAGTTTTGATCGAAACAGACAAGGTCAATGCTGAAATTCCGGTTCCAGTAGAAGGAAAGATTATTAGTCTCGGCCCAGATGTAGGCAAAGTTGTTCATGTTGGCGAAATTTTGGCGGTGATTGATGAAGGAAATCAAGAAAAAGAAAAATCGGAAACTGTCATAGAAGTCCCTGATGAAAATGATGAAGCTGGAGTTGTTGGAAAATTAGAAGTTTCTGAAGAAGTGATTGCTTCAGCCGATGAAGTTGATGAAAAAATTGAATCGAAAGGAAGAGTTTTGGCGACTCCGGTTGCGCGTAAATTGGCTAGCGATTTAGGTGTAGACATAAAAAATATTAAAGGCTCTGGTGAGAATGGCAGGGTCATGAAAACTGATATTGAAAACTTCTCGACTCAAGAAAAAAAAAGATCGATAATCTCCACCGTTAAAAATATAGAAGTTCCAAAAACAAAGCTCAATGATGGGGATAGAAGAGAAAAGATTTCTACTTTAAGAAAGTCCGTAGTAAAAGCGATGACTCTATCAAAACAAATTATTCCTCATACCACATTAATAGATGAATTAGATGTGTCCGATTTAGTTTCATTCCGTGAAGAATATAAAGAAATGGCCAAAACGCAAGGTGTAAAACTAACTTATATGGCTTTTATCATCAAGGCGTTAGTCAAATCTATTAAAGATTATCCAATCTTCAACAGCTCTTTTGATCATGAAAATGAAGAAATAATCTATCGTCAAAATATCAATGTGGGAATTGCGGTAGATACTCCAGACGGATTAATTGTTCCTAACATTAAAAACGCAGATACTTTAAGTTTATTCGAAATTGCCAATGAGGTCGAAAGATTATCTTCTTTAGCTAAAGAAAGAAAAATTCAGTTGGGTGACTTGCAGGGCGGAACAATAACCATTACCAATTTTGGAGCTTTTGACGCCATATCAGGAACACCTGTAATCAAACACCCAGAGGTTTCCATACTTGGCATTGGTAAAATTATGAAAAAACCAGTTGTGGTAGACAATCAAATAGTAATCAGAGATATTGCCCCGCTTTCACTGACTTTTGATCATCGCATAATTGACGGTGCTGATGGCGGCCGATTCATGATAGCTTATAAGAAATATCTAAAAAATCCGCTTCTACTATTAATGAGTTAGGAGTGAACTACATGAAAAACTATGACGTAATAATCATTGGTTCAGGTCCGGGCGGCTACGTGGCAGCAATAAAGGCGGGACAAAAAAACTTAAAAGTTGCTATTATCGAAAAGGAAGCGATTGGCGGTGTTTGTTTGAACTGGGGTTGCATTCCCACAAAATCTCTTCTTAAGAGCGCAAAAGTATATAACGAAATTATTAATGCCAAAGAATATGGAATAGACATCGATAGTTATGAAAACATCAGGCCTAACTGGTCCTCGATAGTCAAAAGAAAAGACCGAATTGTTAGAAGATTGACTGGTGGCGTAAAAATGTTGCTTGAAAAAAACAATGTAGATATTTATAATGGCGAAGGCGAAATTTTAAATAAAAACGAAGTCAAAGTAAATGACGAAATTTTAAAGACAAAAAACATTATTTTGGCAACTGGTTCATCACCAATTATCCCCCCAATTCCAGGCATCAATGAAGCCTATAAGAGCGGCTTTTTGATGACAAGCAAAGAAATGCTTTCAATCAATCAGATTCCAAAGAAATTACTTATCGTTGGTGGAGGTGTAATCGGTATTGAATTTGCCACTATCTTTAACTCCTTCAATACAGAGGTTACCATCATTGAAAAAGAAAAAGAGATTTTGGCCAATATTGACGACGATATTAGAGAGGCAATGTTAAAAATTCTTAAAAAAGCTAAAATTGAAATACTGACAGAAGCCACCGTAATAGGAATCGAAGACAAAAAAGTAATATACAAAACTGTTTCAGGAGAAGAAAAAAATGTTAATGCCGATAAAGTATTACTATCAGTCGGCATGAAAAGCAACAATGAGAGTTTTAGACATCTTAACTTGAAAATGGAAAAGAATTTTGTTTTTGTTAATGACCAGATGCAAACATCAATTCCCAACATTTATGCCATCGGAGATGTTAATGGAAAGATGATGTTGGCTCATGTAGCTTCTCATCAAGGTTTGATTGCGATAGAACACATCCTGGGAAAAACTGAGAAAATCAATTATGACCAGATACCGTCGGTAATATATTCATTCCCGGAAGTTGCTCAAATCGGTTTAACTGAAAAAATCGCCAAAACAAAAGGTATAGACTATTTAGTTTCAAAGTTTCCTTTACAAGCCAACGGCAAAGCTCTGTCAGCGAATGAGAAGGATGGCTTTATCAAAATCATAGCTTCAAAGCCTTATAATGAAATAATCGGAGTACATATCTTAGCCGATAATGCCAGTGATTTAATTTCCGAAGCGCTTATGACTATGAAGTTGGAAGGCACTGCTAATGAGATTGCTTCTTCAATTCACCCTCATCCAACAATCTCAGAAATCTACAATGAAGCCGCATTGGGATTAATAGAAAAACCTATTCATATCTAAGAACAAAAATAATTCTAGCGAATTATGCTTTTAAAACGATCACTCACTGAACAGGTAAGTGCGCTTAGGCGTGTTCCAACCTCTAGTCCCTATCCGTTTGGCTTCGGGGTTACCTTTTCTAATAATGTTTAATGCGGCGTTTAAATCCGCATTGATCAAGATTTTGTC
>JAKPZU010000240.1 GCA_029559915.1 Bacillota bacterium
AAAGAATTTGCCGGGAGTTATTCGCTACATCAAGGCTTTCAGCGAATTGAATAATAGTTTCGACATCTCTTTATATAATTGCTCTCAAGAAATCTGGAATATGATCAATACCGAAAACAACCGCTATTTAATTGAGGAGATGATGGAACTCAAGATTTCCCAGGAATATAAAGTATTGGGATTTAAAACCACAAAGACAGTCAAAGCTCTCACCAAGAATTTATGGTTGGAAATCATCGCTAAATATAAACCGTTGCATGTGCTTAACGTTTATTTGGAATATTACGGTGCACCTGAAGATTTTTATCACTTTACCAAAGCGATGATCAAGGGCGATTATCCTAAAGGAATTGAAGTTTTCATCAAGAAATTCTTTACGGAAGAGCTTCCGGAAAATAAAAGATTATCCTATAATTTTCAAAAAGCAATCAATCTAGTGGTCGAAAGCGACAATTTCACCTTGTTCAAGAAGTTCATTGCCTTAAAAATCTATGAAAACTTAACGGAAATCATTATTAAGAACATTCAAAACAACCAACGGAATTATTTTGAATACGCTTTACAGATAGAGAAAACCAATCGTGATTTGGATTATACTAGGATAGGATTGATTGCCGTAAGAAATTCAAGTATCGACATCTTGGAGTCAATCATCGGAAATCTCGAGAATAAAGAACTTAATTTACTGTTGTCAGAGGTCAAAGAAGAAGATATTATTACCATGAAATACCTTGTTGACAAAGGGGCAAGATTTGATTTTGATTACTATAATTCGCATACTATGAAAAACATCAATGCTCTATTAGAATTTTTAAATAAAAAGGAAGGTGAATAACCATGCCAACTTTCATTGAAGAAAATCTGCCGTTATTGCTAGGATTAGCGTTTCTGGTTTTAGTCGTCATCTTGATAATCATCCTCAGATATAACGTCTACATGTCTAAATTCTTTTCCAATAAGAAATTTAGGATTACCAGCACCTACACGCTTGAGCCATCAGAAGATAAAAGATCGTTTACCCTCACCATCTTCAACAACAACGTCAATGACTCCAGAGTTATCGGCTTCGGTTTCATCTATAAAAACCATTCCATTAATTATCACAAATCTTACTTGAAAGAAAACAAGCTTACCTTCGATCAAAAAGTTCTAATTCTTTCCCGCGATTGTTTGGAAATCACAATTGATGCCCTAGAACTTAAAACCATCATTTCTGATATCAACCGCTCGAATAAGAAAATCAAGAGCTTAAGAGCATACGTCTCTGATTCCACCGGTTTGACCTTGAAAACCAAGGCCAAAGCTGTGACTAAGCAATTGCGATTGTTGTTTGAATATGACTACTTGCTGGAAAAACAACAGAAACTGGAAATCAGAAACCAGTTGAAGAATGAAGTAAAAGCCAAGAAAGATAAGAAGCGTTTTGAAAAGAAGATGCAAAGAAAAGAGAGATTGGAAAAGTTTAAACTTAAAGTTAAAAGTATTTTCCGTTCCAAAAAGAAAAAAGCCTGAAATTTCAGGCTATTTTTTTACTTCATCTCTACAACTTGTCTATTTTTATGCAAAATTTCGAGAGAAAGACGGACCGAGTCCCGGATGGATTTTTCCAAATCATCATCCTTGACCCTTAAGATTGTCTTCAGGTATTTATTGTCGATATAGGCTTTTCTTGTCATGATTTCCGCCAAGCCCTTGCAATCAAGACCGGATTCGATTCCTGCTCTTTTATATTTTCGTTTGTGACTTAAAAGTGCCAAACGATAGAGTTTTTTGGGAATGGTGATGATGGGACGATGTTTGTAACCCATCTCTTCATGAAAGATCCTTAACATTTTTTTCCAGCTGAGGTTATAATAACCGACGGGAATTTGTTTAGCTCCTTTAGCGGTTTCAACGCTTGAGGCTATGACTTGACCGACTTGATTGACAGTTATCATGGCTGTGCCGCCTCTTGGATAGAAGGTTGCTAGTTTCATTTTCTCGATTTGTTCAACCAAGAAGACCCAGACGGGTTTTCTGCCAGGTTGGACGCCAAAGATATAGGGAAGTTCCAAGATTGTGACCGAGAAGTCTTTATCATAGAAACTGAAAGCTTCATTGGTTTGGTCGACTCTTGATCTGATATATGGATGATTTTCATAAAGATAAAGATTTTCCCAAAGTCGGTCGAGATAGGTAAAGTAAGAACCGCAAATAATCGCAGATTTTACTTTCATTTCCTTGGCAAGACCCAGGAGTCTTTTCAAAGGAATGATGTTTCTATCACGGTAGAAATCGTAGATTGGCCCCTTGTGTTCCAGTCTTTCATCGACTCCGGCAGCAAAAACCAAAGATTCAATGCCTCTTAGGTGTTTTCTTAAGTCATTGTCCGTCATGGTTTCGAAGTTGCCGAAAATGATATCCATTGTTTCCGGAAGTTCCAGATTTTCAGGAACCTCAGGCAAGGAAATCGCTTTGACGTTATGACCTCTTTTTATCAATTCTTTGGCACCGGCCAAACCCAAAAGTCCGGTTCCGCCGACAATTAAAACATTCATCTTTTTCCTCTTATTCTTCTTTAAGTTGAGTAATTATCTATACATAAATACATTAACTAAAAATTGAAAAATTGTCAATCTAATTGGCTTTTTTAAAGGCTTTTTGGCAAGTGATAATGCTTTCATCAAAGAAAGCGATAATATTGAGTTTTTATAATTAATTAAATTTTTGATTTCAAATTGTTTTTAAATGAACTTTGGAGTATAATATAATAAATTTGTAGGGCAAAGAAAGAATTTTACTAAACTAAATTAAGAGGTGAAAAAATGAAAAAATTATTTTTTATGTTCCTGATCTTGATTGCTGCCGCAACAATAACGGCTTGCGACAAGAAGACTACTCAAGCACCAACTACAGCAGCACCAACAACTGTCGCTCCGACTACCGCTACACCTACAACTGTAGCACCAACGACTGTAGCGCCAACTACAGCCGCTCCGACAACGCTTGATATCGCACCGGTATTTTCTGGAGTTGTTGATAGAACTGTCGAAAAAGGAGCTTCCAAATTCAATCTTTTAGAAGGCATTACTATTAATGATGACTTTGACACCAATTTACTGTCGCAAGTCGTTGTAACCGGTCAAGTCGATTTGACGACTGTCGGAGAATATCCGATTACATTAACTGTAACTGATGTAGCCGGCAATGAAGTCAGTGCTTCTTTTGTAGTTACTGTAATTCCAAGCGCACAAGAAACAATGGCTATGGAAGATGCTGATGCAATCTCATTGACACTTGATTCAAGTGGTAACTATGTGCTACCAACTTCAGGATCAATTAATAAATCGCAAATTATCTGGACTACTGACAGATCGGATATCATAACCAGAAGAGGTTTTGTAATTAAACCTGGAATTGGTGAAGATCCTGTAACTGTAACTTTGACTGCTAATATTATTCAAGGTACTTTTAAAACTACAATTCCATTTGAAGTTGTTGTTGAGCCAAATGTTGAATTGACTGGCATTACCTCTAAGGTATCATTACCGTTTGAAGGTACTTCCACGGAATATGTAGTTGCCAATCAAGAAGCAGTAGATGTGTTCTTTGCGGATAACGGAGCACTTCCTTATATTGATGTTCAAACTTTCATCAACATGATTGATGGGGCAATTGATTCTTCAATTGTAAATGTCATTCCTGTAGGAGAAGACATTTTGAGAGTTGAATATTCAGTTGAGTTCGAAGATTTTGATGGAAGCATGGTTACTGAAAGTTATTGGGCGGAAATTGATTTCACCGCCAATACCTTTACGGTAAATAATTTCAGTTTCTTTGAAAATTATGTTGCCAGCACTTCTTCAGACTACGGCGAAGGTTTGACTTATGTTGACGCAAGTTATGTTGATGGTCAACAAGTGACCATTCCTCTAGGTTTTTATAGTTTTGACCTTTTGATACATACAGAAGGAGAAACAACCTATTATTTAATGCCTTTACATGTTACCAACTTGTTGTTTGCGGGAAACATTTATTATGATGTTTATTATAATGGCGATAAGTTATGGGGTATTGATACCTTTACAATCAGTGGACCGGATGAAGAAGGGTTAGCACTTTTGGAAGAAATAAGAACTAGTTCTTTCAATAGCTTGACTGCTCCTAAAGATGTCAGATGGGCAACATATAACTTCTTGGCGTTGTCTATTGATTATTTCTATGGTTTGAGAGATCGCTATGACGTCAATTCATATTATGAAGTTTTATCCGCTCATGCGAAGGATATTATCCTAAGTACAGATCAATTCATGTATCAAAAAGTCTTCCAAGTGGCATATTCGCTTGATGACTTGCATACATCCCATGTCTTTACCGGTTATTATGACGCACCATTTGACATTACATTATATCTAAATGATCTAGGCCCTAAGACTGTGATGTTCTATGAGGGTTTGTGGGCAATGCAAGATTTGCTTACCGCTAAATTTGGCAGTTATGAATCATTGCCAACAACAGCAAGACTAATCGATAATAATAAAACAGCAATTATCTATTTGACAGGATTTACCATTGATACTCCGAATGATTTTAAGGCAATAATGGATACTTTGCCAACAACAGTAGAAAACGTCGTTATTGATTTGGCATATAATACCGGTGGTAACTTGGGCGCAGTATTAAGGATATTTGGATATATGACTGAAGATCAAATCGTCTATCATTCTCAAAATCCAGCGGATGGCTCAGCTGTATCTTATTTCATCGAAAGCAGTTATGTCGCTTATGATTACAACTGGTTCATCGTGACTTCAAGCGTTACTTTCTCTGCAGCTAACCTTATGGCTTCAATGGCTAAAGAACAAGGAATCGCAACTGTCATTGGCAAGAATTCAAGTGGCGGCGCATCTTCAATCGGAGCGATTTATTCACCTGACGGTTCATGTTTGTTAATCTCTACCAATAACGTATTGAGCACTTACATTGACGGCGAATATTATTCGATTGAAGATGGAGTAGAAGTTGAATACTTGATGAGCAATGTCACTTCCGACAGCATCTTGATTTCCGTTATCGAACAGGTAAATGCTGGCAATTAAGAGTTAAATAGAGAAAAGTATTTAAAAAAAATTGTTAGTAATAGCCGGTTTTTTTTGACTAAACCGGCTATTGTTTTATCTAATAGGAAATTGTATTTGAAAAAGTAAAAAAAAGAAAAACAAGAAAAAGCCTACAGAATTAGGCTGGGAAATATTAAGAAAGAAGTTTTTTTATTAAATAGGAAATTGTATTGCCTATTATATTATCATAAAAAATATATAATAAAAGTTCAAAAGCAATTAATAAA
>JAKPZU010000272.1 GCA_029559915.1 Bacillota bacterium
GAAGAAAATGTAAAAATCAGATATAAATGTCTTTTATTTATTGAGAAGGCTTTTTTCGAGAATATTTTTGAATTCGGTAAACGATTGGCCGGTTTCATTTTTAAATAGCTTGCTAAAATGGGAGGGGTCATCGAATCCAAGACTAAAAGCAATTTCTTTTGACGAGAGGGGAGAATGGAGGCCGAGGCGTTTGGCTTCAAGGACAATTCGCTGGGTAATAAGTTCTTTTGCGCTTTTGCCGATGCTCGATTTGATGACATTGTTCAGGTAATCAGGAGTGATATTTAGTTGTCGGGCATAGGTGTTAACGCGGTGCCATTGGGCAAAATTTTGTTCCAGAAGTTCTTTAAATGCTTTTACTATGGCTCGCCCAGATTCAATAGCCTGAGGGTTTTCTTCTTTTGAGTGCACAGCAAACTGACTGCATTCTATAAGAAATAATTTCAGGTATGACGAAATGATGTCGAAGCGGTAGGGGTTGCTGCTTGTGAAAGCTGTTTTAATTTCGTTTGAGTAATTCGTGATTTTTTCCATAGCTCCAGTTTCAATCTGTAATGGAGGAACTGTGGTGCCAAGGGCAAAAAGCCCGAGATCTGAAATGAATTCGGCGCGGATGAAATTGTAATGAAGAAATTCATCGTTAAACATGATTATATCGCCCGATGGTTCTGACTCTATGATTATCTGGTGAATTTGGCCGGGGTTTAAAAGGAAGACTGTTCCGGGGGTTATTGGATATTCAACATAGTCGATAATGTGTCGACCCTGGGCATTTTTTACAAGAAGAATGGTGTAGAAATCATGGCGGTGCGGAATATCCGGTTTTCCACCTGTGCGCGCATGATTTTCTTCCATAGTTCGAAAGGCAAAAAACACTTTTTCATTGTTGTGTATCAGCTCCTGGCTGGGAATTGGGCTTTCCATGGTTGTCGTTATTAGATTTCTCATCAATTTATGTTCTAATTAAAGGTAACAAAATAATGATGAAGTTGTTGTTCCCAATTAATTGAAAGGTAAAACCATTGTTCTGTGATTCTGAGATTACATATTACTTAGGAGATAAATTCTTTACTATCAATTTTTATCATCTTCAACAATAATGGTCGAGAAATCCTACACCTCTAATTCAATTCCCAAATTGAAAGACTCGATAATTGAATCTACGATCTTCATTTTTCGGATATTTCAAACTTGATAATTAACTCCCCACTTTTATCGAATTAGCTCCTCACTTTTTGCTTTGCAATTTACTGTACCACCTTGATTATTAGTAGAAATATTTATTGCAACTTCCCACAATTTTACTAGCTATATTTGATTACCTCCAATAAAATCTATACCTCTTTGAGTTATAACATAAGCTTGATTAGGATCGTTAGGTTGACCATGGACGGTATAACTGATCAGATTATTATCTTTTAATGGTTTCACATAATCATCTCTATATCTTTCCTTACTTTTATATTCAAGAATTGCAGCAAGTTCTTCCAATCGAATAGGTTCAAGAGTTAGTAGTAACGTACTTAGTAGTATCCTTCCTCGTTTCTTTAATAACTCCCCACTTTTTTCTATCCAACTCCCCACTTTTTCGAGTTGTTCTAATTGTATGTTGTTGTTTATCCGGAATCGTATCTTATGTAACTCCTCACTTTTTTCTTTCCAAAGCTTTACTAACTTAATCGCTAACAGGTTCTCATCATCCATCTCTTTTAGTTCCAGATTTAATGGAATATTTTTAAGATTATTCAACTTCTGTTCTGTTAGCTGAACATTGTTTAGTTGAGCAAGACCAACTATCATATCAACTCTATGGCCAATTGGTTCTACGGTCATTGGAATGGTAGTAATAAAAGGATCATCTTCAATAAATGAAGGTGTTGCACCTGGAGCATAGTAATGCAGGTATTTGTTAATGTTCTTAACCCCTGAACCAATCTCGTCGGCCCAATTCAATTCGCTGAAAAATCTTCTGATATTCGGGTTCTTGGGTTCTGCGCTAAAGGTCTTTAAATCCAATGGCCCCGTGAATCTGGGTTTATTAGGATTTTTAGCTACTACACGATCTTTGTAAATAATTATCTCACTTGCCAATGCCGTGTTGTATTCCCGGTGGATAATCACATTTGCAACCAATTCACGGAAAATTAATTCTCTTAAATCTATTCGTTGTGCTCCTTCGATGAAAAATTTCTCAGGCCATTTCGATTTCACAAAATCCAGAACTTTAATGTACGAATCGATAAGATTTGTTCGCAATGGGGGTAATCGATCGTCCCATCGATCGAGATTTTCGCGGCGAACCATTACATCGAGCTTATAAGCCGGTAAAATGCTGCCTATCGTTTCGTCTTTACCAAAAACTAATGCAGCGGCCAGTGTTAAGCCCTCTTCCCCCGTATTAAAATCTTTACGCAGGAAATGTACATCGCGCAATATTCGTTCATTTGAAGAAGTGAGCCAGGGATGGGTAGAATTTATTGATGCAATAAGTTTCCTTACTTTATCAAATACTTCCAGATTCAGGTTCTCCATTTTTAAGTTTGGAAAAATCTGAGTTTCACTAAAGTTTTGTCGTTTCCTAAAATAGATTTCACTAATCTGCCTATCTTCTGTAACCCTGAAATCACTGTCGTTTTCGCGGTCGAATATTACTCCAGCATGTTTGTGAACCAACGAACTAATAGGTACATGCAAATACAATAAACTATGTTTGTCATAGTTGACATCTCTAATTGGCAACGCATAGGGTGGATTTATAACATCTGGGTTATTTAATGAAGTTACAATGTCCTGTTTTAATTGCATCAGATTGGCATCGTCAAGCCCCAAAACTACTCCATCATCGGTCAGACCTAATAAAATTATACCCCCCTCCTTATTGAGGAATGAAACAACCGTATCGTAAAACGAATCGGGTACACCAAGCTGAGCCTCCTTAAACTCAATGCGGGTTCCTTCTCCTTTTGCAATAATGTGTCTTATTTCCGATTCTGTTAGCATTTCTTTTCAATTTTATAACCTTTTACGTTTCTCAACGCCTAAAATTTCTAATTCCTTTTTTGGGGAAATACAAATTTCCAAAATAGTTTTTGGTGTCTTTATTTTTGATTGAATAAAATTAGATAAAATATTATGGAAAAGATAACCATTAATATCCCAGATAAGTCCGATTTAAGTTCAATTGTAGAAAACCTTTGTTCTGGGATTCTGAGATTGCATTTAGCAGGTTGGTAATAAAAAGAAACTCTTCATGAAAGATAATAAAAAAACCCCTTCTTTCGAAGAGGTTCTTTTGAGGTACCTGGCGGAATCGAACCGCCGTAATCGGTTTTGCAGACCGGTGCCTAGCCGCTCGGCCAAGGTACCCTTGTGTTTGCGGCTGCAAATATATCAAAAAAAACTTTCGCTAAAAACTTTTACCAAAAAACAGTGCATTTCATGATTGTTTTTATTGGTAAGGTGTTGTTTATTTTTGTTTTGTAGGATTGTTGAGCCTGGATTAAAAAAATAGATTGTGTTTTTACAAGCTTTGCAAAAAAAAATAAAAAAGACAACCATTTGGTTGCCTTTTTATGATAATTGAATTGATTGATAGTGTATTAGTCGATAGAAATCATCGAGTTGGATTCTTTTGACATAATGTACGTTTCAATATGACGGTCGCGTTTCGCATCATAAATATCACTGATGGTAACAATAATGCCGGTTTCTTCAACATCGCCAAACTCGTCGTTAAGTGTTGTTCCAAAAGAGCGCATTGTAGGCGATAAGTTGATATAAGCATTCACTAATGGGGGAATGTTTTCTCCCAATTCGCGTACTTTTTTCGAAAGGATTTTATAATCTTCTTTCAGGTCATTTTCAGTAAATATTGGGCTGTACTTCGAGTCGTCGATCGTGATGAGATATTTTTCTTTGGGCACAACCAAGTTGTCATCGTCGTTGAAGTATTTCTTAAGATAAGACAAGATGTAATTCCTGGCTTCGATGTTGAAATGGGTGTACATGGTAAATTTTCCGAAAAAATATTTCATTTCGGGGTGATCGACAATTAAGGCGCCTAATCCATCCCAAAGATTGTCGAGGGCATAAAGAGCCTTTGATCCTGCTTTACTTGATTGGTAATCAGGTTGAACAAATGAACGGCCTAACTCGATGGTATAAGGGAAAAATTTGGTTTTGAACTCTTCTGAGAAATGATACAAGTGAGCAGTAGCTAAGTTGGGGTCGCCATTGCTGTTGTAAATCAATTTATCGCATAAAATGTAGCGGTATCCACCTAAAATTTCCTTCGCATCGGGGTCCCACACGATAAGCTGTTTGTATGGCACTTCGCCGGTGTCGTATATGTCTATGTCGGTTTCGAGGCCTGTGCCGCCACCCGCAGCGCGGAAGGTTATTTCGCGTAAACGCCCAATTTCCTGCATTATATTTGGCGAATCGCTTGCCGTTAACACATAGATTTTGTTTCCTCCTTTATTAGTATCTCTGAGAAATTTATCGTTTGTAAGTTCCGCTTCGATTAAATCTGACGGAATTTTTGGAATAATATCCTTCATAATGTAAAAG
>JAKPZU010000284.1 GCA_029559915.1 Bacillota bacterium
TAGTATCGAATGGAGGAATATTTATGAGAGTTCAATTTACTTTGAAATGTACTGAATGCAATTCAGAAAACTACCAATTGACTAAAAACAAAAAGACACATCCGGATAAAATGGAAGTAAAAAAATACTGCCCAACTTGTCAAAAACAAACTGTACACAAAGAGAAAAAATAATCGGTTGATTTGGTATCCTGTTGGATACTTTTTCTTTATCTAATAATTTTTTTAAAGAGGTGTCTATGAGAAAATATAACTTGGGAATTGATATCGGAGGTACGTCGATTAAAATCGGCCTATTTAGTCTTGATAATTTTCTCTTGGATATATGGAAAATTCCCACAAATAAGGCCTCTTATGGTGATAAAATTCTTTTTGAAATCAAGGAACTCATTGCCGAAAAAATCGCCATCAACGAGATTAGAGCCATAGGTATCGGCGTACCTGGACCAGTTGCCAAAAATATGGTTTTCAGTTGCGTAAATCTGGGTTGGGGCGAAAAAGATGTGGTTAAGGAATTGAAAGAGATTCTTGAGGACGACGAAATTATCATTAAGGTTGCCAATGACGCTAATGTCGCAGCTGCTGGCGAAATATACCAAGGCGTTGCCAAAGGCTATATCAATGCCTTTATGGTGACTTTGGGAACGGGAATTGGCGGTGGTGTAATCATCGACGGCAAAGTTGTTGATGGTATTAATGGCGTTGCCGGAGAAATCGGTCACACCCATATTGACGATCTCTTTAATTTGAACTGTAATTGTGGGAAAATCGGATGCCTTGAAACTGTAGCTTCAGCTACTGGTATCGTAAGATTGGCTAAAGTTTATCTTAATAACTCCCCATTGCCTTCGCCTCTCAGACGCTATCCTGACTTCAGCGCCAAGAAGGTCATCGATTACGCAAAAGATGAGGATCCGCTAGCAATGGAAATATTCGATAAGGCAATGGAATATTTGGCCAGAGTTCTTGCCAAAGTCACATATATAATCAATCCTGACATTTTCATCATTGGTGGTGGAGTTTCGAATGCGGGTAATTTTGTCATAGAAAGAATCGAGCAATACTATTATCCACTGGTTGTGCCCTTTATAAAGAAGACAAATTTTGCTATCGCGACACTAGGCAACAATGCCGGAATCTATGGAGCGTGCTATTTGGTAAAATGATAAACATAACGAAATATTCTTCTTCAGATATGGATGTAAACACCTATGTTTTGGCAAAAGATGGACATGTTTTGGTCATTGATCCGGGTTTTAGCGGTATAAAAGTAATCAACCATTGTGAAAATCATCACTTGAAAATAGATGGTGTTATCTTGACACATGGACATATCGATCACATTCGTGACTTGAAAATGCTTTTAAATGCCGATGTCAAAATTTATATTTATAAAGAAGAAACGGATTTCCTTAAAAATCCCAATCTAAATCTATCGACCATGTTTCGTAACGATTTTGTTCTTGACAAGAATATTTCCATTACAGCGGTTGATGACGAACAAGTTATGGATTTTTTTAATGAAAAAATAAAATTCATTCACTTGCCTGGTCATACCAAAGGCTCGATGGGAATAATCTATAATCAGCATTTCTTTTCCGGTGATACGCTGTTTTATGACGGTATTGGCAGAACTGATTTGCCAACCGGCAATATTGGTAAAATGCAGGCATCATTGAAACGGATCCTGTCGACATTACCAAAAAACACCGTTGTATATCCGGGTCATGGAAAAGGCGGAAAGTTAGCCGAAATCATTTCAATAAACCCTTACTTAAAATAGTTTTTTTAAAAGCCAAGATTTTGGCTTTTTCTTTTTATTAAGCAAAAAATATATTCAAAAAAACTGGCACTCAACGCTTGACATTGCTAATAACCTTTAGTATAATATCATTAGCATTCAAAACATATGAGTGCTAAAGGGTGATTGGATGACAAAAAGACAAGAAATGATCTTGAAGATGATTGTTGATGAATATGTGAAAACAGCGGAACCGATAGGTTCCAAAGTTTTGGCGGAAATCCTGGATGTTTCTTCCGCGACAATCAGAAATGAAATGGGAGTTCTCGAAGATTTGGGATACATCGAAAAAACCCACACATCTTCAGGCAGGGTTCCTTCTGAAAAAGGTTATCGCTATTATATAGAAACCATAGTCAAGAATCTTGAAGAAGAAACAGACGGTTTCTTTGAGTTTGAAGAATTATTTCACAATAAAGAAAGTGAACGTGACGAAATCATCAAGGAAGCGATCGATCTTTTATCTCAGGCAACTAACTGTACCGCTATATCCCTTGGGCCAAATGCATATCATTCCAAAGTGAAAAAAGTCCAGTTGGTTCCTATCTCGAATCATCAAGCCTTGATTTTGGTAATAACCAATTTCGGGTATGTCGAATCGAAACAAATCACAATCCAAGAGGAAATCGACACCCAGGAATTGATTAAAGTCATCGATTTGCTAAATGAACTTTTGGTCGATACGCCAATATCGAAAGTTTCAGAAAAATTACATTATGAAATTCAACATAGTCATATCAAAGAATTGTTGAAATACCGCGATACGATTGTTGATTCATTTATCGAAGCGTTTTCGAAATTTGCCCAAACCAAGTACTACCTGACCGGGCAATCAAACATGCTTTATCAACCCGAATTCAACGATATCCAGAAATTGCGTGAGTTTATTACCACGATTGAAAATAACGAAATATTCAAAATTGTCGAAACTGATGCCGAAGGCATATCCGTCAAAATCGGTGCTGAAAATCGAGTTACCGCAATGCAGGATTGCACCGTAATTTCTTCCACCTACGACACTGGCGAAGGCGAAAAAGGGACAATATCATTGGTTGGCCCGACAAGGATGGACTATCGGAGAGTTATTCCATTGATGAAATACTTGGCAAAGCATATTCAAAAACTATATGAAGAGGAGTAATAAAGATGATTGACGTAGAAAAAGAGCTAGTCGTAGAAGAGTTGGAAGAAAATAAAGTTCAGGAAGATGCGACTAAAGAAGAAAAGAGTAAGAAAAAAAAGAAGATTAAAGTTGAAGAACAACTGGAAATTCTCGAAGAAGAATTAATTTCTGTCAAAGATAAGTATTACCGATCTTTAGCGGAAATGGAAAATTACAAAAAGCGCATGAGCGAAGATTTGAAAAAGGAAAGAAAATATGCCAGCATGACCTTGGCTGACAAACTTATCGACTCCTTTGAAGTTTTTGATCAAGCTTTGAATATGGAGACTGAGGACAATAATCTGAAAAACTTCCTCTATGGTTTCAACATGATTAAAGAAATGATGTTTCAAGCACTCAAGGATGAAGGCATCGTGTTGATAGAATCAAAAGTAGGGGATGATTTTGATCCATTAATTCACGAAGCGATGGATAAAGGATTTAATCCTGATTTTAAGGAACATGCTATTTTAAAGGTTGTTAAAAAGGGTTACAAATTTAAAGATCGAGTATTGAGACCGACAATGGTCATAATCAATATATTGCCAGAAGAAACCGCTGAGCAAAAAACTAATAACGAAAATAACGAAGAATAAGAGAGGTAGATAAAAATGAAAATTATAGGTATCGATTTAGGTACAACAAATTCATGTGTATCAGTAATGGAAGGTTCAGAAGCAAAAGTTATAACTAATCTAGACGGTAATAGAACTACTCCTTCAGTAGTTGCTTTTAAAGATGATGAAATTCAAGTTGGAGAAGTTGCAAAACGTCAAGTAATTACAAATCCTAATACCGTATATTCAATTAAACGTAAAATGGGAACGAATGAAAGAATCAAAATCAACAATAAATCATATACCCCACAAGAAATCAGTGCAATGATTCTAAGAAACTTGAAAGAATCCGCTGAAGCATATTTGGGCGGCAAAGTCACAGAAGCCGTCATTACGGTTCCTGCCTACTTCAATGATGCTCAAAGACAAGCCACAAAAGATGCAGGTAAAATCGCAGGTTTGGATGTAAAAAGAATTATCAACGAGCCAATAGCTGCAGCTTTGGCATATGGCATTGACAAGAAAAGCAAGGAAGAAACCGTCTTGGTTTATGACTTGGGTGGCGGGACTTTTGACGTTTCCATCCTTGAACTCAGCGATGGCACTTTTGAAGTAATCTCAACCAGTGGCGACAATCACCTAGGCGGTGACGACTTTGACCAAAGAATCGTTGAATGGTTGGCTGAAGAGTTCAAAAAAGAACAGGGCGTAGATTTAACAAAAGACAAAATGGCTTTCCAAAGACTGAGAGATGCAGCTGAAAAAGCTAAAAAAGAATTATCAAGCATTACCCAAACAACTATTTCGTTACCATTCATCTCCATGAATGCCAGCGGACCATTGCATTTGGAAAAAACCTTGACTAGAGCAAAATTCAATGAATTGACTGCAGACTTGGTGGAAAGAACAGTAGAACCGGTAAGAAGAGCTTTAAGAGACGCTAAAATGACAGCCAAAGACATCGATGAAGTTTTGTTGGTGGGAGGGTCAACCAGAACTCCTGCTGTCCAAGAAGCCGTTAAAAAAATCTTGGGCAAAGAACCTAACCGTTCGATTAACCCTGATGAAGTTGTCGCAATGGGCGCAGCTATTCAAGGTGGTGTTTTACAGGGCGATGTCAAGGACGTATTGTTGTTGGACGTTACGCCGCTTTCATTAGGTATTGAAACATTAGGTGGCGTATTCACGAAGTTGATTGAAAGAAATACGACAATCCCTACATCCAAATCACAAGTTTTCTCTACTGCAGCTGACAATCAACCAGCTGTCGATATCCATGTTCTGCAAGGTGAAAGATCAATGGCGAAAGACAACAAAACTTTAGGCCACTTCCAATTGAACGATATTCCACCAGCACCAAGAGGTGTACCGCAAATTGAAGTTAAATTTGATATTGATGCCAATGGTATTGTCAACGTCAGTGCTAAGAACGTAGCTACAGGCAAAGCAAATTCAATCACTATTCAATCAAGTTCTTCACTTTCAGATGCCGAAATCGATCGTTTGGTCAAAGAAGCCGAAGAAAACGCTGAAGCCGATAAACAAAAACGTGAAGAAGCCGACCTTAGAAATGAAGCTGACCAGATGATTTTCATGACCAAGAAAGCTATAACTGATTTGGGCGACAAAGTCACTGATAAAGAAAAGAAAGATGCTGAAAGCAAGATTAAAGATGTTGAAGAAGCCTTAAAAGGCGATGATTTAGAAAGAATCAGAAGAGCAAAGGAAGCATTGGAAAAATCAGCTCAAGCTTTATCTGAAAGAGTATATAAAGAACAACAAGCTGCGCAAAATCAACAATCTCAAACTGACCCTCAAAGCGATGACAATCAAGAAAAAGATGATGATGTTTTTGACGCGGATTATAAGGAAGTATAATACCCTAGGCAACCAATGCCATAAGCTCGAGGTGGTTTAATGGAAAAAAGAGATTACTATGAGGTGCTTGGCGTCGCCAAGAACGCCTCGGATGACGACATAAAAAAGGCGTATCGCCAATTGGCGAAGAAATATCATCCAGATGTTTCTACAGAAGCCAATGCTGAAGCAAAATTCAAGGAAGTTCAAGAAGCCTATGAAGTTTTGTCCGATCAGACGAAGAGAAGTCAATACGACCAATTCGGTCATCAAGCAGCAAATGCCGGTTTTGGGCAAGGTGGTTTTGGTGGCGCTGGTTTCGAAGGTTTTGACTTCGGCGATATCTTTTCAGCCTTCTTTGGTGGGGGTCAAAGAACCACACGAGCAACCAATCGTCCTCGTAAAGGCTCGGATATTCAAAAACGCATGACTATTACTTTTGAGGAATCAATCTTTGGCAAAGCTGAGAAGATAAAGGTTCCTGTCTATGATGAATGTCATGTCTGCCACGGTCTAGGCGCTGAAAGCAAAAAAGATATAAGGGTATGTTCTCAATGTGGCGGTTCAGGAACGGTCATCATGGAACAACAAACTCTCTTTGGCCGGACTCAGGCCAGAACAACTTGTCCAAGTTGTAATGGCAGTGGTAAAGAGTTTATTAATCGCTGCAGCAACTGCAATGGCGAAGGCGTGGAAAAAATCAACAAGGAAGTCGAAATCAGGGTCCCTAAAGGCATTGAGACCGGACAACAAATTCGTTTGGAAGGTTTCGGCAATAAAGGCGCAAATGGTGGCCCTAATGGCGATTTATACATTGTCTTTGAGGTTAAACCATCTGACAAATATATTCGCGAAGGTGATGACATCATAGTCAATGTGCCGATTACATTTGCTCAAGCAGCTCTGGGAACCGAAATTAAAGTTGATACGGTCTATGGTCCTGTCCTTCTAAAGATTCCGGCAGGAACTCAGTCAGAATCAAAATTTAGAATCAAGGGAAAGGGCGCGCCAAATATCAGGACAAAGCAGCTTGGAGATCAACACGTCATTGTCACTGTTGTTACTCCGCAAAAACTCAATCCTCAGCAAAAAAGAGCTTTTGAAGAGCTGTTGCGGGTCGAAGACGAAGCTGCCCCTCAAAAAAATTGGTGGGATCGTTTTAAATCAAATTTTAACCGTTCATAGATAATAGATTTAGGCAGTCATCCGACTGCCTTTTTTTTTATTCTAACAAGAAATTTATTTTTTTTATATTTTCTATTTACAAGGAATATGTAAAGCGATATAATATAACCATATTATGTATAAAAAGAATAGGTATAAAGAGACTAAATATAAAAAGATAATATATAAACACATTATATAAAGGAGGTGAGATAATGACTAACTCTGGCGAATATATAAGAGGTTTTACTGATTATATTGTTTTGTCAATTCTATCCAAATTTGATAGTTACGGTTATGAAATGACCAGAATTATTGAGTTTGTTAGCGAAAACAACATTCAATTGACGGAAGCTACTCTCTATATAGCTTTGAAAAGATTATTGAATGACGAAATGATTACATCATATACAGGAAAAAATAAAAAAGGCATGAGTAGACGTTATTATCAAATTACTCCTAAAGGTAAAAAAGCCATCAGGAACTTCAGAAAAGAATGGGTAATGATTGAAAATACTATTTCATCATTGGTCGATGGCAATTTTGAATATTATCGTGAAAGTTGAGGATTGAAATTATGAATATTTTTGATATTGTACCAAAACAGTTTTTCAGTGTATTATCCAGTAAAAATCAAAGAATTTATGTTAGTTCCATCCTTGAACTTTTCAAGATTTATGAACAAGGGTCGATTCTGGGAATAGACAAGAATATTGCCAGACAGGCTATCGTTGATTATTTTGACGCCAATCCGCTTGATGAAGAGTTGGAAATAGAAGATGAGGAAGAAGGCGTCGAAATTACGAATCGCGATCGTGCCAATCAAGTTCTTCGCAGACTGGAAGAATGCGAATGGATTGATATTGATGTCAACAATGATTATGAAGAAGTCTTGAATTTCCGAGATTATGCCATTACCATCATTGATGCACTCAAGGAAATTAATTCTGACAGTTACTATGGCGAGGAAACTGAAACCCATGAATTTAGAGGGTATATTTTTACTGTTTATTCCCTTTTGACAAATGACCATGGTGAATACGCACTGACATTGGATCAAGTATATAAAAACACTATTGCCTTTGTTCGTGAAATCAGAAAACTTGATTCGCGATTGAAATATTACATAAGAACCATCGTTGACAATTCGGAAATTAAAGACCTGATCAATCTTCTGGTAAACTATAAGGTCGAATTGGTTGATCATGCCTACCGTCGACTTAAAACCTCAGATAACATCAATAAGTATCGAGTGGACATTGTTAAAAAATTGGAGGAGTATCAACAAAATCCCCTAATCATGGAAATGATTTCCAAAGAATACTTGATCAAGAATCATAACGACCCAGATATCGCGATGATGAAAGCTAATAAAAAGATTGACGATATCATCGATATCTACAACTCGATTTCGTATATTATTGATGAAATTGACAACAAAAACAAGGTTTATGTCAATACCACAATTGCCAAAATTAAATTTCTTCTTTCGGATGACGAAAACGTCATTACAAAACTAAGTAGAATTCTAAAATATACCGGCAACAAGATACGCAAAAATCAAACATTAAAGGCTCTCAACGATATATCATCATTATTTAACATCAACTCCTATCAGCAACTGTCAAATAGATCAGTATATACGCCAAGAGGAATCTACCGTCATGCTGAAGCGCAATACCTGATGGAAAACAATGGT
Organism: Bacillota bacterium; assembly: GCA_029559915.1. Lineage (GTDB taxonomy): Bacteria > Bacillota_I > Bacilli_A > Izemoplasmatales > Hujiaoplasmataceae > UBA2289. Next base: position 8,240 of record JAKPZU010000284.1, read on the forward strand.
GAACCAGATAGAAGATTACAGGAAGAGTTCTACAATGAATTTGAGACAACCTACTCAGAAGACGTAATTGCTAAATATCTAAAAGCTTATTTCCGCAACAACCGTTTAATCAAGGCATCACAGATTCTTCGGGATGACATGAGCGATGAAGCAATTATCAGATTGCTTTACATCCTTGTCTATGCCGGAGAAGAATTGGATTATACAGTCAATCCACTCTATGAAAAAATCAATAACAAACGCTTCGATCTTGATGATTTTGAAATAATAAGGGGGTATTAAAGATGATTCTAGAAAAATATGCAGAACTTAACATGACGCAAAAGGAACTTTTTTCCAAGACATGTTTAAAATTGCTGCAAAACAGTTTCTTATCCAGAGACAAAGAAGACAATAAGGAGATGTATTATTTCCTCTTGAGCTTCAAAAATTATTTTGATGAATATTTTGGCATTATGGACTTTGAAATAGTTCTTGATCGTGAACTCGGGGCCATACAACTAGTTCATCGCGAAGGCAACAATCTTTTGAAACTAAAGAAAGATGAAACCTTAGTGCTCCTAATTCTAAGAATTCTATATCATCAACATTTAGTCAAGACCTCAATCAATGACAATATCGTAATCAGAGTCGATGAAATTCATCAATATTATGATTCTTTGGAACTAAAGAAAAAAATCAATAAAACTGACTTGGTGAAAATATTGAGAACTTATCGCCGCTTGAATCTGATTGAACCATTGGGTGACATTACCAAAGCCAACACCAAAATTATTATTTATCCAACAATTCTCTTGGCAATCAACACGCAAGCTATCAATGACGTATATAATTTGATTGCCAATATCGAAGACAAGTCTGAAGGTGAAGAAAATGAAGAAACTAACTAAAGTTAGGTTGATTAATTGGCACTATTTTGCCAACGAAACCTTGCATGTCAAAAACCATACCCTTATCACCGGTCAAAACGCAACTGGAAAATCGACTATTGTCGATGCCATAGCTTTTGTTTTAACCGCTGGAGATCAAATCTTCAACATAGCTGCCAATGAAAAAAGTAAAAGAGATTTGCGGAGTTATGTAAAGTGTAAGCTTGGTACTGACAATCAAGAATATCTTCGTGATCAAGATACAACCGGTCATATTGCTCTTGAATTTTATGATGAAAAGAAAGATAAGTATTTTACCATAGGTACCGTAATCGACGTATTTGGAGATGTCATTGCTCCTAAAGTCATATTTTATGAAGTTGACGATCAAATCGAAGAATCACTTTTCATCGATGATGAGGGAAAAATACTCACTACAGTCAATTTCAAGAAAACAAAAAAGGCCAAAAAAGTCTATTTGACCAGAAGAGAAGCCAAATTGGCATTCAGATCATTATTTGGTTCAGTTAATGAAAATTATTTTTCCTTATTGCCAAAAGCTTTGGCTTTCAAACCAATTCCTGATGTCAAGGATTTCATATATCGTTACTTGCTGGAAGAAAAGGAACTGGATGTTGAATCCATCAAGGAGTCAATCCATTCATACCGCGACCTGGAAGCAACACTTAAGATAATCAAGGAAAAAGTTGGTGATTTGGATCAAATCAAGCATATTTACGAAGAAATAAAAAATAATCAGGATCAAAAGAAATTTTACGAATATTTCCTCAAACTACTCGAAGTTGAGTCCTTTAAGAGCAAAATTGAACAAACCAACAAAAAACTTGAAAAAATCACAATATCCAAAGAACAAAATCAAATCCTCATTAATGAAATCAATGCTCAACTAGATCTCTTGGATGAACGTTCTCGCGAAATCTACTCAATGTTGAAAAACAATGAAAGTTTTAAAGCGGGAGAGATTTATGATAAAGAAATTGCTGAACTAAGCAAAAAAATCGATCAACAAGTAGAACTCAGGAATTACGCTGCGACAAAAGTCAAAAAGATGAAGCAAATAATCAATGAACTGAAGAATGAGTATGATAACAAGGTCTACGTTGAACTCAGTAAAGTTGAGCTTGATAAAATTGATGATGCCAATTATGAAGATCAAAAACTAAAATTAATAACCATCAATAAAAATCTAAGTGAAATCGAAGATGCCAACAAGATAAGTTTAGGCCGCTTGCAACAACAAAAAGACGATATAGTCAAAGAAATCAATGAAGTTTATTTGACCTTGAAAGATTTGGACAACAATCAACTTCGTTACAACCCAATGATTAAGAAATTACAGGCTAAGATTGAAGAAGGTGTATTGAGACGTTATGGTAAAGAAATAAAGGTTCATATTTTGTGTGAACTATTGGAAATTATCGATCATGAATGGGCTAACACAATAGAAGACTATTTGGCTCAACAACGTTTCAACTTGATAGTGGAACCTCGATATTTTGACGAAGCTTTAAATGTTTACAATCAAGTAAAAGATACTTTGGATATTTATGGCATCGGCTTGGTTAATACCAAAAAAATACAACACTTTACCAATTTCCGTGAAAATTCATTAGCTTCAATCATAACTTCGGAAAATATTGATGCCGAACATTATATAAACATGATCTGTGGCAACTTAATTATGGTTGATGATGTCCAAGATTTGGAAAAATATCCACAAGCAATAACCAAAGCCGGTATGGTTTATCGTTCTTATACGGTAAGGTCATTGTTCAATAAGACCGAAAAGCCATTTATAGGCAAGAAAGCAAAATCCCAGCAACTTGACAATTGGCGCCAGAAAGCCAAAGAACTGAAAGATCAGCATCAACAAATTTCCGATAAGATAACAGCCGTCACCGATGAAAATAGCGCTTTACAAGCTTTGAATCTGGAACAGTTCATCAATATGCTCAAGACATATTACTCACTGGATAGTTTGAAGGAAAGACGCAAAAGTCTCGCTTTGAAAAAGAAGAACATGCCACAGGAAGACTTGACTGAACTCAGAAAAGAATATGAAGAAGTAAAAGAAGAAATGAGAAACTATAATCTGAACCGTCAAAAAGCCGATCAAAAGCAAGGTAAATTTGAAAGTGATGAACTCAAGTGTCATGAAGAATTGTTGGAAATTGAAAATCAAATCAAGCAAATTCAAACAGAACTGGATAAGAACGATAATTTAGTTGTCAAAAAAGAAGCCAATAATCTCTTTGAACTTGAACTGAAGAAAACAGCTAACATTACGAATATTTTCGAAGAATATCAAGCAAAGATTCAATCAGAACTAAACAACATTATCAACTTGGAAGATTCGCTAAAGAATCAACAAATTCGTTATACTTCCAAATATAATCTCAGCTACAAATATGGCTTTGAATATATGCAAGAATATCTGGATGAACTGAATAAACTGGTTAAATCGGAATTGGTA
>JAKPZU010000315.1 GCA_029559915.1 Bacillota bacterium
TCCGAGACCTCCGTTAAAAAAATGGCGTGGGGAAAAACTAGTACTCCGATGATCGCGGTTTACGAGCATGTAAGTGATGAGCATGTTGATAACGAAGTCCTGGAGGCTGCAGGGTTGAAGAAGAAAGACAGGGAAAAGGATCGGACCCTGGAGGCTGTGGCATGTCCTTCTTGCGCTACAATCTGTCCTCCCGGATCAGGTTACTGCCCGAAATGCGGACAACCTCTCACCAAGCAGACCATCAAATCACTTAAAGAGAAAAAACAGGTCATTCTCTCATCTGATGAATACAATGAACTTATATCGATGCTTCAGGACTATAAAAACCGAACAGGAAAATAATGTCTTCTTCTTCATTTTTTGGCTGTTATTGGATATGATCAAACAGTCATTTCGTTGATTCTGTTGAATTGAGGGTCGATCTATTGGGATCATAGAAATCGGCCGAGAAAACTATTCTATGAGGCCTCATACAATATTCTCGAAACTCTAATAACATATTTCATAGAATAATATTCGTTGATTCGTCATCCTCATTAGCCTGTCTCATACCGCTATATCCACTTTTATAGTACAATAAAATTTTACTTATCAAGGAGATGAAAACTATCTTTCACTCTAACGAAAGTGAAATCGAATATTTGATTGATTATTGAGCTGATTACTTAAAAGGAGTATATGGCTTTGAGAAGGAACATGGTGGCAGAGAAGCGGAATTATGCTGTTCAGAATGTCGAATCCGCAAAAAAAATTGCAACAATCTGGATCAATAGTCTCCAGCTGGAAAAAGTCGTTGATTTTGGACTGCCTGAAGTAGATGATCGGTACCATATATGGAGAGTCCCACTAATTAGTAAATCAGGATCTCTTTTTTTGGGTGAAGTGGTAATAGATGCTCGCACATCCTTAATTGATAAGAAAAAAACAACAGAGAAATCAATTCTTGAAGCGAGACTTCTTGGAAGGAATAATAAAGAGAATAATGCTTATAGAAAGACCAAAGAAAAATATAATTTATCTAATTTAAGAAATATAATTGCTTTAGGTGATGCTGAAACAATCTTACAGGAGTTGCCATCTGAATCAATAGATTTAGTTTTTACTTCACCACCATATTATAATGCGAGACCTGAGTATTCCGATTATATAACCTACGAAGATTATCTTCTTAAAATGAGGAAGATTATTCAAAATACTCATCATGTCTTAGCCGAAGGCCGTTTTTTTGTTTTGAATATTTCCCCTGTTTTAATAAGGAGAGCAAGTAGGAATGAATCTTCAAAAAGGATAGCAGTACCATTCGATATGCATCGAATTTTCATTGAAGAAGGTTTTGATTTCATCGATGACATTATATGGGTAAAACCAGAGGGTGCTGGGTGGGCATTAGGTAGGGGAAGAAGATTTGCAGCTGATCGAAACCCTCTACAATATAAACCGGTAACTGTAACCGAGAATGTTCTGGTTTATCGGAAGAGAACGGAAAAATTAATAGACTGGAATATTAGAGCCCATCCAAATCCAGAATTGGTTAAAGAATCTAGAATTAATGATGATTACGATAGGACAAATTTATGGTACATAAAACCAGCACATAACAAAGATCATCCTGCAATATTCCCTGTAGAGCTGGCTGAAAAAGTGATAAAGTACTATTCTTTTAAAAATGATGTTGTATTAGACCCATTTGCAGGAATTGGAACAGTGGGGGAAGCTGCGGTGAATTTGAAAAGAAGATTTGTTCTAATTGAGATCGAACCTCGATTTATTGATATAATTCGGAAAAAAGCAAAAACGTGGATGGGAAAATCTGCTGCAGATATATTAACTATCAATTGTCCTCCAATTGATGTAAGTGATAAATTAGTTTAGTGATGATTATGGTTGATCATATGAATAAAAGTGATTTTCATCTTCTTGATTTATTAAGAGATAAGGATAAGGAACTTTTTTCTTTAAACGGTAAACAATTGGTTAAAGATGTTGGTTTTGAAATTATCAGAGGAATTATTTATGATGTTCTTACTGGAAAAAATTTGAGAGATTCGACCGAAGTATTAACACGGAAAAGGATTGTATCTCTAAATTTAGCCACTCTTCGTTTATTTATAAATGGAACAATAAATATTGAAAGATTCATTGATAGACTACCAGAACTTGCTTTTAAAGACATTCAAGATAAAAATATCACGAAATCCGAAAAGTGGTTGGCGAATTGGATACTAGGCCTGACTGAAAAGGAAGAGATTGCGGAGAACGGTAAAGAGGTGAGGTAATGACAACGCTCTCCACTAATTGGTTTGGCCTCGAACCTGTTTCGATTGATGCAGAACCTACAAAAGTATGTAGTCGTTGCGGGATCAGGAAGCCAGTATCCGA
>JAKPZU010000362.1 GCA_029559915.1 Bacillota bacterium
TTTTATTAATTGCTTTTGAACTTTTATTATATATTTTTTATGATAATATAATATGCAATACAATTTTCAAATACAATTTCCTATTAGATAAAAAATGAATAATTTTTCAGTTTAGAAAAATCATTCACTTATCACCACTACTTTTCCCGTTGTTCCGTCAACGACCAGATAATCATTAGCCCTAATTTTAGCAATATCAGCACCGACTCCGATGACAACGGGTATCATTTTTGATTTTGCAATAATGACGCCATGAGAGAAAAATGTTCCTTTTTTTACCACAATTCCTTTAAGATGTTCCAAAGGGTAATCAAAGATGGTTGTGGGCAAAAGTTCCTCACATATCAAGATAAAGTTCTTGTTAATCGTTTTGAATTTATCTTGTTTTTTTATCTTATCAATCAAACGATCAAAAACCTCTTGCACATCGAGTGCTTTAGAAGAAAAGACCTCATTTTCCATGGCTTGAAACTGACTAAAAAAATTAGCTTGGACATTTTTGATAGCTTTTAATAAATCTTCTCCTGATTCTATTTCCTGAAAAATCAATTTATCGACTTCTTCATCTAATAGCATCAACTGATGTGCCTTAAAAATATCACGTTCTTCATCACTGTGGCAGAGAGAACAAAGCCCTTCTATTTCCGAAAGAGCTAATTCTTTAATCTCAAAAAACAAATCTTTAGCTTCATCAGCGTAATATTTGTCGTGTAATTTTCCATAATTCTTTCTGTGGATTACAGCTATGCCGCTACCTTTGCCGCTAGTAGCGCCAACTCCTTGAAAGCTTAGCATATCACACCTCTTGGTTTTATTTTACCACATTTTTTACTAAATGAAGTTTTTAAAGCGAAAATTCTTTGTAACTGTAGTATAATAAAAACGAATAAATTTGAGGTGTGAAACATATGTACAAAAGAGAACAAACTAAAAAAATCAAGGTTGGCAATCTTTACATTGGTGGAGAAAATTCAGTAATAATCCAATCGATGACCAACACCAGAACCAAGAATGTTGAAGCTACTGTTGAGCAAATAAATGCTTTGGTAGAAGCTGGATGTCAAATCGTTAGACTGGCTGTCTTAAACATGGAAGATGCCGATGCTTTGAAGCAAATCAGAAATCTAGTGGATATACCTTTGGTAGCTGATATCCATTTCGATTATCGTTTGGCCTTAAAAGCAGTTGAAGCCGGATTTGACAAAATCAGGATCAATCCCGGCAATATCGGCGATGAGGAAAAAATCAAGTTAGTTGTAGATGCCTGCAACCTCAAGAATATCCCAATTAGAATCGGAATTAACTCGGGGTCGCTCGAAAAACATATTTTGGAAAAATACCACAAACCAACCTCGGAAGCCATGGTTGCTTCTGCAAAATACCATGTTGAATTGTTGGAAAAATTCAATTTTACCAATATCATAATTTCCCTGAAATCTTCCAACGTTCAAGATACCATCAAAGCTAATCTTTTGGCTGCAGAAGTTTTTCCTTATCCATTGCATTTGGGAGTCACTGAATCCGGAACGACCTTTGGCGGAACCATTGCTTCTTCTATCGGCCTTGGCACCATGTTATATCATGGAATCGGATCTACAATCAGAGTCTCACTTACCGCCAATCCCGTTGAAGAAATCAAGGTTGCCAAGGATATTCTCGCCAATTTCAAACTTTATAAAAAACCTAAATTAATCAGTTGTCCGACTTGTGGCAGAATTCAATATGACATGATTCCTGTAGTGACGGAGATTGAAAAATTCTTGGAGTCAATCAATAAGGATATCACTATCGCTATCATGGGGTGTATTGTAAATGGCCCAGGAGAAGCTAAAGAAGCTAATATCGCCGTTGCGGGCGGATTGAATGAGGCTTTGTTGTTCATCGATGGGGTAAAAGTTAGAAAAGTTCCCCAACAAGATTTAATCGTAACTTTGAAAGAAATAATTAAAGCATATTAAAAACGTCCGAAAGTTTGGACGTTTTTTTTGCTTATTTAGTTAAATCTTTTTCATCAACAATTCTTTTTATTGTTACAAAATCTATCCGATTTTTTTTAATATTATCAATTGTAAAACTGTAATTTTTATATGTGATTACATCCGTAAAATTTTTCTTCGGAATATAGCCGATTCTATTAACCAAAAATCCACTTAAGGTACCGTAATCGGCATCCAAGTCCAGATTGAAGAATCGATTGAAATCCTGTATTTGCATAATACCCTGTACTTGATAAGTAAATTCATTGACTTTCTTGACAAACTTGTCTGATTCGTCATACTCATCGTAGATGTTGCCGACAATTTCTTCAAGAATATCCTCCATTGTAACGATGCCATCGACACCCCCATAGTTATCAAGAACGATTGCAATTTGTTGATTTTCTCTTTGCATTTTTTTGAAGAGTATATTGATTTTCATGTTGTTAGGCGCAAAAAATGGTTCTCTTATCATACTGCCATATTTGATTTTTTTGAAGCCAAGATTCTTGGCTTGAATCAAAACATCCTTAACGTGGATAATGCCTTTCAAATTATCGATGGTTTTTTCGTAAACTGGAATTCTAGAGTAATTCGCTTTTGTGATCACTCGGATTATTTCTTCGTTGCTTTCTTTTAAATCTACGCCATATATCGCTGTTCTCGGAGTTTTGATGTCTTTGACTTCAATATCATCAAACTTGAAGATATTCTCCAACATATCTTTTTCTTCTTTGCGGTAAAGCCCTTGAATGTGACCAGAGCGGATTAGTTGTTTTATCTCCGATTCTGAAGTGGTTTCCTTATCTTTTTTTGAATCCAGTCCCAAAATTCTGACTATTCCAGTAGTAGTAATTGATAACAGCCATACTGCGGGTTTTGATAAATACAACGTCAATTGAATGGTTCTAGCGGAAAGCAATGCTATTTTCTCTGGATTATTCAATGCTATTTTTTTAGGAACCAACTCACCGAAGACTAAGGTAAAAAAGGATAAAATTACAGTTATGATAACTACAGCTAAATTGGCGGAAATGTTAATGCCAATCGCCAAGAACAAATCAACGAAATTACTCGCCAAATTACTACCGGCAATTGCACTTGACAAAAATCCGGCCAAGGTAATCGCGACTTGAATGGCTGATAGGTATTTAGTTGAATCAACTGATATTTTTTTCAGAATTTTCGCTTTTTTATTGCCTTCATTGGCAAGTTGGAGAATTTTATTGGGATTGAGAGATACCATGGCCATTTCGCTCGCCGCAAAAAAACCATTAATTAAAATCAGTATAACTATAAGCAATAAAATATATAAATCTTCCATAAAAAACTCCTAACCTTGAGATAATTATAACATAAAAACTTGCTTTTTGATAGAAAAAGATAAGGTCTCAGCCTTATCTTTCGAATGTTTTTGGTTTTTATCAGATGCTATTATTTTTTTTAAATTATCGCTGCAAATGCGAAAACCAGATATTTAAAGAAATTATTGTCGTAAAGCCACTTAGATAATCTAAAATCTTCGCTTCCTAGTTGCATATCGACAGTTAATATCGGACCGATAGCATCATTAACGGAAGGAATTGCGATCAATAATCCAAGAACGAACAATAAGGCATAAATCAAAATCACCGCCTTGAATAATCCAAATAAAGCTCCCAAAAATTTATCAATTTGTTTGATGATTGGTAGTGAGGTAATCATTTTAGCCATGAGCTTCAGCAACAAGAAAAAGAGCATAGAACCGAAGAAAAGTACGACAAAGGCAATTAACAGTAAAATTAGGGACTTAATCAAAGGCGTTACTGCGTCGACAAAAGATTGAACGGTTTCCTGTGCGTTGACACTATTTATTATCCAATCGACAATGAACTCCGGCAAAGCCATATCGGCAAAAGCTGCCCTGATGTTTTCTTCTGTAGCTTGTGCGTCCCCGTTGGCAATTCTTTCCAGAAGGAATGTTTCTATTTTTAAATAGATCCCTTCGCCAAACCATTTATCCAAAACTATCGAAAAAGGATGTGCCAAAAGAATTGAAGCAATTAAGCCAAAGAGGCTTGAAGCCAATTTAATTACCTTTAGCAAAAAACCACTCTTCCAACCAAAGAAAACCATGGCGATTACGCAACCGACAATAAGAATATCGATAATGCCAAACAAATTGAAAATATTCATATTTTTTTACCCTCGATTATTGATATATTCTAGGTAATCCTTATAGGAGAAAATCATCATTTTAGCTGCGAAAACTTCATCGGTTCTTCTGATTGGCGTTGTTGTCGGTGCTTGTTTCAGAATTTCCGGTTGTTCTTTTGCTTCAACGGCAATCTTATGCATGACATTGATAAAATCATCAATCGTTTCCTTGGATTCAGTTTCTGTTGGTTCAATCATGATGGATTGAGGGAACAATAACGGGAAGTAAATTGTTGGTGCGTGCATACCGAAGTCCAGCAATCTTTTGGCGATGTCCAATGTCTTGACTTCTGTTTCTTTATTGATCAAGCCGTTGAAAACCACTTCATGCATGCAATATCCGGTAATAGGCAACTCATAGGCTGTTTTTAAGGCGTTTGAGATATAGTTGGCATTTAGGGTAGCGTAAGGACCTACCAAACGAAGATTTTCTTTCCCCAAAGTTCTGATATAGGTATAAGCGCGCAAAGCCACTAAATAGTTGCCGAAATAACTTGAAATTTGCCCTAAAGCGTCTTTGCTGTTTTCTACATAGTAATAATCTTCATGTTTCTTGACTTTTGGGTTAGGCAAATATTTTGTCAATTCTTCTGTTACACCCACTGGACCGGAACCAGGTCCGCCACCGCCATGTGGGGTGGAGAAGGTTTTGTGAAGATTGATGTGCATGACGTCAAACCCCATGTCTCCCGGTCTGACTTTACCCAAAAGAGCATTGAGATTGGCGCCGTCATAATACATTAAACCTCCGGCTTCATGTACCAATTTGGTGATTTCACAGATATCGTTTTCAAATATTCCTAAAGTGTTGGGATTAGTCAACATCATTCCAGCAATTTCATCACTCAAAACTGCTTTTAAACTTTCAAGATTGACTCTTCCTCTTTCATTCGAGACAATTTCCACAGCTTCCATACCACAGACCGTGGTTGAAGCCGGATTGGTGCCATGGGCAGAATCGGGTATGATAATTTTCTTGCGTTTGAAATCCCCACGATCTTCGTGATAGGCTTTGATAACCATTAAACCGACAAGTTCGCCATGAGCTCCAGCGTATGGATTCAAAGAAAATTCATGAAGACCGGATATTTCTGAAAGATATTGTTGGAGATTATAATAGACTTCCAATGCGCCTTGGGTAGTGGAAACTGGCTGCAACGGGTGCAAATTTTTGAAAGCTTTTAATCCGGCCATTTCTTCGTTGATTTTAGGGTTGTATTTCATGGTACAGGAACCTAAAGGATAAAAACCGTTTTCTACACCGAAATTCTTGTTGGAGATATTGGTGAAGTGTCTTAACACATCCAGTTCCGAAACTTCCGGAAGCAATAGTTCATCTTCACGCAAATATTGAGTTTCGATTTGTGTAATATTGTATTCCGGAAATCTTTCTTTAGGCAATGAATAGCCGATTCTTCCAGGATTTGAGAGTTCAAATATCATTTTATTATAATTAATCATGATAATCCCTCCACAATCTTGACTAAATTGTCGATTTCGGCTTTTGTTCTTTTTTCCGTGACGGAAAAGTTAATCAATCCATCATAACGTTCACCAAAAACATCCAAGCCCACACCTCCGAAGATGCCTTTTTCTAAAAGTGCAGTTTGCAGAGTTTCTTTGGCAATCGATGTCTTTAAGGTAAATTCCTTGAGGAATGGTTTTTGAAAAGGATCGAAGAATTTTCCGGTAGCCACTAGTTTATCATATAAATAGTGGGCACCTTGATAAGATAGATTATTCACTTGCTTGAGGCCGTATTTACCCATTGTCGATAAATAAATTGTCGCGAACAAGGCCATTAAAGATTGATTTGAACAGATATTGCTATTGGCTTTGGACCGTCTGATATGTTGTTCTCTGGCTTGAAGGGTCAAGACAAAAGCTCTTTTACCCTCTAAATCATGGGTATAACCACAGATTCTGCCAGGCATTTTTCTGACATATTCCTTCTGGGTAGCCAAATATCCCAATGTCGGTCCGCCAAAAGCTACCGGCATTCCCAAACTTTGACAATCGCCACAGGCAATATCGGCTCCCTCTTCTTTAGGAGATTTCAGCACACCCAAAGTAGAAATATCCGCATTGACAATGAACAAAGATTTATTAGCCTTGATTAATTCAGAAAAACCTTCATAGTTTTCGATAATACCATAAATGTTTGGTTTTTGGACGATAACTCCGGCAATATCCTTATTCAATTTGTTCTTCAAATCTTCAATGTCGACGACTCCATCTCTTTCAGCAATGAAATCCCATTCCAATTCCTTATATTTCAAATAAGTCTTGATGACATTTATTGTATTTGGATTTAAAGTGGACGATAATAAAACCTTATTTCTTCTAGCCACCGCACAAGCCATGAAACAAGCTTCAGCTGTCGCGGTTGCACCGTCATACATTGAGGCGTTGGAAACTTCTAGTCCGGTTAAAGTCTGAATCATTGATTGATATTCAAAAATGTATTGTAAAGTACCCTGAGATATTTCAGGTTGATAAGGGGTATAAGATGTCATGAACTCTTCTCTGGAGGTCAAAGCGTCAATAACAGCTGGTTGATAGTGATCATATAAACCCAGTCCGGAAAAAAGTGTGAGTTCTTGATTTTTTTTGCTCAGCTCGGCAAAATGAGTTCTCAATTCTGATTCGGACAAATAGCTAGGAACATCATAATCACTGTTGAAGATGACGCTTTCAGGCACGTCCTTAAACAACTCATCAATTGATGAGATGTTCAAGCTTTTCAACATTGCGTCAATGTCAGCTTTAGTATGGGGAAAATATTTGAACAATTTAGGTCACCTACTACTTGATTAAATCGGCGTATTGATCAGAACTTAACAAGCTTCCTAATTCGTCGTTGTTTTCCAGTTTGACTTTTATTAACCAATTTTCGTACGGATTTTTGTTTAGAAGTTCCGGTTCTCCAACCAATTCTTCATTGATTTCCAAGATTTCTCCACTGACTGGAGCGATTAAGTCTGAAGCTGCTTTTACAGATTCGACAGCTCCGAATTCTTCTTCTTGGGAGATTGTGTCTCCAGCTTCTGGCAGATCAACGAACACGACGTCTCCCAGCTCCGACTGTGCAAAATCGGTAATACCGATTAGCGCAACATCGTTTCCTAATAACTTAACCCACTCGTGACTTTTGGAATAATAAAGTCCTTCTACTAATTTGCTCATATTAAGCTCCCTTCGTTTTATTATATTTCTTTTCCAAGAATTTTTTATCTCTGACAATGCCAGGAATCATTTTGTTTCTTACTTTTACAAAAACTTCTGTGTTTTTCTTTGTGTAAGGTCTGTTTATCATCGCCATGGCAATCGGCTTTTCTACCGATATACTTAAATATCCAGTGGTGATGTGACCTATCAATAAGTTATTGTGATAAACTTCATAACCTTCGCGAGGAATTGATTTTTCCGTAAGTTCAATACCGACAATTCTTCTGCTCAAATCTTCACCTTGGGCAATCAGAGCATTCTTTCCGATAAAATCAACATCTGAATCCAATTTTACGAAAAATTTAAAACCCGCTTCAAGCGGTGTTATATCGGCAGACAATTCATGCCCATAAAGCGGTAATGCCGCTTCGAATCTTAAAGTATCCCTAGCCCCAAGTCCACAAGGAGTAACTTCATGTTTTAACAAAACGTCCCAGATATCCCTGATAGCTTCTTCGCCGGCATAAATTTCAAATCCATCTTCTCCGGTATATCCAGTTCGAGATATTAGTAAATGATGACTTTTATATTCGTAATTGGCGAACATGAAAAAGCCCAAGTCATGCAAATCGATATTTAAAGCTTCAAGTATTTTCTTTTCTGCCTCTGGCCCTTGAACGGCAATTTCTTGATAATCTTCAGAAGCGTTTTGAATCAACACTTCATAATCATTGCTATTTTCAACTATCCAGTTGTAGTCTTTACTAACATTGCTGGCATTGACGACCAATAAAAAGTATTCACTGTTAAAGCGATACACCAACAAATCGTCGACTACTCCGCCGTTTTCATAAAGCATCATCCCATAAATGACCTGTCCATCAATCAAGGTTGACACTTTATTGGTAAATATCTTTTCTACATAGGCCAAGGCATCCTTACCCTTGACAATAATTTCCCCCATATGGCTGACATCGAACATCCCAGCAGCGTTTCTTACTGCTAGATGTTCATTTTTAATGCTATCATAGACAATTGGCATAGAAAATCCGGCGAATTCTTCCATTTTAGCATTTAATTCAACATGTTTATCATATAGGCATGTTTTCTTTAAATTTTCCATACTCCACCTCAAAGTTATTATATCATAAATTTATTCTTTAGAATAAGATTTGTAAAAAATCTTCGTTTGTCAAATTATAGATATATTGATTGAGATTTATTTGCTTAAGAACTTCCAAAAATGCCGGACGGCTAAATTCAATATTTCTAAAATTATTCAAGAATTCATCTTGATCGCCGATAAGAAAGTAATCACCTAACATGTTGATTTTTTTCACGACATTATTTTTTAATTCCAAAGTAATTTCAATGACGCCAGCTTCAGTTTTCTTCTTTTTGGAGACGGTATAGTTTGGATTTTTTCCGTATATAAAGTCATTGTTAAGATATGTTGATTCAATTCGCTCAATCTCCGTAATATCTGACTCGGTCAATATGATTGATTCAATGGCGATGTTTTTCTTGACGAAATTCTTGAATTCTTCAATTGAAATGTCCAAATGTTCTTTAATGTTTGTCACTCTCTTTCTTACTGAATCGATACCTTTGGAGATCAGTTTTTCATTATCAGGAGTTATCGCTTTGACCATCACGCTGATATCGGTATTGTAGAGCATGGTACCGTGAACGATGGAGCGAGAATTTACTTGATAAAAGGCGTTGCCGGAAACTTTCAAGCCGTCAATTAGAATGTCATTTCTTCCGGAAACATATGCGTTAAGGCCTAGATTTTTTAAGATTTCTGCGACTTTTGTAAGATAGGTATTGAAAACAAAGTCTTTATTGAAATTAGGGGTAATGAAAGAAAACATAATATTTGAAAAATCGGCATACACACAACCTCCACCGGATTTACGACGATAAAACTCGATATTATTTTCTTTAACAAATTTTAAGTTTACTTCATTCTCAATTAATTGATTTCTTCCGAAGATTACTGTCGGATTTACTTGCCACATAAAAAAATATTCTTCGGCTGGGTAGTTTCTGGCCAAAAATTCTTCAGTTGCCAAATAAAAAGTCAATCTTTTTGTTTCATTAAATGGATAATTCACATACTTCATAATTTTCCTCCTAGTATTAAAAAGAGAGAAGTCAATCTCTCTTTAAAAACTCTTGAATTCTTTCTTTCTCTATATTTGCTAAAAACTCTGTAAAAGGTTCTATTTTCTTGTTAATTTTATACTCGTCTATATTTTTGAAATAATCATCTCGTAATTCTTTTGTTATTGAAACCGGCAGGAATCCTTCAAGTTCCAATTGATAGTTCAGAAGCAATCGCGCTAAACGTCCGTTTGCATCCATGAACGGGTAAATCTTCAGTAATTGTAGGTGAGCGAATGCTGCTTTTTCCAAGCCCTTCAATTCAGGATCGTTTAGATCTTGAAAGTAAGCATCCATTTTCTTGAATATTTTAAGATATGTTGGCGGCACGTGCTTGGCTCCGAGGATGAATAAATCTCTTGTCCTATACACCCCGCCCGTGATGATGCCTTCGACTAAAACTTGATGCAAATCTTTAACAGTGGCTTCGTTGAGTTGAATACCTTTTTCCACTAGACGATGAACCATATTTATCGCATGATAATTATTGATTATCGCTTGTCTACGATATGGTTTTTTATCAGGGAATTCGCGGGAATGATCTTCCAACAAGAAACAAACATCTTCATAAGTAAAATCGTCATTCTCAAAACTTGTCGATTCGTAGATGAAACGTTTATCGAATTCATCGCAAATTTCTTGAAGTTTTGCCTTAGTCATTGTTTTTTTCTTGTTGATTAATTGCTCTTTAAGAGCTTCTACCTCTTCAAATTTCATATTTATCACCTCTTTTAAATGATACCATAGAAAGCCTTTTCCTTCAATTGCTTTGACTAAAAAAGAAAGAAAAAAAGCAACTTTAGAGAAGTCGCTTTAATTATTATAATTGGAATGAGCAGTTTTGACGATGCTATAGATGACTTCTTTAGGAATGTCGCCATAATTATTGGCTTTAAACCAAAGTTCATCTTTAGTGGATTTATTCTTGGATATTGTAGGATATTTAATAATTAATCTAATACCCTGTTCCAAATCATATTTGAAAACTAAGCGATAGTAATTGCCAAAATTCATTAATACCAAGAAAGGTTTTCTATCGACATAGAAGGTAATGCGGTCTTCATCCAATTTAGTAACAACTTGAGGTAATTCACGCACGTAGGCTACCAATTCGTCAAATGAAGGTGTCAAAGGTTTAAACATTTTTGGCTTTTCAATATAATATTCGATTGAATTTGCTTGATTTGCTGGATTTGTCATTTTCGAGAATTCAGGATCTACGCTTACGTCTTGGAATACTACGCTGGTCGGATCGATATTTTCCTGACCCGTAAGTATAGCTTGTTCTTTAGAGACAATCATTGTTTTCTTGCCAGTATCAACAGCTCTAGAACCGCTCTTGTCTTTTACTTTCTTGTTTTCCTTAATCTCTTTTTCCAAATTTTCTTCTTTTTCAACATTTTTTTCTGTCTTTGCTGAAAGAATCAAATATAGTATATACAGAACTAAAAAAAGAGGAATCATGAATATCATGTATTTAGTGCTAATTGTACTGTATCGGTCTTGAACGCGATAGATTAGATTCAAATAAGCAAAGGCTGCGGCACCAATAGCGATTTCCGAAAGAATAATTGTTCTAAACAAACGACCAAGATTCTTGACTCGCTTATATTCGACAACCAAGAAATAACCAGCTAAAAATAGTGACACAATTAATACTAATGTACCAATAAATAATAACAATTGAGCTGTACTTGGGATAGCAGATACATAAATGGAATATGCCAAATAGGCAGTATATGACATGGAAGCAAGGGCATAGCCGAACAAAGGGATTACCGCAAGATTTCGGGTGTGATTTTCAACAATACTGTTTTTTTTGAATTGATTGTTGGAAATGAAAAAGAAAATGACGCCAAGTAAAATTGTAAAACCACCGATTATGGCCTTTATCATTAATTCATTTTCAGTGAGGAATGCTAGTTCGAATCCCCACTGATCTATTTTATTCCAAGGGACCGCAACTAAGGAAACCAACAACACCGAAATCAGCAACAATACATTACTCAAAAACTTTTTCATAGACTCACCTCTTAGTATAATAAAATTATATAACTTCCTGAAACTTATGTCAATAAACTAACAATTATTAAAAATAAATAAAAAAGCAGTTTTAAACGAACACTTTGTTACAGCAAAACGCTCTTTTTTGACATTTACGAACAATATAAAAAACACGTTCAATCAATATCGCACATGAAAAGTTTCAATAATAAATTTAAAAATCCGTGACTGATGCATAATTTTATTATTTTAATGTCTTAATCTAGCATTCTTGTAAAAGATTATGCAAAGAGATTGTAAGATGACTTTATTTTAATTATAATAAAGTTAAGTTACTTGATGTTTGCTAAATAGAATAAAACATTGTGACTAATAATGAAAAAGGAGGTTAAAAAGTATGCAAGTATTGAAAGAAAGTGTACGAAACTCAATTGTTGAAGCTGCGATTTTAGAGTTTTTTGAGTATGGCTTTCAAAATGCCAACATGAGAAGAATAGCTGATAAAGCCAACATTACAGTCGGAAATATCTATCGCTACTATAAAAACAAAGAGACACTATTCAAAGAAATATTGTTACCTGCAGAAAGAGCTATTGATGATTTGGGAAGCTTCGACGAGGAATTGAACATCACATCAATAAAAACAATAGACGATGTTAACCAATTAGTCACTTTTTTAATGAGCGTTTTAAAACCTTATACTAGAGAAATATATATCATGACTTTAGACTCATCCGGGTCTCACTACTTGAAAATTAAAAATCAATTGGAAAATATGATTATTCAAAAAATAAACGCTTATTATCCTAAAAAGTTTGATCGTTATTTGTTGAAGGTCATCTCTGCAAGTTTTGTAAAAGGTGTATTCACCGTATTTAGGGACAACATTAAGAACATAAGAAGAATTCAGGATATGATTTCTCAACTTATCGTCTTCTACTTCCGTGATATGGATCAAAGATTATTCTAAACTATCGATAAAAAATAGTGGAAAAAATCCACTATTTTTTTTACATTTTTTCTAAAGCCAAAACATTAATCTTGCCAATTTCGGTTTTAGGCAATTTATCCAAATAAACTATTTCTTTCGGAACGGCGTATAATCCAAGATTCGTTTTGATGATGTCCTTAAGTTTGCTTTCATCAATCCTTTGGGATTTATCATTCCAAACGATAAACAACTTGACCATATTACCTTTATTTTCATCTGGAACACCAATCGCTGCGACTTCTGCCACAGCTTCAAAACTCATTAAAAGATTCTCGATTTCTGCAGGTAACACAGGAATTCCGGAAACTTTGATTATTCTTTTCTGACGTTGTTTGAAATGAACGTATCCCGTTTCATCAATAAAACCCAAATCGCCAGTTAAAAGCCATTTTTTATTACTGATTTCAATAATCGAAGCCGTTGTAGCTTGTTCATCATTCAAATATCCATTCATCATTGTCGGACCAGATACCGCAATGATACCATCTTTATTGGCTGGCAAAATTTCTTTTGTTTCCATATCCAGTATTGCCATATCTATCCCAGGCAAAGGCTTGCCAACCGAAGATTGATTGTGATCTTTAATAGTATTTACTGAACAAACCGTCACTACCTCTGTCAAACCATAACCCTCAAGTAATCTAGCGGTTGACCCGACTTTATCCATAGCTTGATCAAAACGTTTTTTTAAATCAACGGCAACATAATCTCCGCCCACGAAAGCTTGTTCAAGGTGCTTGATATCAGGATTTGAAAACTCCGGATGTTTTAATAACGCTTCAAATAATGAAGGTACGCCGATTATGTAATTGACCTTATTTTTTTTGATTAACTTCACCGTTTCATCGGCGTTGAATTTAGGCATAAGCGTGACGACGCCACCAAATCTTAAAATGCTATGTATGCCCATGCATAGACCAAAGCCATGAAACATTGGCAAAACTCCTAACATATGTTTATTGGTAAAGTCTTCTCTATCCATGATGAAGGAAGCTCGACTAGCGAGGTAATTGATTGCGTAATCTGATAGTTCAATGGTTTTGGGTTCACCAGAGGTTCCGCCACTATGTAAATATGTTGAAGACGCGCGTGAGTCTTTAATTACTTCTTGAACATTGGCTGTATTGTATAATGTTCTAAAACCAATTACGTTTTTACCATAAGTAATATTTGCTAATTTCTTCTTGTTTATCAGACGATAGCCAACTTTTTTGATAAACCCAAAATTGTCGACTGGAGTAACCAAAACTAATCTAACATCATCATCAAGAAGATCCTTGTAATAATCAAAAAAAGTATCCAGAACAATCAGTGTTTTACTATTAGTCGACTTCATGAATTTTCGCATTTGCATTACCGGCGTTATCGGATGAACCATATGCGAGATAATTCCTAGTTTGTTAACTGCATAAAAACTGATTATTGCCTCAAAAACGTTTGGTAAAGCCATTGTGATTACTTTTTCTTTGTTTTCAAGCAATGAGTTTAAGCCGCTGGCAAAAGAATCGATTTTATCAACCAATTCCCTATAAGTAAGATATTTTCCCATGAATAGTAGGGCATTATTGTTGGGATGTGCTTCTTTTGTCAGAGAAATCGCCCGGTATAGACTTATATTGTTTTCCATGTAATCTTTCCTCCTAATAACGGTATCCGAAGATATAGCCTATTGTAAAAACCATAGCCAATAAAATAAGTTGATGTGTAAGGAAAATCAGAAGTGATTTTTTACCAGCAATCATAAAAATGTTTTTATCTTTAATTTTTACGGTTGGTATTAAGCTCACTTTATTATGGTAATAAACTTTTCCAATTACAGTTCCCAGAAGAATGATTCCTGTGTAAGGGATAATGCTGAAATAATCTGCGCCGAAAGCCTTGAGACCAATGATTATTTCCAATAGTTTGGAAAACTCAAAACTTGTGAGATATTTTGGGTCATAAAACTTGAGAGGAAATCCCAGACCAATTATAACCAACGCTATAATCAAAATCACTATTTCATTCTTAATAAATTTCCTTAAAAGATAAATAAAAAGAATCGAAAATGCGTATAAATGTATGATGCCAAAAATAATTAAGGTGTTCGCTACAAAGGATTCCGTAACTATGGTCACAACATTTATCAACAGAGCCACCAAAGTTAGTTTTAACCCTCTAGACAGATTATTTTTGGAAAAAGTGAAACTGATTCCTGAGACCAGCAAAAAAACGGAAACGAAGAAAAAATGACCATAAAACCTTAAATCTGAGACCCAATAACTCTCAGCTAAATCTTGAAGGGAAGCAAAAAATTGATTGTCAACAGCTTGAAAATTGCTAAAAAAAGATGGCATAATCATTAAATCGTACATTAAATGATCAAAAATCATCATTATTATCGCAAATCCTCGTAAAAAGTCTAACTCCCAGATTCTCTTCATCAATAATCCACCTTTTATTTATTATAAAATATTATATCATTAAAAAAATATTTTTTTAAGGTTTTTGATTTATTAACCAATAAAATACAAAACTTTTACGTATAGATATTAGAAAAGGCGATGGTACTATAGTTTTGTGATATAATTAAGCCGAGGTAGGAACAATGCAAATTAACTATGATGATTATATCGATTCCTTAATAAATAAAGATAACGAAGCCTTTAAAATCATTTATGATAATACCAAGAAAGGCGTTTTTTCCATTATCATATCCATCGTTAGAAATAAGGCTGTGACCGAGGATTTAATGCAGGATACCTATATTAAAATGGTGGAAAAAATACATCAATATAAAAAGGGCAGGAATTTTTATGCTTGGTTGTTACAAATAGCAAAGAATACCGCTTTGGATCACTACCGCAAATTTAACAAAGAAATTGTCTACGATCCGATGGAGCAATCTTATTATCATGATAGTTTGAAAACCGAGGAAAAAACTTATTCAGTACTTGATTTAGTAAAACCGCTTGATGATTTGGAAAAACAAATAGTTCTTCTTCATGCGGTCGATGACATGAAATTTAAGGACATTGCCCAAGTGGTCGATAAACCTTTGGGGACGGTTCTTTGGATATATAATAAAGCTATCAAAAGTTTAAAGTCTTATTTGGAAGTGGAGGTGCAAAAATGAAAAGGAAAGAAATAAAAGCTTTTATCAGACAAAAAGCTTTGGCAGAGATGCCGGAAGTCATCGATAGAATCGATTTAGACAGAATCACAATCGAACCGAAGAAAAGAAAAGTTTTCAACTTCAATTTCGGCGACTTTATCAAGTTTGCCAGTGGTATAATTGCTCTTGTAGTTACTGGTTTTATTGCCTATAATGCGTTTTTTTCTGACAACAGCAATCTAGTGTTGTCAACCAACACCGAAGTTTTGGGTTTTCAGACAATTACTGCTGCTGTGTTGCTGGATGATGCAAAACTGGTTGAACTGAGCTATTCAGCTCCCCTAGAAGTCACAGAACTGCAAATGACAACTCAAGAAGTCATGAGTATTGAAGATTATGTTGGCGATATCAACCCGTATATGCATTTGATGGAGACAATCATCAACGACAATGACTCGGTAAAATATGAAGAATTCGTTTCGGATGATGAAAATTACACTTATGCTTTCAGTTATACTTCCACCGATTTATCCAAAAATCCTGTAACCTACAAAGTTTATTACAATCTCAGTGAAGAGATGGCAATTGGAAAAATCAAGTTTGGTGAAAAAGAATTTTCTTTTGATGCAAAAAACACATTGACTACAGTGAGAATCGATTCAGAAAATTACATTACCGTTAGCGATGAATCCACAACCACTCTTCAGAAGTTCAAATATCGACTTTATCAGAACGGACTGAAGATGAGTGAAAACGATTTGGAAATTTACAAAGTAAACAATAACATTCAAGTCAGAACAAGAGTCATGAAAAACGGCCTTTCACTTAACTTGGATGTAAAAAGAGAATTCTTCAACGAACTTGATGAATTTGAAGTAACTTATGAAATCGAGAATCAAACAAACATGATTCACGGTAACTTCCGCATCAATTTGGAATTTGATTCTGAAGAAAACGGTTATGTGTATCGCTATACTTTTGGCAACAATAATGGCGGAATGAATCAACCTCGGGGACCTTTCATGGGGCCAAGAGCTTAAAGTTTTATTAATTTATTTATTTCCAATAAAAATCTAGTTGTGTACGCATAATATATACACGATAAAAAATAGGAGGAATTACAACATGAAAAAATTAGTTACATTATTATTAGTCTTAGCAATAGGGATGACTTTCGTCGGTTGCAGCGTTGATCAAAGTGTCGCAATCGAAACTGATCAAGAACTATTTACATTGCAAGCATTAAGTTCAACAAGTTTATTGAATTACAACGATTTGAGCGTACAGGAAACTGCCTTTGTACCACTTTCTGAAGTCACAACCGAAGAAACTACTGATGTAGGCGAGGAAGATCCAATCATTACTGAAGAAGTAAAAGACATTGATTATTATGTTGAAATGATGGATATGTTCCTGGGTGATGAATCCTTGACTGTCAGTGTTGAAGAATCCGATAATGAATTATATGAGTTCAAAACAGTTTATACCACTTTAAATTTAAGTGGCGATACCGTTACTTACACATTCTATTACAATGAATATGCATTCGCAGACGAAGAATTGGAAACTCCGGCAGTAACAACTGAACAAATTACTGATAATGCCAAGAGAAATTTCCATTTCATGGACGAAGATGACAATTTAGTGGCTTATTTAATTGATGGAATTTTGATTTACGGTGATATTGCCTATAACATCGAAGGCAAGAAAATCGTCAATTCCCAACAAGAAATCTATCGTTTAAGATCATTTATCGATGAAGAAAACTATGTTATCGTCAACTATCAAAATGATACAACTGATCGTGACAGAGAAAAATTCTTCTTCAAATTGGTTGAAGATGGAATAACCGTAAACGAAGCTAAAGTTATGATGTTTACAAAGTTGGACAGACTTCATTTAAAGTTGGAATTCATTGAAGGTGACAAAGAATCAAGTTATCTATTCAATGTTAGAACTGAAGGCGACACACAATATATCCATATCGTTTATGAAATTAAAGATGGCGAAAGTTATGAAGAAGGATCAATTAGATTAATGGCTGAAACTGACCCTAATACCGGAGAAACAGTTTACACCTATTCGATGACTCCTGATCGAGCCAAAGAAAGATATGAAAATTCATTCCGTCACAGAAATCAACACATGAACCAATTTGACGGTTCAAGACAATAATAGTAAAAAAATCAAAAATGCAGGTCAAATTGAACTGCATTTTTTTTGTTATTGTAGTATAATTGTTTTACTGCTTGGAGGTTTTTATGAAAAAAATAATAATGTTTTTATTTTTATTTGGTTTAATAGCTTTTATCATCTCTTGTGACTTAAAGAATACCGAGAACACAACCACTATAAATAATACGAGTTCTTCTACTAGTGGCACTTCATCCGAAGTAACTTCTACCTGGAGTACTTCTTCCGATATCACAACTAATGAGGTTACTGTTCCTTCATCAACCGCTTATTTGACTACAGAATCAACTACCACAACTTTTCATTTTACCGTAGTTTCAACTACAGCTACAACAACTCTGCCGACTACAAACACAACAACAATTACAAACACAGCCACTACTATAACAACTACAACTTTCCTTACAACAAACACCAATGAACCAATTATTCCTGTCGGATATGATTTGTTGCAAGATGAGTTGGAATCAGTAGGTATTCCCGCAACCGGTGATGTTAAAGTTTTGGTTTTTGTCGTTGATTTCGTTGACAGCCAGATAACTGAAACAACTAAAGTCATGGATGACGTTGATTTGGCTTTTAACGGAAATTCTGAAGATATCGATTTTGAGTCATTACATAGCTATTATAGTTTGAGTTCATATGGCAAGTTAAATTTGACCGCCGATATTTTTGGCGTCTATCGAGCAACTCATAATTCAAGTTATTATGAACAATTGAACGAAAACTTCTATGCCACTGATCCTTATACGGGAGAATATCTCTATAATGACGCACCACATCCTGATAGCGATTTGATTTATGAATTGTTGGAATTTTATGATAATCAGATTAATTATAATGATTATGATCAAAATCAAGACGGTTTTATCGATGGCATCTACGTACTATATAATCATGAAATTTCATATGAAAGCGGTTCGGATTTATGGTGGGCTTATCAATATTATTATTGGTATGAAGACAGCTTTGATGGTGTTTATCCCAATTATTACGTTTGGTCGGGAATCGATTTCTTTTATGAAGGCGATGAGAATGTAAACGCTAGAACCATCATTCATGAAACCGGGCACATGTTGGGATTGGATGACTACTATGATTATTATTCTGATGATTTGAATAATAGCGGTGGTCTTGGTACTTTCATGATGGATCATACTATAGGTGACCACGAACCTTTCTCAAAGATTTTATTGGGTTGGATTACTCCTATTGTAATAGAGCGAACAATGGTTATCGATTTGGAAAGGTTTTTGGTCAATGGCGAAGTATTATTGATTATAGACACCTGGAACAACACTATTTTCGATGAATATTTCTTGGTCATGTACTATACTCCTGAAGGACTCAATGAACTTGATCAAGATGATATTTTCACGGATTCAGGCATCTTGATCTTTCATATCAGTGCCGAAATCGGAAATGGTTATGACAGCGAATCTTATTATTACTCAATCTTCAATAACAATAATACCGATACAAAAAATAAACTTATTAAAATAATTGAAGCTGACATGTCTGGGGATATTGACAAATATGCAATTGTGGAAAACAGTGATCTCTTTGTCGCTGGCGATGGTTTCGGGAGAAATATTTATTCCACTTATAGATGGTATGACAATAAAGCGATAAATCTGGAAATCAATGTGATTGACATCAATTCTGAATCAGCAAAAATTGAAGTTAAATTTAAATAAAAGTAAAGCAGACTAAATCAAATATCTAGTCTGCTCAGACTGATGACAAATAGGGTAAAATAAAAAGAAAATCGATTATGATTAATTTCATAGTCGATTTTTGTTATTTTTAGAGTTTAATTAGCGAAATTAAAGCTGGGATTAGACAATCTTTCTAGATGTCTAGCTCCTTTTTTCAAATTCATACAGCCTAAAGTGAGTAAGATATGATTTCTTACTCTGTTTCGTCCTCTTAGATGAGTGTATCTCATTCCGTACTTTTCTTTACCGTCCCCAAAGAGTCGCTCGATTTTTTCTTTACGCTTCTTATAGGTTTCTTTACCATAATCTGTATGTCTAAGTTCTTCAATATATTCTAATATGTCGTGAAAAACTGATAAATGGACTTGTTTAGCTTCCATTGTCGTACATCGACTTTTAAATGGACATGATTCACAGTCATTTTTATTCGCCTCAAAGATCTTATATCCCTGTGTGTCCGTTCGTCTATATTTTAGTATTTTGTCATTCGGACAAAGTATTTGATTATAGTATTCGTCATAGATAAATTCATTGGTTTTGAAGTACCCCTTCACGCCTTTTGGTCTAGTATATGAAGTAAAGAATAAAGCTCCATAACTTAAAATAAATTGTGCTATAGCTCCGTTTTTATAACCGCTGTCTGCCGCTACCGCTGATACATCGTACTCTTTTAAAACTCTTTCTAGTACTGGTCTACACGATTGACTGTCATGGACATTCCCTGGCACTACTTCACAATCTAATGCATAACCGTTTTCATCACAAACTACTTGTGCTACATATGCCATTTGCTTTTCTTTCTCACCTTTGACGAAATAGCCGCATTCTGGGTCTGTTGTCGATATCTTTCTTGTAATTGTCTCTCTCTTCAATTCCGTTACTTCTCGTAACCCGTCATTGATTCTTGTTTCATTTAGTCTTTCAAGAATTATATCTTCAAATGCATGTGAATCTTTTTCTACTTCAATCTCTTCAAATTTTTTCTTGTTGGCACTAGCTTTGATATGGGTCCCATCTATATAGATTTGTTTCGTATTGATTAATCCCTTTTCTCTCAGTTGTTTCATTATATTCAAGAAGATTTGTTCGTAGACTTCATTTTCTTCAAATTTTCTTCTGTATAACTGAGAAATTGTGGAAAAGTGTGGTACTGGTTCTGAAAATGGTATGTTTAAAAACCATCTGTATGCGACATTTAAATTGATTTCCTTGATTGTCTTTCGGATACTATTGTATCCGTTAAGAATATTGATTAACTCAATTTTAAATATATTAACAGGATCTACACTTGGTCTTCCTATTTCAGAATATAAAGGCTTAGTTGCCTCGTAGATAAATTCAAAATCAAAGTGCTTTTCTATTAACCTTAATTCATTATCTTCGGGAACTAGTTCATCTAATGTACTCATGATGTATTCATTCTGTTTATCTTGTTTTCTCATCATTTTTATCACTACCATTCTTACTTACATTATATCATTTTTATCTCTCCTTCCCTAGAATTAGTTATCCACGTGGATAACTCAAAATTCAAAATGAAAAAAGCACCTTTTTTCTAAAGTGCTTTGTCAACAGTCTGAGCAGACTAAATCAAATATCTAGTCTGCTTTATTCTTTTTGATTGGAAAGAACAATTGTTCTTTACCGTCAGTGGTTTTTGCCAGATAAGGAAAAGCCGGCATATATTGGTAAACATCATGCAATTTACAGTAATCCTCGATTTCCCGGTTAAAATGCCTTTGTAATTCTTGATTTTCAAAAAGCATTTCCTGATATTGTTGTTTTTCAACCTTCATAGTCAAATATAATCCACTCTCGACATGAAGAATTTGAATTTCCGTTCGGTCATAATTTGTTATTTCTCTAATTGCCGGTGTATAGAGAAAAATGATTTTACTGTTGAGAGTGATAATTTCAGCGTGGTAAATGTCAACAGTTGAAATATCAATATCATTTATGAACAAATATTTCTGTAATTTTAAGGTTGCATCTTTGTAGTTGGCAGCTAATGTATAGGCAAGATTCATTTCCGGCAATTGAATTTGTTGGATAAAAAAATTCATATCGCCTCCTCCTTGATACCGCCATTATAACATAAAAATGCGCATTAAAGCGCATTTTTTAATGGTGGTGGTGATGAATATCTGGATTTTCCTCGTTTTCAATCTCACATTCCGGATTTTCGCATTGTTCTTCAAAAAATTCGATTTGAATTGTTGAATGACTGATTCCCAACAGTTCCAGTTTGTCTTGTAATTCCCGTAGAATTTTTGCAGCCTGTATTGTTGAGACTTTGTGAGAAAGTCTAACATGCAAGGTTACAATGGGAATATTGCCTTCAATCGACCACAAATGAATATGATGAACGTTTCTAACGTATTCAACCTTCTTGAGTTCTTCTTCAATATTTTCTATCGAAAAACCTTTTGGTGCTTTCTCTAAAAACACCTCAAGGATAGATTTTAGATTTCTAATTACATGGTAAATAATGAATAAGCTAAATAAAAGTGATAATAAGGCGTCAAGGATTTTAATGTCGAAGGAATTCATGAGAATTGCTCCAATCAACAATATCAACCAGCCAAAAACATCTTCGAGAAGGTGAAGTGAAATAGCTTTTTCATTGGCGCTTTTCCCTTTTCTAGCATTAAGTGCAGCCAAACCATTGATAATTACACCAACAATGGCAAAGTAAATCATTAGTTCAGCATCAACAGTTTCGGGATTCATCAATCGTTTAAAAGTTTCGATAATAACGATTGTCGAGCCAATAATCAAAATTATTGAAGTCAACAATCCTCCCAAAAGAGAAAAGCGATAATAACCGAAGGTATATTTATAATCTTTTTTCTGTTTTGACTTTTTTTCAAGATAGATGGCTATCGCCATCGATACCGAATCACCGGCATCATGAACCGCATCGCTAATCAAAGCGATAGAATTAGTCATTAACCCTCCGATAAATTCAAAGATCATGAAAAGAAAATTTAAAATAAAAGATATGAACATCCGTTTTTCCGGCTTCATCTTGTTTCACTCTCCAAAATACCGCAATCGTGATTTTCGACAGCGGCAATTATTACAAAGAAAATAATCATGAATTGTGGCATGTAATAGACATTGTCAACCATTCCATGAATGTTGGCGCCAAACAAGGCTATCAACAAAATCATTTTTTGCATGGTGATATTATTGAAAAACATTTTAAGGATAACGATGATTTGCCAAATAATGGAAATAAAGCCAATTATACCCAAAGTAGCCAGAGTATGCATGAAGGTGTTGTGATAGAATCCAAAGTAACTACCACTTACTCTAGCAAACAAACCAGAACCGAATAAAGGATTTTCAATGAATTTATTCAGAGCTTCTTCCCATAAAATGAAGCGACCATTATCGGCAAAAAATCCATCAGTCAAACGATAATAAATCACCTGATAATAATCTTTGGCAATAAATAATGAAAGAATCAAGGCAAAAACACCTACTAGTATACTCACAGTCAATTTATTTTTTTCATTCGATTTGTAATAGAGGTAATAAATCAAGAAAAAGAAAGTAATGAAGAAAGCCAATATTCCTCCTCTCGAAAGCGTGAAGAATAACATGACGATCTCAAAAACAGCCAAAAGGACCCAGACAAAGTGTAATTTATCCCTCTTGATATAATAAAATGTGGCAGAGATGAAAATAATCAAATATGTGGCTACAAAATTGGATATTCCCCAACCCAGATCTAGATTCTTGCTGGACAAGGCATGGAATGCATCATCAACCTTCAAATAGAACGTCAACACTTGTAAAGAAACTAAAATCCCCAGTATCAAGAATAATCTTATCAAATAATTTAAGTTATCGCCTTTTAAACTGCCATTGAAAAAGAAATAAATCAATAAGTAAAATAACCCGATGATAAGATAAAACCCATAATTTAAATCGATTTTTTCAGCGTTAATCATCGAAAAAAGCATGGCCAAAAGCAACAAAAGCAAAGGCCAAAACAGCTTTCCCTTAGAAAATTTCGGTCTAAACCTGATGAAGTAAATCACAAAACCGGTAATAATTAAGACCGGCAATAGATAAAGATAAATTGGTATCGTTTCGAGTGACCATTCTGTCTGCGAGATCATGAACATCATGTTGAAGAAGACTGGGACGACAGCAATGGTGTTTTTATTGGTGGCGAGCAGGATAATCGCTAAAAGCGCAAATAGTGGCATCCCGACATGTTCCAATTCAAAAGACCAGAAAACATATGTCAACACACTCAATATTACCATGTATTCAGTTGTTTTGTAAAATTCTTGTTTAATCATGATTGTCACCAAAAATATTATACTCCAAAGAAAGTATATTTTCACATGATTGGCCTTGTTTTTTTATGAATATGCTCATTAGTAAATAAACAGATGACTTAAGTTATCTTTTAAAATCAATGATATACCTAATCAATCTTCTCTCAGTCGTTTTTCGCCAGTTAAATTTTTAAATTTAGTAATGTCTTGTGAAACTTCTAAAACGCCAAGATATTCGCCTGATTCGTCTCTTACTGCATAATAAGCGATATAGAGAGTTTTAGTTTTGAAGTTTATCCAAAATTCTTCGAAATCTTTTTTGTTGTCTTTAAAGTCCGCAATTATTCCTTCGACGACATGAACGCTTTTTGGCGGGTGGCAATGCTTTACTTGCCTACCGATTACTGAAGGGGTTCTAGGAAAATGACGTTTTTTACTCTCATTATAATATAACACAGTATCACGCTTATCGACAAAGGTAATATCCATGGGTAAATGATTCAACATCTGTATCAACTCGTAAATTGACATTTTTCCTGTCTTAGAGATGAAATACCCAAAGATTTCTTCTTCGGATTTTTTGGTTTCCTTTGGTTTTTCTTGTTCTTTAAAAACAAAACCTATATCAACACACTCTTGATAAATCAAATCTATCTCTTCATACCGCAAAAGTTGCTTCATGACCGGCAGAAGGATTAATTCTTCTTTTTGGTTGATGCCGAATATTAAGTAATGATAAGTTCCAATCAGTTTTATCAGCTCTTCTTCGTCAGTAT
>JAKPZU010000404.1 GCA_029559915.1 Bacillota bacterium
GTTCTCATCGCTTAAAAGTTTGCCGGTCTCACCTGCCGTTACTGTTTCCTCATAAATTACAGGAGAAGTTTCAGCAGTCTGGATGAATTTAAGTTTCACACTGTTATCGGTGGGCTGATCCAGTTTGGAAGGATCAACGGCGCCCATCCATACAAGATATGCTTTTTCAACAATGCTGTCCTTGGGCACATGGAAATCATCAAGTGTAAATGTGCTTTCATCAACACATGTATCTCCCTGCGGGTTTTCAGGATCTTCATCAAAAAAAACCATCTTTTTATCAATGTTTGAATTGAACATCACAAAAAAGTCCTGTCCGCCGTCTTCCCAGCTTTCATATGGCTCACCACCAATCATTGTGCCTTCAATGTCGGCAGATATCACAAAACAAGAAAATAACATCATTAAAAAAACAAACATTTTAAAATTAAACATATTGAACCTCATAAAAAATATTTATTCACTCTTGTTGCCTAAGATAACTACTTCGCCACCTATGCCATCTCTGCTTAAAACCAAATCCCTCAAAGACTCAATGGAAGATGTTGGCAACATTAAATTATATTTAAAACTAAACACATCATCAATCCTGGACAAAGATGATAAATCAAAAGATTCAAGAAGATGATTTCCATCCTCATAAACACTCTGTCCAACATATATACTACCAACACTTTTAAGCAACGATGCAGAGAAGAAACCCAGAGATTCATTTGAATGAAGAACAAAACCACCCCCAACTGAAATTAGTTGAGGAAGATCTAATTCCATGATAACAGGGCTATTTGAAATAGAAAATGTTTCACCAACGGTATTAAGATTAGAAAGGTCTACTTCCGTGATAACAGGACTGCCTGAAATAGAAAACTCTCCGCCAACGGTTTTAAGTTTAGAGAAGTCCAGAGATTTTAACGAACCATTTCCACCTATTTGAACTTTGCCCGCAACACCTTCAACTGTTGAAAAATCAATAGGATCAAGAAGCCCGTTCGATGTAACCAAAATACTACCAACAGAATTAAGTTTTGGAAAAGTAAAAGACAAAAGCAAACTATTGTTCTGAATACGAAGTTCACCGCCAATATTTTTTAACTCCGGAAAAGAAACTGAATCATAATTATTTAAAGTAATATATAAGTTGCCGCCAACTTCTTTTAATTTAGTGAAACTCAAAGGACCAGAAACTTCGCTACCAGAAATATTAATTTCTCCTCCAACAAAAACCAAACTTGCTAAATCAACAACAACATTAGAATACATGTTGGAAAAACTTATATTTCCGCCTATATTTGAAACCTTAGATAAATTAACCGTAGACGGAACATTTCCATTTAATGCAATATTTCCTCCAATTGACAAGAGTTTCGGTGCAGAAAAATCTGCCAAAAACTTGCTGTTGTCAAATACAACATCCCCTCCAATTTCACAAAGTTTCAATAAATGAACATTAACAAAT
>JAKPZU010000410.1 GCA_029559915.1 Bacillota bacterium
GAAAAATACGAACAAGTTGCGGATAATTATAGAAAACAAATTGAAGATTTAAACGGAATGAAAAAAAGATATCAATCTGAAATTGAATCATTGAACGCAGAAGCTACAAATATTAATACAAAGCTCCCGGTTGCCGACCAATTAATCAATGAAAAACTGGCGGTATATAATGGTAAAAAACCTGCGCCTGGCATGAATTCTCGCACTGGTTCCCCTCCTAATAATGTTGAGGCAATACTACAAAATGATGCAAGCCATCGCGATCCAAGATTTTATAACGCAGTTATCAATGAATTTGCAGTGGAGAATAATATCAGATATAAAGAAGCTTCAGGAAATTCTTATTGTAATATATTTGCAGGTGATGTTGCTAAAGCTATGGGGGTTCCTTTACCAACGAAAGCTGAATTTGGAAACGACCCGCGTGCTACAAATCTAACTGTTGGGTTCCCTGAGTTGTATCGATATTTTACCGATCCAAAAGCCCCAGTTCACGCCGTGGATGAGGGTTGGAGAGAAGTATCCGCTTCGAATCTTGATTTATTGGAAAATCATGTGAATGCAGGCAAAATGGCTGTTGTTGTATCACATGACCATATTGCTGTCGTTCGGCCAAACCAAGATATAAATGACTTTAAATCCATAGAGATCGCGCAAGCAGGAGGTGAAAATTTAAATAGCACAACGATTGGATACGCATTTGATTCAGTCTTTGAGAGTAAAGAAGATGTTAAGATTTTTATGGTAGATTAATTTGAATAAAAATTATTTAGAGAGAAAAATGAACCGACAATATGAAAAAAACTCAGAAGAGACTGCTTTATCACCATTCGAGTTTTGGTATTTGGTAAGGTTTTTTGGTCCGGGAGTAATTTATGGAGTCAATGACCCCACCTTGGGTATGTCTCAAGAACAGATAACTCAGACAGAAACTGAGGCTGAAAAATCTCTGCTCACTAATGGTTTAATCCAAAATAAAGAGAATAACAAAATTGGTCTTGAAGAAAGCGTTGTGCCTCTAATATTTTCATGCGTTCATCCAAAACATGTATTAACTATCAAAAATGTTATTAATCAAGAAGAAAAGATTTATTATTTCTTA
>JAKPZU010000412.1 GCA_029559915.1 Bacillota bacterium
GAAGAAAGGTCATTGGTAAAGCAACGTTTCGATAAATATATAGATGAAGGGCAAATAGTTTTCTGCACTTTTCATCAGAGTCTTGGTTATGAAGATTTTATTGAGGGTATTAAACCTGTTGAACCTGAATCGGAAGATGAACAATTATCGTATGCTGTTGAAGATGGCATATTTAAACAGATGTGCGTAAATGCCTCTTTTTCATTTGTCCAGGAAAATATTACTCAGGAGACTGAGATTGCACTTGATTTTTCAAGTGCATATGATGAATATATTGACTCAGTTAATGAACAAATAATAAAGGGTGAAAAAGTAAAACTACAAACAATAAGTGGAGGACTGGTGCTGGTAGACAGCATTACCAAGAATAATAATATCAGAATAAAACATGTGAATGGTACTCGGGAATATACTATCTCCAAAAACCGGCTGGCCAAACTTGCACAAGCATTTCCTGACCTTGGTCAATTAACCAATATAAATAATCAGTTCAGATCAGAAATCGGAGGAAGTAACTCATCAGCGTATTGGGCAGTTCTGAATACAATCAAACGAAGATCAAATCAAAAAATCAATATAACAAAGGCAAGAATTGTATCAGATAAAAAATACTCATACAATGATAAGAAAAGAATTATTGAAACTCTGAAGAATGATGATTTCAAAAGGGGAAATCAAAAACAATATGTTCTCATTATTGACGAAATCAACAGAGGAAATGTTTCCCAGGTATTTGGTGAAATAATTACTTTGATGGAGGAAGATAAGAGGTTAGGAGCTGCAGAAGCATTAAAAGCCATCCTTCCGTACTCTAAAGAGAATTTCGGTGTTCCTTGTAACCTGCATATTATTGGTACAATGAACACTGCGGACAGATCTGTTGAAGCACTCGATACTGCTTTGCGCAGAAGATTTTCATTCATTAACATTGAACCGGAACCAGATAAACTGAAAACAACCAGTGATGGAATTAATCTGACTGAGATGCTTCGTACTCTCAATAATCGTTTATCAATATTAAAAGATTCCGATCACACTATCGGCCATGCCTGGTTATGGAACGTCAGCAATGTAGATCAATTAAGGGAAGTTTTCAGGGTAAAAATATTGCCATTGCTCAGAGAATTTTTTTATAATGATTACGAAAAATTAGGTCTTGTGCTTGGAGATGCATTTTTTGAACTGCATGTTCAGGTAAACAGTAATGTGTTTGCAGATTT
Source organism: Bacillota bacterium (assembly GCA_029559915.1). Classification (GTDB taxonomy): domain Bacteria; phylum Bacillota_I; class Bacilli_A; order Izemoplasmatales; family Hujiaoplasmataceae; genus UBA2289. The sequence goes on from JAKPZU010000412.1 coordinate 1,221, forward strand.
TTCAGGAGGTAACGGACTTGCAATGCAATATGACCAATCATGGCAATTCCGATTGAAACCTGTTGAGAAATTAACCATATCAGATTTCAAGACATTAATCGCTCAGAATAACTTGCCCATATTTGATGATAAATAATAAGACTATACAGGTTTTTGAACATCAGCAGCTTTTTATTGACAATCAGTGTTTCACTAAACAACACTGGGAGGCTTTGGGTTGGTATATTTCTAAACATAATAGTGATTTTTTCACTCTTTTGCCTAAAGGAGTAAAATTCAATCAATACGTTGGTGTCATTCAGGTGGGTAATCTCACAATTGAGATTCTTCCAAAAATCGGCAAAGTATCCAGGGAAAATGATAAGTCATTATGGCAAAAGGTTCTAATAGA
>JAKPZU010000018.1 GCA_029559915.1 Bacillota bacterium
ATGAGATGAGTATCTCTGCCATGTTTTTCAATACCTGAGCATCTTAGCGAAGCTCCTCCAAATTTAAAAACTTCCATTTTTTAAGAATAGAAAAGCAAAAATACGTGATAAGTCAAAAAGTCAAAGCCATTGTAAATTGAAATACCATTATTTGAATAGTTGAAGGAGAGCAATAAAAAACTCCCCCATTGATATGGAGGAGATAATTTATCACGGACAAAAGAACAGGCAGCACGACGCAATTTGTCGCTAATTTGCGTTTTGACAGCTTCCCGTCAAAACCAAGAAAACCACGATTTACTGCAATGTCGATGTCCTCCGAAAACCGTTCTATCAGGTTGTAACACTTACTCAAAGAAGTGCCACCTTTGAAAGATAAATGATCGGAGTACGGTAACGCAAACAATGCCTGCAGAACTGCCGTAACCCACACATCTTTTTCAACTGACGTCGGGATTATTTTTAGATTTTTAGCGGCTGTTTCTATCGCGTTTATTTGTCTTCTCTCACTGATTTTGAAAAAGTTATTCATCTTGCAGTAATTTTAGAATGCTGTTTTTAACCCACGCAGGCGTAAGAGCGAGGTCGTTAATAATGATTTCCTGTTTCTCGTTCTGCAATAATTTTTTAATTTGAGCCAGCTGTTCGGCAGTGGCTTTGTTTTCGCCAATTTCGCGCAATGCAAAAACCATAAGAGAAACCAATTTGCTTTTGAAAGAAAGGTATTTGGGTGCGGTTTTTTTGAAGTTTATACTTGCTTTGCCTTCAATATTTATCATTCTTGGTGTACCGTCTGTGAGGAAAACCACGCGCATAGGCACTTGAGTTGAAAGCCCCAAAGCGTTAAGAGCATAGGCTCCTGTCGGGATAATCCGTGCTTTTTCCTGTTTGGCGATTTTTTTGATTGAGGGGTATATTATGCCGATTTCTTTGTCAATTTCGGGGTACAAATATATGCCTGCCGAAAGTCGAATTTAAAGGCCACTTTTACACAATCGTGAAAAGGTGTGCCGTACGGCTACATCTGTGCCGTAATCGATAAAATCAGACAAAAAAATTATTTTCCCTCGCTTACCATTTTTTATTTCGTTTTCTATTTTATTATGAGTAGATTGCATATAATATTATTTTGACATATTGGCACAAAAAAATGCTTTTTTTGTGCCATATTTCACGTTTCGTTTCAAACGATACGATTTATTTTTGATTTAGCGAGCAATCGGAAAAAGTTGCAGAATTTTTTTACAGAAACCAGAGATTGTTTTTGCCGATTGTGGCGGGGATACTGCAGTTGGAAAAATAGGCGAAGACTTGTCGAGCTTGGGGCAGTTATTCGTTTTTTTAATGACAAACCCGGCATCCCGAAATGTGTCGATATAGTGATAAACAGAACGGGACGAAATACCCAGTTTGTCGGCAATTTCATCAACGGTCAATGAGTTGTTGGCTGTGAGCATTTTCATCAGTCGGAGCAAGCGTTCGAGTTTGGGTTGATCCATGGTTGTTTTGGTTGATTCGTGTTTAAACAGCGTTTAATTGGTTGTATGCTTTAGTTTATCAGACATTTAACCGCCATAGCCGCCACAAACAATTCCCCTTTTTTGATGCAATCAGTGTGCAATTTGTGCATTTGTGCAATGGGGTTACTTATTCATAGAAACTACCGCTCCAAAAACTCATCTCAACTTTGGGCTTTTAGAGAGCATTAATTGGCAGTTTGATTAAGTATTTCGTAAATTATCTGTTTGCCTCGCTCAATTCTATCCTCAATATCAACACCTTCATTCTGTTGAATTGAATATTCAGTCTGAAGTTCATTCTGAAAAACCACGTACTTGTCATTCTGACATTCAATTTCATAATCAGTGTTTTTTATTTTCAGTTTGTCGCCCTGATACGCATAATCACCTAAGGACAATTTACCTTCAAACTCCGGTAGTTGATTCAATGTAAACAGAAATACATTCCAGTTTTTACCGCCAATACTTTTTTCTGTATGCATCATAATTACATCGTAATTTTTATCTGGGTGACTTCTCCAAAAATACATACCAAAATTACCTTGACTCATTTGAGCATATTTTACGAAATAGTAAATCCAATTTTTGGGCGTTTCTTTATTATCAAGGTATGTATTAATACATCTTTCTAAGTATTCATCGTTAATGTTGGATTCGTCAAGTGAGGATAATAGTTTGTTGATAATTTTAAATGTGTTTTCAAAACCTGACCTTTGTTTTGTCGGGTGAAATAAATCAAACCAAACAGAATCATTATATCGTGCTCCTAACTGGGAACGCCAGGATATAGATTGAGAATAATCGCCAATAGTTAATAGAACTCTGCTTATAAGGTCTTTTTTGCATTTATTGAATAACAACCTGAATTTATTGAAGTTACTACTAACATCCAAATCAACAATTGAAATACAACCTTTTAATAATGAGTGGTCTTCTAAATGATACAGTTCGTCTTCTTTTTCTGCATTGTCAATTAACCATTCAATTTTTTTACGTTCTTCTTCCTTTTGCCTTACATTGAAACCAAGTTCACCACTTTCTGAGATTGGAATTTCTCCGGAAAGAATAATTGTTTCTGATTCATTGAGCAATGTTCTCATACGATCATCACGAATTTCGTCAGTAGAGTTCCAAATCAAATTTCTAACAATTCTAATCCTACGGCAAAATTGGGCTTCGGAAATGCTATCTTTATTCTGAAGATAGGTGATAATAGAATAAAGCAAAAGCATCTTGTTCAGCGGAAATCTTCTGTTTCTCCCAGAGAATTCTCCGTAATTGTCAAGACATTCTTTGAAGATATTCAAATCATCCTGATATATCTTTACTTTACCGGGTTGATATTCATTTTTAGCAAATGTGCTTTCAAAGAATTTTAAAATATCAAGTTTATGCCAGCAATCAAAAGAACTTATCAAATACAAAATATTGTCTTTTGCATTGTCATTTTCATTGCTGTATAGTAAACGGGCTACCTTAAATTCATCTCTTTCTAATTCAAACCCTGACTTGTAGGCGATTATGTCGCTTATGAAATGAAAATATCTCATAAATTTATCATCAATTATGTTGTTGTCGCCTCGAAAGGGGAATAACATATCCGTCCAGTCAATGTCAAACTTATGATTGATTTCCTTTGAAAGTTCTTCTGAAATGCGTTTAATTATTTCCTCAAATTCAGCTTTGAAGTGCTCAAAAGGAGTTAATGGCTTGCCCCTTGAGTTCATTTTAATATATAAATCATCGGTAAGCCCCATTTCTGAGAGTGGAAGAAAATAGAAACTGATTATTTTATTGGTTACCAATGATTCCCATAACCCTGATTGAGTATTAAATTTCTTGTGAATGGCATCTATCATTACCAACATACTTTGAATAGTCGGGTCGTTTTTCCATTCATAAGGATACCAAGCTTGATCTTTGATTGCAACAGATAATTTTTCGTCATTAAAATCGGGCAAATACTTTACCAACTCCTGACAAAAGTCCCTTGAACTAAACCGGGTAGCATAAGTAAAATAATTCAGGAACTCATATTCAGAAACATCTATATTTTCTTTTTTCGCAATGTACCAATGCAACAGGAATAGAGTTGTTAAACGCTGTTGGCCATCGAGAGGTGTTAAAACGCCATCATTAGAAACATCACCGTAAACAAAATCTAACGTTATGTGACTTTTCCTAACAAGAGCTTCAAATAATGCATCTAAAAACCGTTCTCTGATTCGATTTACTTCATCATTTTTTCTGCCCTGAGCGTAATCTCTTTGAATAATTGGTATTTCAATTCTGCTTAATGTTATACTATTCCCTTTAAACTCGAACGTGCTACCAAAAAGACTTTGAAATGTATATTCCCGTGTATTCATAATTTTATTTCCTTTTGAATTAGACCTAAATAAACTCTCAATACTTTGTTCATTTCTACTATATACCCATCTCTGTCAGCTTTGCCCCAGAAATGAACCTGATTTGATTCGGAAGGTGTGTAGTATTTAAGAAAAACACGTCGGGTGCAAACCGGAATGTAATCACTTGTTTTGTCCATTTCAAGTATTTTGTTTCGCTTAACATCAAATGCAGAGTTATTTAAAGCCGAATTATCTGATTGCCCCAACAATGCCAGATTGGATAACGAATGAGTGTATTCATTACTTCCTTCTTCCGAAAGAATAGCGATAACGCGGTTGAACAATGCTGAAAATCGATCGCCTGTTAACTTTTCGTCATTAACAGCTTCTGATATTTCCTGAATAATATTCTCATCAGATTTACAATCAATATTTAACAATGAACTCTTATGCAAATTCAACCATTCAACCCATTGTTCTCTCTTATTTAAACCTTCCGATTGTTGAGCATGTATATGTTCTAAACTCCAATCCTCCTGTTTGTGTTTGTCGAATGGGAAACGCATTGTTTCATCAGATTTTTGTCTAATGGTTTCTACATTGAATAAGAGTAATAACCTTTCAATATAACCATAATCAGTTTTATTATCATAGGACAAATCACTATATTCCTTCGGAAAGTTAATGCTCTGAGCAATTAATGCATCCAACGAATTTTGAAAAGTTGTTTTTGTAATATCCTTAGAATCATTAATCAGAGACTGTAAACTTTTGAATTCAGAGGCTACCAAATAGCCAACTTTGTGGTATAAGTCAATGTTTTCGTACCATTCTTTCAATCGTTGGAAGTAGCGTAAAATCTCTGTCCAAATATCCGATTTGCCTTTCCGTTGTTTTATTTCATTATCGAAGTAAAAAAAAGTGAAGAATTTTTCACGTTCCCCCTTTTGTTTGTTGGCCATCAAATCAAAAATCAATTCGATACGGGTTGGGTAAGCTTTCGGATTCTCATTTGTGATAAAATACCACAAACTATCGTTGTGTAGTTCTTTTTCAATAATATCCCATTCGGTGGCTATTTCAAGTTGTTTCCTGTAATCAATCCCGTTATTTCTGCTAAGCAACAAAGCTTTAACCAATTCTGCATTCGTCAATGGAATACGACCAATATTTAGTCGCGTGAATAAAGAAACTGGATCTTCATTAGAGTCGACTTCGTACCAAATAATCCGTATGCGCTCATTCAGTTTTTTGTACAAATTAAAGGCCGCAAGAGCTTCATCCTTTTGAGCTTTAAACCAATTAGAAATAATCCGATAGGCTTCAATGATAAAATACTCATCAATATTATGTGGGTCAATGTTTAAGGTATCTGCATTAATGCTTTCCAAAAAATGTTTACTGCCGGTTCTGGTTTCATATTCTAATGAAAAATTAAGCTGAAAGGGCAGATTTAATTGCTTCATATAGCGAAATATGAGATAGATAGAAGTCAATCGTTGCTGACCATCGATTAACTCAAATCTCTTTTCGTCAATTTTTCTCACAACAATAGGCTGCAAACTGTAATTTTTTCCTTCGCCTATTTCGTGAATATCGTTTAGCAACATCGTTACTTCCTCTTTCCAACGATAGCCACGTTGGTAAGCAGGCACATAAAATTCACCTTCAATACTCCCCACTAATTTGGGTTCTAAATGTATATTACTCATCGACATTTTATATTTACAATTAAAATTTACTCAGATTGGAAGATTGATATTTTTCTGCCATGACATTATAAGATTATCGTCGAGTGTTAATGCGAATTGCAAAATTAATAAATCATAGATTTAGCGGAACAGTTTTCCGCCGGAAATATCCCAAAACTTTTTGAAATAAGCCGTCAGTTTTTCGAGTACCGTTTCGCGTTTTTTTGTACGGTCTCCGGTCGGTGTAAAACGCGATACCGGAGGCAGCACTTTCCCGATAGCTGTGCCGGTAGTTTGGATAAAGCCATCGCGAAAAGCGTTGTCGAGGAAGCGGTAAGTTTCATCCCTGTTGAGGCGCTCTTCGTCGATGATGCGGTCGAGCTCCTCTTTTTTCTTTGCCTCCACAAAGGCTTGCCAATCTTCGTCAACTTGCGTGGAAGGAGTCATTGAGTCGATAAACTGTTCGATGAGGTCTTTTTTGTTGCGCAACTCCATACTCGAATCCACCGCCTTGCGAATACTTACCACGATTTCTTTGTCCTTCATATTGCTTTCGTGATATTTGCGGATCAACTCCAAAATATAGTCGATATTGATTTCCACCTGTTTGACGAGTTCCATTTCGAAGACGATATCGTCGTTCACGTTTTCGGCTTCCCCTTTTTTCTTTCTCCGATACTCGTTGTAAAGATCGATGTACATGCTTTGATAATCCTGCATATCGCGTTGGGAAAGAATCTCGTTTCCGGCAAATGCATCAAAGGTGGAAAGGATATTCTTCACTTTTAGGATGTTTCCGTAGAGTCGGATAAAATCTTTTTGGCTTTGTTCGCCAACAATAGGTTCCCCCGGCGGAAACTTCTCTTGCAGCTCGTTAACCAACGCAGCGTAACCGGGAAATTCCTTGTTTTTATCTTTATAGCCATAGTAATACTCATCGTATGTTTTCAGCAACACCACACCGGCAGCATCTTTGTCGCCGAATAGCGAAATGCTTTCGTTGGTTGCTTCCTCGAGATTGCGAAAACAAACAATATTGCCGAAAGTCTTCACCGAATTGAGTATGCGGTTGGTACGCGAAAAAGCCTGCATCAACCCGTGCAGGCGCAGGTTTTTGTCCACCCAAAG
>JAKPZU010000022.1 GCA_029559915.1 Bacillota bacterium
TACCTCCGGTTTCACCGGAGGTTATTAAAATCCTTCTCCTTCAGAGAAGCTGCCGGCTGATGGATGCTCCTTCGGAGCATGTCATTCCCAAGGAGTTTTGTGATGGGAGTATGTCAAAGTGATTCTCATGGCCCTATCTCAGGATGTCAGTATCAGGACGTTTTGTGACGGGAGTAAATTACAGTAATCCTGTTGGTTATGTCCCGGTATGTCAAGGCCAGTTAGTTTCGTGATGGGAGATCTTTTCCAATTTTACGATTATCAACCCCGGAAAATGATTGTGCAAGAGAGGGATTTGCTGAGGGAAGTTAAAGTTTCAATCACGAACAGCTGCATTGCAGCTGGACAAAAAAGTCACGTATGTGACTTAATTTTAATAACCCCCGGTGCTAACCGGGGGTAGATTAATCCTATATGGTTTTAAGCCCTGACGGGGCGTGACAGTGAATAAATAGAAAAATGTCGGTTACTGTTCTGACAACAGCCATATTTGCCATTTTGATGCATTATTGGTTTCCGAATAGCCAGCATACTTGTTTTCTGGTAACAGGCATTAGCATTTGTGATCAATTGGGCAGTACTGTGAAAAATGGTTTAAGACAATTATATTTATATTTATAATGTCATAAACAATGACACCCTCGAGGGAGAAAATGGAAGCATTTTATTTCACATGTAAACAGTTACCGCACATTTTAAGAAATTATTCTACGCAAGATGAACGAACAGAAATACTCAGTAAATCAACACCTTATTGAAACAATAATAACTTGGGTGAAATCAGGAGAAATTGCAATTCCTGAAATCCAGAGACCATTTGTATGGGATTCCTCAAAGGTAAGAGACTTAATGGATAGTTTATATCAAGGCTATCCTATTGGATATATAATTGCCTGGAGAAATCCAAATGTAAGATTAAAGGATGGCACATTTTCAGAAGGAAAAAGAGTGCTAATTGATGGACAGCAAAGGGTAACTGCATTAACAGCAGCAATTTTAGGACAGCAAGTTATAAATAAGGATTATAAAAGGGTTAGAATTCAAATTGCATTCAACCCGATTGAGGAAAAATTTGAAGTCCTTAACCCAGCAATTGAAAAGGACAAAAAATGGTTGAATGACATTTCTCCTATAATTACAAATGAAGTTAGATTATCAAAAGTAATCAGGGATTATTGCGAGCAAAACCCTGAAACTAATGAAGGAGAAATTGAGGATGTTCTTGAAAACTTAAAATCAATTACAAAAAAACAGATCGGTTTGATAGAACTTGCAGGGAATTTAGATATTGAAATGGTGACGGAAATATTCATAAGAATAAATAGTCAGGGAGTTGAATTAAGTCAAGCTGACTTCGTAATGTCAAAAATTGCAGCCAATGAAATATATGGCGGAAATGTTTTACGGAAATGTATTGATTACTTTAGCCATTTAGCTGTTGCTCCCGAATTTTATTCGAACATCGCTGAATTTGACAAAGAATTTATTAAAACAGAATATTTTCCAAAAATATCTTGGCTGAAAGACGAAAATGATGCGCTTTATGACCCAAACTACAAAGACGTTTTAAGAGTAGCTTTTACTTATAAGTTTGCAAGAGGACGTTTAAGCGATTTGGTTAGTTTACTGTCAGGAAGAAATTTTGAAACAAGAGATTTTGAGGAAGAAATAGCTATAAACTCTTATGCAAAACTGAAAGAGGGTGTTTTGGAATTCATAAATGAAACGAATTTTAAACGTTTCGTAATGATAATAAAATCATCAGGCTTTGTTGACGAGAAACTAATTCGTTCCCAAAACGCATTGAACTTTGCCTATATTCTTTACTTAAAACTTAGAGAACAAAAATATAATCCTGCCTTGATTGAAAAGTATGTAAAACGTTGGTTCATAATGTCAATCTTGACAGGAAGATATTCGAGCTCACCTGAAAGTGCATTCGATTTTGATATTAAAAACATCGACACAAGAGATTGTGGGGAATATCTGAATGATGTTGAGACCGCAAGATTATCTGATGCTTTTTGGGATGCCGAACTAGTTCAGAAACTTAATACTTCAGTTGCAAGTAGTCCTGTTTTTAATGTGTTCCTTGCAGCGCAATGCAGATTCAATGACAAGGGATTTTTGTCGAAGTCAATAACAGTTAAGGACTTAATTGAACAACGAGGTGATGTTCACCATTTGTTCCCAAGAGAATACTTGAAAGGAGAAAAATTTGAGAGAAGTCAATATAATCAAGTTGCTAACTATGTCTATACTCAAAGTGAGGTAAATATTAAAATTGGGAAAAAGGCACCTGTTGAATATTTCAAGGAAATTAGAGAACAAAGCAATGGTGGAGAATTAAAATATGGAGGAATAACAGACGTTCAGGAATTACTTGAAAATATGGAACAGAATTGCATCCCTACTAGTATCTTTGAAATGACATATGAGCACTACAACGATTTCATTGTTGAGCGTAGAATATTGATTGCAAGAAAAATAAGAAAATATTACGAGACAACATAAAAAGACGCGAGGTAAAAAATAGAGGGTATAAAATATAGCGGTTTCAGCGGGTTTTCGAGCGTTCCGTCCCACCTCACGGGTTTGTCACGAGGGATACGCCACCGAAGGCAACAAAAGCATTTCACTTAAGAAGGTACAATGGTAGAAGTCATGAACACAAAAACCGGATAGAAAAAGAGAATGTATTTTATGACTACCATATCCATCAGGCAACCGAGAGGTATCAGCGTGAAGGATCGAAAGAAGAATATTTTGCAGAAATAACAGGAAGATATACTACTCCCAGAGAAGCACTTAATTGTTTAATATCTGATTGTAATGTTTCTTTGCCACATGAATCACAGTTAAAGTTGGGTTTATAATGGAAATATTGACCATAGAAAAAGAATTTAAGGCAAAAGTCTGCAATGAAATTCGATTGTTGCAGGAAGGTGTTGACAGATTTAGAGTCTTCACCCCTTTCCTATTTGATGATGGTGATTCATTTGCAATAGTACTTAAGAAAATTGGAGCTGACTGGGTACTATCTGATGAAGGGCATACTTTTATGCATTTAAGCTATGACATTGATGTCGACTCTCTTGATAAAGGAACGAGGGCAAAAATAATCAGTACAACTCTAAATACTTTCGGTATTAAAGAAAAAAACGGCGTTATTTTTGCTTCAGTTACTGAAGAAAATGCGGGTAATGTGTTTTATTATTATGTTCAGGCTCTTATTAAAATAACCGATGTCTCATACTTAAGCAGGGAAAGAGTCAAGTCAACATTCTGGGAGGATTTCAAAAGCTTTATCACTCAGAGAATACCTGCTGACAGATTTTCATTTAACTATTACGATAATATACATGATCCAAAAGCAAGATATCCTGTTGACTGTCGTATTAATAAGCTTGACAGACCTCTGTATGTTTTTGCTATAAACAGTGATGATAAATGCAATATCAGCACTATCAATATACTTCAGTACGAAAAATGGGGACTTCAGTTTAAGGCACTTGCAATATTTGAGGATCAGGAAGAAATAAACAGGAAAGCATTGGCCAGATTCAGTGACGTTTGCGAAAAACAGTTTTCCAGCTTAATTGCAAATAAAGAAAGAATAGAAAAGTATTTAAAAGAAAGTTTACAGTAGCTTGCAGGCATATTTATGGAAGCCTTTATTATTAAATAATATGAGTTCGATATAGTTTTTCACTGGTGTCCGATTAAAAAATAGATAAAAGGACTACTCCCCGGATCCCGATTTACCGGGACTCAATGTTGTAAATTGGTTTTGCCAAAATCATATACAACATGGGTAAAAATACGGAAATATAATTTGTCGGACAGCCGGTTTTCAAACAAATAATGAATTTGGTGGAAAGAG
>JAKPZU010000034.1 GCA_029559915.1 Bacillota bacterium
GCGGACTTGGTCTTCGGTAATGTTATATTTTTCTGCAAGATCTTTAAAGGTTAAACCCCGATAATGATCCAGAAGGAGTTCATAATCTTCTTTCGTAACATTAGCTTTTTTCATAATCGCTTGCAGATCGATGAAGTTGGATGCTTCTTGATCGATTTGCTCCCTAGCGCCGTGAAGGTTACTAATAATTTGTTTTCTCAACCCTGATTCTCCTTCAGCGTCATCAGATGAATCAAGGGCATAAGGATTATCCAATGGAACAGATTCTATATCATCTGCATTACGAGAGTTGTAATCCGCTAGCATTTGATTCAACTTACCCAGGTTATAAGTTCCATGTCCGCCGAAGAGCCATGTGGAGAGGTTTTTTCTCGGCCCCATCTCTTCAGGCCGGTAACAATAAGAAAGAATACGAGAAGCCCGTTTATGACCGCTCGCCTTTATAATCGTTTCAGTGCTTATTGGAGTATACGGATCAAAAAAGGTGTCAAAATAAGGTGCAACTGCATCTGGAATCTTCATGATAACCGGAAGTATTAATAACCATATTTCCATAACTTGATCGATTTGTATGAGCTGAGCATTGTCTTTCAGAAAAGCACCCATCTTATTTATCGGCGACGCGTCTTCCTTCATATTAAAGCATTCAAGTAAATCAGCCGCTGATTCCGTCAATTTAATGAGATTCAATGGATTGGTTTTGTCATTTAATGCTGCCTGCACGTCATCCAAATATTTGACGTATTTTTCAACAAGTCCAGGAATGTACTCGCCAAAATAATTGAGAAACACATCGACAGTTCCTTCGGGAAGATGAAGAAATTCCGATTCCGGTTCCCTAGTCATTGAATCCAATATGCTTTTCGGACTGAAGCCCATTATGATGAATGCCAGATAGATTTTAGCATTTTGTTGAAAGTCGTCCACATCATAATTGTAAACTTTGCCTTTTGGATAATTGTCTCGTTCTTCTTCCCCTTGTTTATTTGGCCAAGTGATTTGCTGTAATGCATTTTTATTTTTCCCTCGCGATACTAACATTTTCAGTACATTGTTATAAGTCTCTTTGCTTGCAGCTCTGCCTATATACAGGGATATTAATTTATCGCTCGCTTGTTTGTCGCCGTTTTGTGCCCTTTTAATCGTGTAACAGACCAAGGCCTGATCTAATAAATTTTTACTCTGTATTCTGTTCTGGTCAAGATAAGGTAGCCAATCTTTGTATAATTCATGCAAGGATGTACGAACTTTAGAAGTTGCTGGCGATATGGCAACGGATTTTCTTTGAGGCAAGAATTTCGTGTAATCGACGTAGATTATATCGTCACTGGTATCAAGAATACCTAATTGCTCTAACTTCCAGTTGGGCAATATATCCCATTCTTCAGACTTACTTTCAAGGGCAGATAGATCAAGTTCTTCATTGAGATTAATATGATCTTCGCGAGCAAATTTGTGTTTCCTATTCGAGGTAGAGGTAAAATCTTGAAGATCTACTATAGGTGTCAGAATCAGTTTTAGTTTTTCTTCTCTAGTAAGTTTATTCTGCTTCTTAACCGTTTCTACGGCATTGAAATATTGTTTAAATGTCGTTTCCAATGGATTCATTCCCAACCAGGTCCAGTTGCAAATGTTAGTTTGTCGAAAATCTTCTTGTCTTCCCCGGTTTTATTCCTTATCCTATTTAAAACAACAGAAAAAGAAATGTATAGCTTACTCTATTCCCAGTTTGTCAATACGATGCCGGATAAAGACGCTCACATTCAACGCAACAATACTCGCAATTTTATAACCTACTTAATCTATAATATTAAGGCGCATCGACCACCGGTTCTATTCTTTTGCGATGATATTTTTATCTGTTTCGCATACTCAGTTTTGTTAATGCATTCTTTAAAAATGTTGAACAATTTTTCCCCCACACTATCCCATTGCGAATGATTTAATTTTTGCTCCCGATATTCATGAAATCTCTGATAAATAAACTCTAAAACGTGTGACCATATTATCTGTGGGACTTCAGGAAAACTATTTTTTAACTCTCTGTTTTCTCTAGACCCGAGGCAAAGCAGCGATATACGATATTTGTCATTTTCAAAAGAACCGTTATCATATAAGCATTGGGCGACGCATTCAATTTCTCTTTGCGGAACAGCCCCTAAAGCACGTAAAACTAATTGCATATTGCCCCTGCTTTTCTTTGTCCAGGGACCGTTGAGATTACAGTGATCCTGTTTGACTTCTGCAAGATAAATCAAAATGCGCTGGCCAGTAATAATCAACCGGGCATCATCTTTCATTGGTCGTGTGATAAGCTCCGCACGATATGGAAACCGGCAGGCAATCATATCGACATCTGTCCTTTGCTCGCTTCCCATATCAGGATGAACTACAAAGTTTTTAATAGTTAAAAATCCGTTTAGTCTAAAATACCAGTAAGCCAGATCTTCCGGATCAATAGTAAATAGTTTTTGCTGTTTAGAATCGGGACACATAATACATTACTGAATATTGTTTCGACAATATTTCACTCGTCAGTTGCTAAAAAATATACTGGCCTCAGAGAAAGAAGACTCTTATCAGCATCTGAAAGTTTCTGATAAAACTCCTGCCACAATTCAATAAAACGATGAAGATCTATTAACTCAATATGAACGTGAGAGCCACGCGCAGCTGCGCGAGCGTCAGGCGTAAAGCCACCCGTCGATACAAAAATACCGACATTTCCTTCTTTCTGTAACAAACCCATAAGCTGTCTGATTTCTTGCACTGTAGCGGGAGATTCGCGATGTTTTATCTGAACTTGAATGCGAGGTGACTCTGTACCTAGTGGATCTCTATATGCAACAACATCAACGCCACCATCCTTTCCTTTTGGAGCAACAAATGGGGTATAGTAGCCCATAGCTCTCAAAAGAGCAGCCACCATGTCTTGATATTCATATGGGTTTTTTGAATTAATAAAACCTATAAGCCCATCAAGGGCAGTTTGTTCAATATCATCAAAAGGGACAGATTGCTCAGGAGAATCTGATTCAACTTGATCTTCTTTAGAAACTTCAGGTTGTTCTGCTTTCCATTTCCTGTATGCTGCTGTAGCTTTTTCAAGCAACTTTTCTGGACCTAATTTTAGTGCATTTTCACCTTCGGGGGTTATGTACCAGATCCCTTTTTTCTTTATTAAATACCCTGCCTTGATACAATCTATACTATAAAAGTGTAAAACCGATTGCCATCTTATGTACCCGGATTTTTCGTATCTCTCTTTAGCCCAGTCATCCAATTTAACATCTTTTTCAACATTGCTCATTAATTCGCGCATTGGCATTTCTTTTTCGTTATCTCGAAGTATAGATAAAGCTGAGTATATTAATTTTGCTGCTAGTGTGCGTGAACTAGAAAGTTTTTTTTGTGTACTCATTTTTTATCCTCCATTCAAATAATACATATCATTCTTCAAACACATAAATAAGATACAAAACAATTATACGCTCTTGGCTTTGCTGATGCGGTTCCAGACGAGGCGGCAGACGGCGCGATAGACTTCCCTGCGTTCATCTTTGGTCAGGCCCAGCGCGTCGAAAACGATTTTATCCAGTTCGGCGCGGTCCGGCAGCGGCTTGGGCTCCTGCTCTTCAATGGGTGTTTTTGATTCCGGATCAATGCCACATTCGTCAAAAATACTTTCAATATTTCTTTTACTTATTGTCTTTAAAATATCCTTATGTTTTTCATCATTATCATCAATGATAGGCATCCTTATAAATGGATAATCATACTCCATGTAAGTTGTAAGAACACCTTGACCTTGATTTCTGTTCCCAAAAAGCTCTATCTGAAGAAAATAAAAAGTTGAGTTAACAATAATATTACCCGACCACTTATTTTCCTTGAAAACACCATAACAGAAGTTGTTTGAACAGGTCATAGTTTCTTTCGAAATTGGAGAAAAGAAACGTTTATCCCAAAACTGAAAAAATATTGTTTCAATATTTTCACAAGACAAAGAATACCAATACGGACGGTGAGCTTCAACAGAAGAACCAACATTCATTTTATTTGCTTCACCCCATTCAATATATTTTAAAGCCCCCGTATTTTTTAGCTCCTTCTTTGACTTAATGCATGAAAACATGAAATGCGTGGGATTAATAAAGATGCGGTCTATGTATTGAGATGAAATAATAGCCGGTTTTGTAAATTCTTTTTCTATTTTGAATTCGCTAATTTTTTCTTTATCTAAATAGAAAAA
>JAKPZU010000036.1 GCA_029559915.1 Bacillota bacterium
CTACTAAACCAGGGAGGGGCATTTTCCTTCCTCGTTTATGACAACATGGAAAACACCGGAACCGGGGAAAACAAAGGGGTAGAGCTTACCCTGGAAAGATTTGTCCGCGAAGGATTCTACTACCTGGCTACTATTTCCCTGCTGTCGATTTTTCTATAAATTGTCCATTTTTGTAAATGACTTCAAAATTTTTCATCTCCCATCATTTGATTTTATAATGTAAACATTCACCTCAGCATGAAATCTTTTTTTTAAAGAAGTAATTCCTCGTTAGTCTTAATTGTAAACTCATGGATCCCTGATTTTATATGATGAAGCCCGTGAAGGAACTTTTTTTTCCTAATTGCCTCACCGTCAACAAAGGTCCCCAGTTGCGAAAGGTTGTATAACCACACATCATTTTTTGAGTTTACTATAAGAAAATGAAGTCTGCTGATCGAAGTATCGGTAAAGTCGGGTATGCCATTTCCCAGATAACCATTCCTCCCTATTGTGATAATTTTATCTTTAATTGAATATTTCTTACCTGTTTTAGTATGATTAATTTCAATTGCATTTTCAGATGATCCTATTTTTTCAAACCTGTGCTCGCGAAAGATGAGCTTTGAGGTAAGAGATGGTCCGTTTTTTTTATCCCAGCATCTTGAACCTTTTCTAAAAAGTGAACTGTAATATTTGATAAAAATATCAGATGACTCATCATTTGAATCCTCATTAACATACGGATCATCATATGCTGAGAGAACAGAGAGATAATGGTTCGTATTAAAGCATTTTATGCCGGGGAATGTTTTTTTAAGTTCCTGAAGATATTGGGATGTTTGTTCATATAATCCCAGTTCGTAAAAGCATCGTGCAAGCAGATTATGTGCTTCTGTGTCGTTTGGATTCCTCTGCAGATAATCATTCAGCAGTGAAATAGCTTCTCTGTGTTTTCCCGATTCAAGCTGCATCCAGCCAAATTCTTTATGGACTTCGGCTCTTGGATTTAGTTTCAGCAACCGGCTGAAATAATTACCTGCCTCAGCTATATTGTTTTGCAAAAGATGGTACTGGCCGAAAGAACGTAAAGCGCCCAGGTTGTTTTCGTCAAGTACCAGAGCAGCATTCAGGGCGTTATATGCATTCCGCCATTTATGGTTTTTAAGATAACGGTTTGCTTTGACCACCAGATTACCCGACCGGATAAGCTTTGTATCGAGTATTGCAGGTACATATTGCGAACGGATCGCTTCTGCCATTTCGAGCGCAGATTGAAAACGAAGCGCCGGATCAGTTTCAACAGCTCTGTAAATAATATTTTTAAGCCAGACAGGCATATTCCCGGGTAAAAGTTGTTTTTCTTTTATTAATCTTTCCCTGTCCGGCAACGGTTTCCCTATAAAAGGATTCCGGCCTGTAAGTGTTTCAGCTAATGTTACTCCCAGGGCATATACATCGGTCCGGGGATCTTTCAGATCAGGATCCGATACTCTTATAAGTTCAGGCGACATATAAGGTCCGGTTCCTGCCAGCTTATTTGCAACACCAAAATCGGAAATCTTTATTTCATCATTTATTGTAAAAAGTATGTTGTCAGGCTTTAAGTCGTGATGTACAATATTCTTAAGATGAGCATTGTGAATTGTTTCAAAGAGAATCTCAAACCAGGGGAGGGCTACTGAAGGCAAAATCGGTTTTAAAAGCCTGTCTCTCAGGCTCCCGTTTTCGCAATATTCCATAACAAGACAGATGTTCTTCTGCCTCATAAAGTGATGGTAGAAGGATGTGACATTAGGAAGACCAAGGCTTGCCACAGTCTTTATTTCATGTATTATATCCTTCTGTTTTTCTATTTCTGTTTCCTTCAGCCACTTAATAGCAACCAGTCGATCGGCTAGCACATCCCTGGCAAGAGCAACTCTACCGTAACCACCGTCGCCAAGATATTTTATATACAGGTAATTATCGTTGAAATACATTCTTGTTTCATTTGATTTGTAGATTAATTGTAGTAATGATAAAGTTATTTCACCTGTTTTCTCAATCCCAGCAACTTAAGATAATCGTCAACTACCATTTTATTAGCATTAAAATTTCACGGCCGGTCAATACTCAAATCCTTATTCCTTTATCTCATATTCCGCCAACTCCTCAATGCTCATTCTCTCATAATCCTCCTTGCTTATTAACTTCTCGATTTCTGGATCAATAATTTTGCATTCATCATAACAAAGTGAAAATATCTTAAATAGCATTAAGTCAATTTGAATATCATATACTCTTATTGACGTTTCTTTTGTTAGAATTTTTCCAGCTTTATCACTAATGAGTTTTTCGTAAGTAATTGATGTGTTTTGTGGCAATGGAAGATTATCAACCTCATATCCGTTAACATTACTATTAGTACTAAAAACTTTGAAAACAAAGTTCAATAACTTACTGTTTAAAATTCCTAAAAAATAATTTAGGTCTACTTGTATCCTGAAGGCAAGATAATTTAAAGAATTAGCACAATATGCATTTTCAATTATCATCATTTTTAACCGAATTCTCTCATTTACTCCTGTTATTCCTTGTAACACAATTCTTCGTTTCTTCCTAAAATTTGAATCAAGGTTCTGCTTTGTTTTAATGAATTTTTCTTCATCTATATATTCAATTAGTCCTTGACTCATTTTATTCCGTAATTTGTACCTGTCAATAATTGCTCCTTTTAACAAAGTGGAATCATTTGGATTCGAGGTGAAAAATTTCTTTGCAAAAGTCATATCCACCTCACCTGTATTACAATGCCCGATTTCACAAACTCTAAAAGACTTTGAGTAAACTTTTATTAGTAATTCCTTCTCCTTTTTTGAGCAAAGCGGAAAAGTAAAATGTTGATTGTCTAATAAATATATTTCATTATAACCAACAATATTCTTCTCAGCATTTAGATTGATAAATCGATCTTGATGAATTCTAATAAAAAAATCTTTTTGATTTTGAATATTTTGAGCATGCATAATGCATACTGACATTTTCGCAGCTTCAAAAACTCTTTTTCTTGGATCATCTCTTTCCGGGAATGCTTCAATGAAGATTATTCTTTTCCTATTTAAAATAAATTTTCTTAAATTCTTTATACTTATATCACCAATAAAAGAAAGCGGGAATATTTCTGAAAATATCCCCTTTTCATTCAGCAAGTAAAAACTTCTTAAAATAAAAAGTCTAAAAATGTTAACCATTCCACCAACAGCATGTGAATAATAATGACTATTTAAATAAAAACTGTGGTCAGATTCGGAAACATTTATACTCTCAGCCTTGTTTTGTTTCTTATTTAACAATCCATACGGTGGGTTACCAATTAAAATATCAAAACAAGATTCTTCTCCTTTATTATCAATAGCATACATCACCTCAGGATCAAAAAATGGTGCAGCCTTTAACGGATCAAAAGGATTCCATTTTGTTATTGCCTCGGCAGCCTCTTTCTGGTATCCTGCTCTTTCAACATAGAGTTTTCTAAGATGCTTCCGTGTGTCAAGCTCTTCTTTCTTCAGCTTTTTCTTTTCACCATAGCCCCTGGTGTAAAAGATCTTATGGTGGATTTCCTGAAGAGTCTTTTCAAACTTCTCCACTTCGGGGTCCTTAAGAAGGAGCTGCTGAGGTTTTTCGATCGGGATCAGGGTATTAGCAGCAACAAACTTTGTCTCGAGGTTCGGCAGAGAAAGGATATTGCGGTTACGCTTTTTATCATTTACCTTCTGGTCAACCATCAGAGAAATGAAAAACCTCAGTTTGCTTATCTGAACTGCCACCTGCTGGATATCCACTCCATAAATACAGTTCTCAATTAGAAAAAGTTTCCTTGCATAATCAAGCTCGTGGCCGGTATCACCGAAACTCTCTTCTATGTATCTTATTTTTTCCTCCGCACGTTTTATTGCATCATTCTTTAGAGCTTCATCCTCAAATTCTTCCGCCCTATGCCTGTCGCGGACAGCTTTGTCAAGCTGTGCCTGCTTCCATGAATAGTTGCAGGGATCGAGTTTTCCAAGGGCCAGTACTATCTTATGAAGTATTCCCATCGGGAAAGCTCCTGATCCGCAAGCCGGATCAAGTATTTTACATTCACTAAGATGTGATATTATTGCATCCGAACTCTCCTTATCATCAATGAACGGGTTTTCTTCATTTTCGTATGAGAAAAGTTCATGCAATCTTAAATCAAGTTCCTCCTCTTTTTCTTTCCATTTATTATAAGCAAGTTCCACCTGCATTTCAAGCTGGCCTGCTTTATAGTCGTTTCCGAGAAAATTCGTCTGCAGGCTTCCGAGCGGCTGATAGCTTAGAGGTTGTTCGGTTAGCTTGGTCTTAAGGTATGCAATCAGGCTTTCATCGACCATATAATTCACGATCTCACGGGGCGTGTAATAGGAGCCTGTTTGTTTACGCGCCGTGGTACGTGTTTCAGGATTATAGCTTGCAAGGAGGTTTTCAAATATTTTACCCAGTAATTCCGGATCAAGAGCAATTTCCTGTTCAAGAGGGGTGTTTTCTTCAATAGTGAATTTATAGCTGTTAAGGATATTGATTATTCCCCTTGCCTTTGAATGTTTGTGTTTAATACCGTCCTCGAATTCAGAGCTCAGGTCAAGGTCGTTGTTGGTTCCAAAAAATAAAATATTAGGTACATTGGGTTGCTTTGATGGTTTTGAAGAAAAACCATCAATTCTGATTTCTTCATCTGTTTCCGGGTTACGCTGGTCGAGACATTCAAAAAGGCCTCCGTTCAGAAAAGGAATCTGCTCAAACAGACTTAGAGCTTTAACCGGCTCATTAAAAAGGTCTTTATACCTGTACGAAAGGTGATCCATATATTCATCCGAGTAGCCTGTTTTCTTATTTTTCCTGGTCTCATCAATAAATTTTCTTATTCCCCCGTCTTTTGGCATTTCTGTATTCAGTGTTGCAAAAAAGAGATTCTGAAGGATAGCCTTATAATAATCACTATTGGTATCAGAAACCGGATTGAACTTTTTAATTACCCCTGATAAATATTCCTTATCGAATAATAATTCCGGAATCAGATTCTTTTCTTTTACGAACCAGACAAATATAAGTCTGGTTAGTAAACGAATTACATTTTCGGAATTGTAGACTTTATCATCAGACTTATCGCTTATCTTATTCGGGAATGAAACAGTCTTTACGGCCCATAGATACCAGATAAACAACTCATTGTAAAACTCCTTATTAAGAATTGAAATATTGAATACCTCAAGCCATTGATTGTATAATTCTTTGAAGCCTGCAATTTTCAAGGGATTAATCCTTAACTGAAGTAAGATTCGTTCATGGCCAGAATGTATATTATCCTTATTCAGATCAATGTCTCTAAGCATGCTTATCCTGCCAACTTTTTCTCCTTTTTGTCCTTCACGCTTAAATTGACCTCTTTCAGCAGC
>JAKPZU010000039.1 GCA_029559915.1 Bacillota bacterium
TGGAACACGCCTAAGCGCACTTACCTGTTCAGTGAGTGATCGTTTTAAAAGTATAATTCGTTAGAATTATTTTTGTTCTTAGGAGACTTTTTAGAAATGATGGATTTTTTCTTTGATTGGCTGAATGTAATTCGCCAGATAATCCAAGACAACATTTGGTTAGCTCCGCTTTTTGGAGTTATTTTGCCATTCATTGAAGCAATCATTCCGTCATTTCCCTTGACGGTGATTGTCGCTTTCAACTTAAGTGTCTTTTCTGTAGCATATGGAGCGTTGAATGGCACGATTTTGACGATTATACTGTCAACACTTGGTTCTTTCTTAGGGATGTTCCTGATTTTCATTATCATCCGATTAACTGTCGCTAATTATTTTGCCAAAAAAGTCAAGGAAAATAAGTTTGGCAGGATTTTTCTTAATGTGGTCGAAGGTAAGAACGTAGTAGTGGT
Organism: Bacillota bacterium; assembly: GCA_029559915.1. GTDB lineage: Bacteria > Bacillota_I > Bacilli_A > Izemoplasmatales > Hujiaoplasmataceae > UBA2289. The sequence continues at coordinate 450 of JAKPZU010000039.1, forward strand.
TTTAATGTTGATGTCCAATCCATTTCTGCCATCGTCAATTTTAAATTACGCATTGTCTTTAACCAAGGTGAAGGTTTCGAAATATATAATGCTCACGATAAGTTCAAGACTCATTATCATTATGTTTCTAGTTTTCCTTGGTTCAATGTTTGACATTCAAACCCATCCCTTGAATGTCTTATGGATGATGTTGGTATATTTTGCTTTATTGGGCGGTTGGATTCTCTATCTTTGGATTAATCGAAATAACGACAAATCAGTGTTTAAAGACTCAGAAAAATGAGTCTTTTTTTAAAAAATATCACATATAGGATGAAGTGAAAAGATAAACATGCTATAATGTTTTTTGAGGTGATTATCATGGACAATAAAGAATACTTGTTAAGAAGAAAAATATTGATGGACGAATTGATGGACAACTCATTTGCATTATTGGCTTCGGGAGAAGCAATGCACAAGACTTGGGATCAATTTCACAAATATATCCCCAACCGCCATTTCTATTATCTTACCGGACTGGAAAGAGAAAATTTCTTTTTATTCATGGCTAAAGACCAGGATAACTATTTGGAATACATTTTTATTGAAGAGGCTAGCGATTATGCCAACAAATGGTTGGGAAAAAGATTAACCAAAAAAGAAGTCGAAACCATCAGTGGCATCCAAGAAAGTAATATTTTCTTTGTGCAAGATTTCTTGACTTTCATTTCCAATCGCATCATGACTGACTCACGAGCGGCACTTTTATCAAAAACGCCAACCAATCTTTACTTGGATTTATTCCGTTACAAGAAAATGAAGAAACCTATTAGTTTTGCATATTTCTCGGAAATATTAGAAAATTATCCAGAATTGATGATAAAGGATTTAAACAATCTAATCTCCAACTATCGTCGTTTCAAAAGCAAATCAGAAGTAAATGAAATTAAAAAGGCAATTGAATACACCAGATTAGGCGTAGAAGCAATTCTCAAATCCGCCAAACCAGGTATAAACGAAGGGCAATTGGAAGCATTGTTTGAATATACAATCAAATCCGCTGGGTCTTTAGGCCCGTCATTTGACACGATTGTAGCCAGTGGAGAGAATGCGACAATTTTACATTATGTTGAAAATAATCAAGTGATTGAAACCGGAAATTTGGTGCTCTTGGATTTAGGTGCATTATCAAATCTATATGCTGCCGACATTTCCAGAACATTCCCTATCAGTGGCAAATTCAATGATTTGCAGAAAGCATTATACCAAATGGTGCTTGATGTCAATAAGGCAACAATTGAAAAGGTAAAACCGGGAATTTATGTCAAGGAACTCAATGAATTTGCCAAGGATAAATTAGCTGAAGGCATGATTAAGTTGGGTTATATTAAAGAAAAGAGTGAGATTGACAAGTATTATTATCATAGCGTCAGCCATTATCTTGGACTTGATGTCCATGACACTGGCACTTATATGGAACCTTTGGCACCTGGAGCGGTAGTGACTGTAGAACCAGGTATATATGTAGCTGAAGCGAAGATTGGCATTAGAATTGAAGATGATGTTTTGGTCACCAAAAACGGTTACGAAAACTTAAGTAAAGACATTATCAAGGAAATCGAAGATATAGAAGCTTTTATGAAGCATTAGAGGTATTATGAGTTACGTAGAAGGTAATATTCAACGATATTTATTCTATAGCGAGGACACTTCTTATTCGGTCATCAAAGTCAAAATTACCGATACCGATGATTTAGACGTTGTTCATTTTGAACCCACAATAATAGTTTGTGGGTTTTTTCCTAAGTTGGAAAACTCAGTAAATTATCGCTTTTACGGTGAAGTAGCCAATCATCCCAAATATGGTATTCAATACAATGCAAATCGTTTTGAGAGAATGGTAGATAATACTTATGAAGGGTTATTGGATTATCTTTCCAGTGATCTGTTTAAGGGCGTAGGGATTAAAACGGCAGAAAGAATCATTGAAACTTTAGGTTTATCGGCTTTGGACTTGATTGCCGAAGACAAACACGTTCTTGACAAAGTCCCGAAGATGAACGCAAAACTGCGGGATTCCATCTTTAGGGAAGTCGTCGACAACAAGGAAATGGAAAATACTTTGGTATGGCTCTACAGCTTTGAAATTTCACCAAAAATGGCAATGAGAATTTATTCTCATTATGGAAGTTCCACTATTCAAACCATTAAAGAAAATCCTTATATCCTGATGGATCATATTGAAGGAATAGGTTTTAAAAGAGCAGATGAGATTGGTCTTAAGGTTGGATTTCAATATGATTCTCCCCTAAGAATAGCAGCAGTCATCTACTATTTGTTGACGGAATATATGAATAAGTTCGGTGACACTTATTTATTAAAAACTGAGCTGGTTGAATATACCATGACTTATCTTAATTCTCATCCGGACTTTAATGTCGAGAAAGAATTGGTGGAAACACAATTAGAATCTTTGAAGACCTTGGGTAAAGTCATATTCATTGAAGATAAAGTATCACTGAATTTTCTTTACAGCAGTGAATTGTTTATTGCTAAAAAGGTTGTTGCATTAAGTGAAATAAATGAAAACAGTTTGGACCGTGAAACCTTTGAATCATTACTGGATGACTTTCAGACCTTTAATGATATAACATACACGAAAGCTCAAAAAAAAGCGATTTACACGGCGTTGAACAATAATTTTTCTATCATTACCGGTGGACCGGGAACTGGGAAAACAACGGTTATTAAAGGTTTAATCGACATCTATAAGATGTTGCATAATAATAAGGTTGATGTGGATGCAATCAAGTTGGCTGCACCTACAGGCAAAGCTGCGAAACGGCTTTCTGAAGCAACTAATCTCAAAGCTACGACTGTCCATAAATTGTTGGGATATGATTTTGAAGGTAATTTCAAGTTTGATGAATATTCGGCACTTGAAGCGAAAATTATCATCATTGATGAAGCATCCATGCTCGATGCACTCTTGGCAAAGAAGTTTTTTTCTGCCGTTTCAAATTCTACCAAGGTCATCTTGGTCGGAGACGCCAATCAATTGCCTTCAGTCGGTCCCGGAGATGTCTTGAACAATCTGATCAAGTCAAGATTGTTTGAGTGTGTGGAACTGGATGTAATTCATCGCCAAGCAGCTGATTCACACATTATTTCCTTGGCTTATGACATTTTGAACAAAAACATCAATGAAAATTTCTTTCATAACTATGATGATAAAGAATTTATCAATGCCAATGATAATTTTATCTCAGCGAGAATTATTGAAAAAATCAAACAATTGATTGAAAAAGGTTATAATTTTCATGATGACATCCAAGTACTTATACCGGTATATAAAGGTTATAATGGCATCGATAGAATCAATGCCTTGATTCAATCGACTTTCAATCAAGAAAATAAAGAGTATGCAATCAAGTTCAAGGACAAGGAATTTTGGTACAATGACAAAGTCATGCAATTGGTAAATCAACCTGAAGACAATGTCATGAATGGTGATCAAGGGACAGTGATTGGTATTACTCCAAACGATGAATTGATTGTAGATTATTCGGAAAACATCGTTAAGTACAGCAAAAAAGATTTGGATAATCTTACTTTGGCATATGCAGTTTCAATCCACAAATCACAGGGTTCAGAATTTAGATCGGTTATTATGCCGCTCACGAAGTCTTATACAATCATGTTGAAAAGAAAATTGTTATATACAGGTGTGACCAGAGCGAAAGAAAAATTGATTCTTATCGGCGATTTTGATGCATATCGTCGGGGAGTTTTGGGAATTGACAGAGAAAGAAACACCTTGTTGAACTTCTTTTTGGAAAACAGAAATCAAGAGTTGAATTCTGGACAAACAAAGATTTCGGATTTTTTGTAATCTGTTTGCAATAAAATGAGAAATATTGTATAATATTTCACGTAAATCGGGGATGAAGACAAGTAGTGGATTTTTATTAAAACATAGAGAGTTCAGGCCAGTGGTGAAACTGAACAATAAGAATCGACGAAGCTCCTTCTGAGAGGTGTAAAAACACACGTTACTTCGCGTTAAGAAGTGTTTAAGTGCCGGTTTTTTGCCGGAATTAAGGTGGTACCGCGTTCAATCGTCCTTTTTTATAGGGGGACGATTTTCTTTTTTAATTTATTTTATGGGGTGATGAAATTGAGATATATGACAGGAAATGAAATTAGACAGACTTGGATTAACTTTTTCAAAGACAAGGGTCATGCAGTGGAAGAAGGAGCTTCTCTAATTCCTAACAATGACCCGACTTTACTATGGATGAATTCCGGAGTGGCGGCCTTGAAGAAATACTTTGACGGCAGAGTTGTGCCCAAGAATCCTAGAATTGTTAATGTGCAAAAATGTATAAGAACCAATGATATTGAAAATGTGGGAAATACCGCTAGACACCATACATTTTTTGAAATGATGGGTAATTTTTCCATTGGTGATTATTTTCGCGATGATGCCATCTCCTATGGATTTGAGCTGATGACAAGTGAAAAATACTTTGGTTTTTCATTGGATAAACTTTACTTTACTTATTATCCTACGGATCTGGAAACCTATCAAAGATGGGTGGATTTGGGGGTTAGTGAAGATAGATTGATTGCCAGTGAGGATAACTTTTGGGAAATTGGCTCGGGACCATGCGGACCTTGTACGGAAATATTTTATGACCGTGGCAGCGATTACGGTGATTTTAACGCTGATTCAATCAAGAAAAACATCGAGAACGATCGTTATGTCGAGTTGTGGAATATCGTTTTGTCACAATTTAACGCCATAGAAGGATTACCTAGAAGCGCTTACCCGGAATTGCCTTCAAAGAATATTGATACGGGTGCGGGACTGGAAAGATTTGCCTCAGTCATTCAAAATGCCAAAACCAATTTTGAAACTGATCTCTTCATGCCGATAATCAAGAAAATTTCCGAAATTTCACAAGTAGCTTATACGGGACAAAAATCCTTCAAGGTTATTGCTGACCATATCAGAACCGTAACCATGGCAGTAAGTGATGGAGCGATGCTCAGCAATGAAGGTAGAGGGTATGTCTTAAGAAGATTGCTAAGAAGAGCAGTTAAATATAGCAAACAACTTCATATTGAAAGACCTTTCTTGGTTGAATTGGTAGATGTGGTTGTAGAAATTCTCAAGCCTTTCTATCCTTATATAACTGGTAAAATTGATATAGTTAAAAAAATCATCAAGACTGAAGAAAATAAATTCTTGGAAACATTATTGTCTGGGGAGAAAAAGCTAGGCGAATTAATGGAAAAAAGCAATAATTCAATTAGTGGAGAAGCTGCGTTCTTATTATATGACACCTATGGTTTTCCGCTTGAACTGACGATGGAGTATGCCGAAGAAAAAGGTTGCTTAGTTGATGTTCAAGGTTTTAAGAGCGAAATGGAAAAACAAAAAGATCGGGCAAGAAAAGCAAGAAACGAAACAAATTCGATGGCTGGACAAAATGAAGAATATTTAAATTTCGTCGCTGATAGTCAATTTGTCGGTTACGAAACTTTAGTAACGAAAGCAAAAATTATCAAAGTTTTTCCGGAAGGTCTTGTATTGGATAAAACCCCATTTTACGCGACTTCCGGCGGACAATTAGCAGATAACGGCAGTATCTTCAATGACGATTTGACTCTTAATGTTATTGATGTTGAGAAGCTACCTAATGGACAGTTCCTGCATAAAACAAGAGAAGAACTATCACTTAATTTTGAAGGTATGGATGTGATAGCCAAGGTTGATGAATTCAGAAGAGAATTGACCGAATATCATCATTCGGCCACCCATTTATTGTTTAAGGCTTTGCGAGACGTTTTAGGTGACCATGTTTCCCAGCAAGGTTCACAAGTGAGTTTTGATGGATTAAGGTTCGATTTCAATCATTATGAATCCATAAGTGATGAAGTGGTTTTGAAAGTCGAGAAAATTGTCAATGAAATGATTAAGGACGAATATATTGCAACTACCAGAATAATGACTGTTGAAGAAGCGAAAGCTTTAGGCGCAATTGCTGAATTCGGTGAAAAATATGGTGATTATGTTCGCACAATCGATTTGAAATATACACTGGATCTTTGCGGTGGCACTCATGTAAAAAATATCAGCGACATTGGTCGTTTTGCAATCAAATCATTGTCATCCATTGGTTCGGGAATATATCGTATTGAAGCTTTGGCCAACAAGATGGTTTCAACTTTGGATCATTCATTAGTCGGACTCAACCAAGATATAGACAACTTAATTAACAAAGCTGATAAAATATTGCTTCAGGCAAAGCGAGAAAATATTGAAGTGAACTTTGATTTTGTGAAAAATCATGAGACCATTGGCAGTTATCAAGATGTTTTGAACCGAAGGATTGAACTTCAAAGAGCGCAAGTTGCAGTCAAGGAGCTTGAAAAAGAATACAACCGTTTAAAAGAAGAAAAAACACTAGCGAAGGTCAGCGACTTAAGTGAATTTACTTATGGAGACAAGCTGATAGCAATACTTGATAATGTCAATGCTCAAGTCTTGAAGCAAATCGCAGACGATGAAATTGCTAAAAACAAGATTAAATTTGTTTTCTTGGCCTCGGTTGTGGAAGATAAGATTATCTTTATTGCTAAAAGCGCGATTGAAAATCTAAATGCTGGTCAACTAGTCAAGCAAGCTGCCATCATTTGCGGTGGCAACGGTGGCGGTAGAGCAGATTTTGCCCAAGCTGGTGGTAAGGATATCGAAAAGGTTAATGAAGCCATCAATATGATTAAAGAGTTGGTTCTATGAAAATTGTCGGTCTTGACCTTGGGTCTAAAACTTTGGGAATAGCTTTGTCAGATCCTTCTGGCATCATTGCCACAAAATTTACGACAATTACTTTCCCAAATAATGATTATGAGTATGCAATAAAGGAATTATTTGTTATACTTAAAGATATAGAAATCGAAAAATTTGTACTTGGTTTACCCAAGAATATGGATGGAAGTTTAGGCTTTCAAGCGCAAACTTCCCTCAGTTTTAAAACTAAGCTGGAAGAAAAGTTTCAAAAAGATGTAATTCTTTGGGATGAAAGATTGACATCAAAAATGGCTGAATCGCTAATGATATCAGCTGATTTAAGCCGAAAAAAAAGAAAGACAAAGATTGACTTTGTAGCAGCAACCATTATATTACAAAGCTATTTGAATAGCAGAAAGCGAGTTTAACAATGCAAGAATACGATGATACTTTATTTATTACCGACGAATTAGGAAATGAGTTGGAAGCAGTTATTATTTTAACTTTTGAATCAGAGGAATTTGGTAAAAATTATTTGGTATATCAATTGAAAGATGATGAAACAGGCGAATATTTCGCAGCTAGTTTCAATCCTGAAGATGGCGACGAAGGCAATTTGAATCCGATTGAAACTGATGAAGAATGGGATTTAATCGAAGAAGTGCTAGAAAGCTTCTTGGAAGAAGAGGATGAAGAACATGATCACGATCATGATCACGATTGTGACCATGATCATGAAAAGCATGAATAATTATCTTAAAAATCTCAATAAGGAAATTGAATCAGCGATTGTTCAAGAAATAAAAAAACAAGCTGAGATTTTAAAAACACCGATAATATCTACCGAAGGCATTAATCTGCTAATCCAATTGATTAGGATTGGTAATTATGGAAAGGTATTGGAAATCGGCTCTGCCATAGGATATAGCGCCATCATGATGGCGCTTAATACCCGTTGTAGAGTAACGACAATCGAAAAAAACGAAGATTCATTCAACCTAGCCAAGCAAAACATTGCAAGAGCCAATCTTGCCGGCAGAATTGACTTGATTTTGGGCGATGCGCTTGAAGTAGAAGTCAAGGGATTATATGATTTAATTTTCATTGACGCAGCCAAAGCGCAATATCTGAAGTTTTTTGATCGATACAAAAATAATCTTAAGTCCGGCGGTATCATTGTCTGCGACAACTTGTTGTTCCATGGAATGGTAGGAAATCAAGAGTCTGTAGAGCAGAAAAGAATTAAAAGCTTGGTAAAAAAAATTGATGATTTCAATCACGCTTTGATTGATTTCGTTGATTTTGACACGTACATATACGAAATTGGCGATGGCATGTCCATTTCCATCAAGAAATAGGTGTAAAGATGAAGTATGTTGTTAGACTGAAAAACATTGAGGAAATAACTGAATTAATCAGTATGGGCGCTGATGTTTTTCTAGTCGATACGCCTTTGGCGGTGAAAAAGGTCGGTTTAGAGATGTATGATTTTCTCGAAACCATTTTTTCTTATGGCAAGGAAGTTTACCTCTTGGTAAACAAAATGATTCATGAAGAAGACATCAATACGCTAACCAAGATACTCTTAACAGCCAAGGACGATAGAATCACCGGAGTTGTTGCCGGCGATTTGACTGTGATGGTAAAGGCTGGGGAATTAGGCATTGCCAAAAAGGTCATCTATCAACCGGGAACGATGAATACCAACAGTTTTGACAATGAATATTTTTTCTTGAAAGACATAAAAGGCATTACCATCTCCAAGGAAATCACTTGGGCAGAAATTGCCAAGATATTCACAGTTAAAAAAACTGAATTGTCTTTAGTTGGTCATGGTTTTATCGATATGTTTTATTCGAAAAGAAAATTATTGACGAATTACTTTATCTTCAAGAATATTGTACGAGAAAATATCGGGGAGAACCCTAATTTCCGCTTGAATGAAGAGATGCGCAAGGATAGCTATTATCCGATTTTCGAAGATAACGGCGGAACTCATGTTTTTAGAGATCTAGCGCTGGAATCTTTTGATGAAGTTGAGGAACTTGCAAAAGCCCTCGACGATTTCTTCGTTGAAAGAATATTTATTGGCGATGAAGAATATTACGATAGTTTGAAAGTTTATAACAATCAGATGTCACGGGAAGTATTTTTGGAAAAATATCAAGGTAAATACAATAAAGGTTTCTTCTACCAAAGTACCGAGAAAATAAAAGGTGAGCTGGATGAAAATTGAGTTGTTATCACCGGCCGGCAATCTGGAAAAAGCCAAAATTGCTTTATTATACGGAGCTGATGCGGTTTATATTGGTGGAAAACAGTTTTCCTTAAGAGCTAGAGCATCGAATTTCGATTTGTCCACGATTAAGGAATTGGTGGATTTTGCCCATGAACTAAACAAGAAAGTATATATAACCATGAATATTGTGTTTCATGATGATGATATCAGTGGCTTGGATGAATATTTAATCTATTTGGATGAAATCAAGGTTGACGCCATTATCTGCTCGAGCATGATTGTGATTGAAAGAGCGAAGGCTTTGACCAATTTGGAAATTCATCTATCAACGCAATTCTCAGTAACAAACTCTCTGTTGGCTAATTATTTCTTTCAAGAGGGAGTTAAAAGAGTTGTTTTAGCTCGAGAATTGTCTTTAGCGGAAATAAAGGAAATTAAAGAAAAGTCTCTGGCAGATTTGGAAATATTCATTCATGGGGGAATGTGTGTTTCTTATTCGGGCAGATGCACCTTATCAAATTACACTGTTTTACGAGATGCCAATCGTGGCGGTTGCGCGCATACTTGCAGATGGCTATACGATCTGTTTGAAAATGATAGAAAAATTTCTGATAATCATGATTTTCAGATGTCTTCTAAAGACTTGGAAGCAACTGAGTTTATCAAAGATCTTTTGGACATGAACATCAGTTCCTTGAAAATAGAAGGCAGAATGAAATCAGTGCATTATATTGCTACTGTGGTCAGTGCTTATAGAATGCTGATAGATGATTATTATCACGGGGCATTGAGAGACGTTTCTTTCTACCAAAATGAAATCAAAAAAGCGGAAAATAGACAAACTTCTTATGGTTTCTTCAAGGGCGACACAACACCCGAGCAACAACTTTACAATCAAAGAAGCGAAGTTCCCACAAAAGAATTTGTCGGCATGGTCATGGGTTATGATGATAGCAGAAACTTACTTGAAATTGAACAGAGAAATTATTTTAAACTGGGTGACATGCTGGAAATTTTTACTCCCGATAAAACTATTGTTACCTTCAAGGTTAAAAATGTATTTAGTCAGGATGATGAAATATTGGATGCAGCTAGACATCCATTACAACTTGTAAAACTGCCATTTGCTTTGTCAATCCCTAAATTTAGTATGGTAAGGAAGTTGAAAAATGATTAAACCAATTGTTATTGCCGTTGCCGGTGGGTCTTCTTCTGGAAAAACCACTGTTGTCAACAAGATTATAAGTAATTTTCAGACGGAAAAAGTCGAAGTAATTCGACATGACGATTATTACAAAGATCAAAGCGATAAAACCATGGAGGAACGAAGAATCGTCAATTATGACCATCCTCTGGCTTTGGACAATGACTTGTTTTACGAACATATCAAGGATTTATTGGCTGGGAAAGCCATAGATAAACCAACCTATGATTTTGTAGCGTTAAATCGTCAGAAAGTTACAGAAAAAATCTATCCCGCCGAAATCATAATTTTAGAAGGAATTTTGGTTTTGGAGGATGAACGAATCAGGAATCTGGCGGATATAAAAATATTTGTTGAAGCAGATGACGATACCAGATTAATCAGAAGAATCAAAAGGGATACTACCGAAAGGGGCAGAACCCTAGAAAATGTTCTCAATCAATACCTTACCACTGTCAAGCCTATGCATCATGCTTTTGTCAAACCGACAAAAAGATATGCGGATATCATTATTCCTAATGATTATTCTCACGATGTTGCGGTGGACATTATCAAGGCAAAAATATCCACTATCTTAAATAGATAGTGTATGATATAATATTAGACGTCAAAAAAAGGAGTTAACTATGGAAAATACTTATAAATTAACAGAAGCTGGATATGAACAGTTACAGGCTGAATTAGATGAACTTAAGGGTGAGAAGCGATTTCAGAACCTTGAAGCTTTAAAAGAAGCTCGGGCTCAAGGCGATTTGTCGGAAAATGCCGACTATGACGCAGCTAGAGATGAACAAGCGAGAATCGAAGCGAGAATCAAGGAAATCGAAAATATCCTGAAAAACTCGGAAATCATCAAAGAAAACAATCGTTCCAAAGTCATTGGCATGGGCAAAACAGTAGTAGTGAAATTCTTGCACAATAATTTTGAAACAGAATTTACCGTTGTCGGTAAATTGGAAGCCAATCCGATGCAAAAAAGAGTTTCCAATGAATCACCGCTTGGAAAAGCAATCATTGGTTCTAAAAAGGGTAAAGTTGTATCATACAAATCGGAAACCGGCCAAGAAATTAATGTTGAAATAATTGATGTAAAATAATCAAGAGAAGATTTCTTCTCTTTTTAACTTAGGAGTGTTTAAACATGATTGGCATAATTGGAGCTATTGATTATGAATTAAATCATTTTTTCACCAACATGATTATTGCGCGTACCGAGATTATCGCTGATAAAACTTTTTACGTTGGAAAAATCAGACACCATAATGTTGTAATTGTCAAATCCGGCATTGGCAAAGTCAATGCAGCCATGACCGCAACTATCTTAATCAATACCTTTGACGTCAGGATGATTATCAACACTGGCGTAGCCGGAGGTTTGGAACCGGTCAATATCGGGGATATAATTTTGGCTGAAGGGATTGCTTATTTCGATGTATCACTTACAGAAATTGACGATGTGCCGTATGGACAGATGGGCAGCGATCCTCTGGTTGTAAAAACAAATGATCAATACTTGGCCAAAGGCAAAAAAGTCTTTGATAAGTTAGGATACTCTTATATAGTCGGGAATTTGGTTTCGGGAGATAAATTTGTCACCAAGAAACGCGATTTGGCAAAGATATCAAAACAAGTTACCAATATCTTGGGCGTAGAGATGGAAGGCATGGCAATTGCCATTACTGCCTATAAATTCAACCGGCCATTTATTTCAATACGCGGTATCTCCGATATAATCGAGTCGGTTGACCAACCAAAGAATTACCGTGATGTTGTCAAGCAGGTAGCGGCTAAGACTACGCAATTTGTTTTGGATTTTCTAGAGGTTGTCGATGAATAAAATCATGCTTGATAATAGAGAAATTTATTATCAAGTTTTTTTCAAGAAAAACAAAAACATGTATCTGAGAATCAAAAACAATCAAGTCATTATTACGGCACCGATGCATTTTTCCATAGCGGAAATCGAAAGATTTATCAAAAAACACCAGCACTTCGTTTTAAAGCATCTTTCATCAATGAAAACAGAACTTTATAAAAAAGATGAGTTTTGGTTGTGGGGAAGAAAATATGATGTTGTCTTTCATGACGGAAAATCGCTATATATAAACGGTTCAGTTATTTATATTCCCAATAGTGATTTTGAAGGCCAAAGGGAATTATTTTATCGGAAAGAGACGGTATCTAAGGCGATAGATTTGATTGAGACAGACTTGAAAAGCTTGATTAAAGAGATTGATTTTTCTGGTATAAGGCTCGGTTCCAGACTTATGACTTCAAGGCTTGGCAGTTGTCATGCCGCTAAAAAATCTATCAATCTCAATAGCATACTATCGAGGTTTGATCCTGTCTATTTAAGAGCGGTATTGATTCATGAACTGGTGCATCTGAATATCAGCAATCATCAAAAAAAATTCTATAATCTGCTTTTGAAATATGTCCCTAATTACCGAGCAATCAGAAAAGAGCTTGGTCAGATTATTAAAACGATAAAAATATAGACTATTAGATAGTTGTGGTCTGTTTATTGAAAATTTTGCCATTTAAGAAAAAAATAGACATTTATTAATAAATTAGATATAATATAATTGATATTTGGAGGTGAAAGATGCTCGAACTATTCTTTAAAAAGAAAAATTTTTACCCCAATGATTATAAAAAGAATGTTTTCGATATTGATTTTGTCAAATTGAAAAATATGGGAATCGAGAATATTTTTATCGATCTTGATAATACGCTGATATCATATGACATTCATACCGCCGATGAAAAAATATTATTGTTCTTCAATAATCTCCATCAATTGGGTTTTAACGTCTTCATCATTTCCAACAATAAAAAAGATCGAGTGAAATTATTTGCGGATAAGGTAAATTCCCGATATGTATACAGTGCGCAGAAACCTTTCAAGTCCGGTTTCAAAAGAGCGCTCAAAAAAATAGGTTACCCTAATCCCAAGACCGTCTGTTTAATTGGCGATCAGTTCATGACTGACGTTTTGGGTGGCAAAAGAATGGGTTTCTATGTTATCGTGGTAGACGCCATAAAAAGAAAAAGTGAAAAATGGTATACAAAATTTAACCGCCGTTTGGAAAAAAGGATATTGATTCGTCTAAGGAGAACAGATAGAGAGTTTTTTGACCGTTTAAATTTGCATGAGAAGAGGTAAACTAATGTCAGAAATGTATTGCAAAGGTTGTGGAGCGTTAATACAAAACAAAGATAATACATTGCCAGGTTATGTCAGTGATGAATTATTGAATTCCAAGAACCCGGCAGAAATAATCTGTCAAAGATGCTTCCGCATCAGACATTATTCTGAAGTGTTTCCTTACACAGTTTCCAACTCGGATTATTTGCAGGTAATTGAAAAGATTAAATCGGAAGATGCACTTATCGTCAAGATTGTTGACATCTTTGACTTTTCCGGTTCTTTTGTTCCGGCCATCAAAGAATTGACGGGAAATGAGGATGTAATCCTTGTAGGCAATAAAATGGACCTTCTACCGAAGAATGTCAAACCTTCCCGGATATTGAGCTGGCTTCAGGTAATGCTCAATTCTCAAGGGTTCACGGTTTTGGATTCGGTACTCTTAAGTGCTAAATACGGTGACAACTTTGACGAACTAATGGAAAAAATCTATCGATATAAAGGTAAGAGAAACGTCTATATCGTGGGATCTTCCAATGTTGGTAAATCAAAGATTGTCAATCAGATATTAAGAAGATATCTTGGTGCGGCATCGGATATAATCACCGAGTCCCTATCACCGCAAACAACCATCGGCATGATTGGTTTTCAACTGACAGACGGCACCTATATCTACGATACTCCAGGTGTTATTAATAAACATCAATATATGCATTACTTGACAAGACCTTCATATAAGATGACTGTCCCAACTAGGGAAATCAAACCGATGATTTATCAACTCAACGAAGGACAAACTTTATTCTTTGGCGGTTTGGCTAGGTTGGATGTAATCTCTGGTGAAACCGGTGATGTGATTTCCGTTGTCACATACTTCGCTAACACGCTTAACATTCACCGAACTAAAACTTTAAAAGCTGACAAGCTTTATATTGAAAAACTATATTCATTGTTATCGCCACCTTTCAGTAAGGAAGAAGATGTACCGAAATGGATATATCATGAATTTAGAATTCGTGACAACCAAAAATATGATATTGTCTTTAGTGGCTTGGGTTTTGTTACGCTGAGAGCACCATTCTGCGTCAGGGCGTACGCACCGTTTGTCGTTGGCGTATATACGCGACTAGCAATTATATGACAGAAAACCTAATTGGTAAAATAGAAGAATATTTAAGTGAACAATTTCTCCATGATAAGAAGCGATTGGAGCATATCCATAGTGTTATGCAAAAAGCGCTTGAACTAGGAGAAATATTTCGCGTTTCCAAAGATAAGATTACGATAGCTTCACTATTGCACGATGCGACAAAAAAATTATCTTTTCCAGAAAACTACTCAATGGCTCGTATAATATTTGCTGAAGAAACGATAAAGCACTCGCCTAAGCCTTGTCTTCATGCTTACTCAGCCACGGCTTTGGCGAAGATAAAGTTTCAGATTGATGATGAAGAAATCTTGAATGCCATCGCTTATCATTGCAGCGGCAGAAAAAATATGGGGATTTTGGAAAAGATTATCTATATCGCCGATTATATCGAAGAAACAAGAACTTTCATTGTCGATGAGGAAATAAAGCATTCCAGCAAAGTTGATTTGGATAGGACAGTCTACTTGATCATGAAGGAAACAGAGCACTATCTTAAGGAACATAACCGGCCTTTGGCCAAAGATACATTAGAAGCTATTGAAGCTTATGAATCAAAAGGAGGATTTTAATGACTGATAAAGTAAATAGGGTTTTCAAGGCATTATCAGACTTAAAGTTAAAGGACATTATCATTTATGATTTTCAGGATTTTTCCCCGTTTTTTGATTATCAGGTGATTGCGACTGCATCTAGTGAAAGACAGGTTCATGCGGCAATTGACCATATCAGACAGGCTTTTCCGGAAATTGTTGATTTGCATATTGAAGGATCACAAGAAAATCGCTGGCTCTTATTGGATTTGGAAGATATTATCATCCACGTCATGCATAAGGATGAAAGGGAATATTACCAAATAGAGAAATTGTTTTTTGAAAGAAAAAAAGTTGGAGTTGAAAATCATGTATGAGACGGAATATGATTTATTAGCCCAGTTTTATGATTCTTTCATCGATGAAGTTGTTTATCAGGAATACCTCGATTTAGTCAACAAATACTCTTCTATCGGAACATTGCTGGATATTGGCTGTGGTACTGGCAGACTGGCGATTGAGTTTGCCAAACAGGGTTATGACGTAGTGGCGACGGATTTATCGGAAGAAATGCTTAATATCGTTGACTACCGCGCCAAGGAAGAAGGCGTGGAACTGGAAATAGCGATTTATGATTTATTGGATCCGATTGACTTTGAATTCGACATTGTCATTGCTTCGATGGACGTAATCAATCACTTATCCGATTTGGAAGACGTGGAATTTGGTTTTACCAATATCTATAATAGTATTTCCCAGAACGGAGTTTTTATCTTTGATGTTTTATCGGTAGAATTCATCGATGCTTTCGACGGATACCAGGAAGATGATGATGAACTTCATTTTCATTGGGAAAGCAAAAAAGGCGAACAACCTCACTCAATCATTCACACCATAACCATCAATACTGATGAAAAGTTAGAAGAAGTAAAAATCTATGAACAAACTCATGAAAATTCTTCTTATGAAGAAATAATGAAAAAAGTTGGATTCAAGATTTTGGAAGTTGTAAATCTTCCGGAAAGAACCATTTACGTTGTTCAAAAACAAGAAAGGCCAGAATAAACTGGTCTTTATTTTTTTATTAAATAGGAAATTGTATTGCCTATTATATTATCATAAAAAATATATAATAAAAGTTAAAAAGCAATTAATAAAAAGGTATAATTCAAACTATAAAATAGTTAGTAGGAATAGTGATAATTACCGGATATTAAACACCCAACAAGCTCAAGCAGTCATCAGAAAAGTTGATGAAGCGATGAAAGCATTCTTCGGTTCATTGAGAAGCAAGACAAAGCAGAAAGTAAGATTGCCGAGATACTTAACCAAAGACGGATATTACTCCATAGTTGACAGAATGGTATATAAACCCAATCAGAACTACTATGTATTACCAAGAAGTAATTTTATTAAGGGCGTGAGTAAGTA
>JAKPZU010000006.1 GCA_029559915.1 Bacillota bacterium
GAAAATGAAGCTGGTTTTTATGTCGACATTTTATCCAACATTGAGCGAATCGGCGATCACTGCAATAACATGGCAGTTAATGTCTTAAGCAAGGATTTTGCGCACCATGCGGATGATTTAGAACACCTATAAAAAGTTTTGAAAATTCTTACTTGTTTTATTTTTTACTTTGCTATATAATATGTAAAGCACAAATGACAATAAAAAAATAGAGATTGGATGGTTATAAATGACAGATAGAAAAAACATGTCAATCATGGAACTGGCTAACTTGATATTGAAAGAAAATAATAAAGCCATGACATTCATGGAAATTTATGATCGCATAGTTGAAGAAAAAGAAATATCTGATTCCGATAAACTGGAAATGATTTCTCAAGTATATGCCGATTTTATTCTTTCAGCTAGGTTTATCTATGTCGGAGATGATGAGTGGGATATCAAAGGTCGCCAAGCCATTGATTTATGGGATAAAGACGGTGCTTATTATCATGAGTACCCAGATTACGAAGAAGAATTGTCTGCTTACGATGATATCGATGATTATGACGAAGAAGACGAAGAAGTTGAAATTGACGAAGAAGAAGACGAAGAAGATAACATCTATGAAAAAGATTACGATGTAGAAGATCTTGAAGACGATATTGACGATATTGACGAAGAGTTGGACGATGACTTCATTGAAGACTTCTCTGACGATGATGATGACTCTTTATTTGATGAATTCGAAGAAGAAGATGAGACGCTAAGCGAAGAAGATGAAGAAGAATTCACATACAACATTGAAGATGAAGAAGAATTCGACGACGAAGAATACAACGAATACATGGATGACTACGAAAAGATGTATGACGAATAAGAGAGTTTGAAAAAACTCTCTTTTTTATTTCCTCCTAAAAGTGTTATAATGTTAACAAGATATTTTTTATATAAAGAGGTGAACTTTATGAATCTAGAACAAAGTTTTCGTGAGCGAGTCAAGAAAATCAAAGCCTATATCTATGTTTTACAGGTTATAGGATGGGATTCAAACACCGAAGCACCAAGAAACTCCTTTAAAAGAAGAGGAGAAGTTTTGTCAGAGATATCAAAAGAACTTTTCATGTTGCAAGCAAGTCCCGAAGCGGTTAAGTCGGTTAATGAAATGTATGATAAAATCGATACTTTTGATGACCATTTGCAAAGAGAAGTCAAAAAAGCCAAGAAGACAGTCGATAAGATAGTTAATATTCCCCAAGCTGAGTATATTGAATACCAAAAATTGATTAATGATTCACAAATAATTTGGGAAGACGCCAAGAAAAATAATGATTATGACTCCTTTAAGGAAAACTTAAGAAAAATATTTGCTTTCAATAAGAAATTTGCTCTTTATTATGATGCAAATGCCAATCCATATGATACTTTACTTGATGATTATGAAGAAGGCATGAGCCAGAAAGAATACGATATTTTCTTTAATACTTTAAAAAGTGATCTAGTACCTTTCGTCAAAGAAGTGTTGAAAGCAGATAAAAAAGACTATTCTAAGTTTTTGAACGACAAATTCGACGTCAAGAAACAGGAATTGTTTTGTGATTATTTAACCGATGTGTTGAACTTTAACAGAAATAGCGGATTAATGAAAAAATCAGTTCATCCGTTTACTTGGAACACCTCGCCTGATGATGTCAGATTTACAACAAAATATTTGGAAAATTACGTTCTATCGAGTATTTACGCAGCTATTCATGAATTAGGACACGCTACCTATGAACAACAAATATCAACCGAATTTGACGATACTTTGTTAAATGGTGGAACCTCAATGGGCATCCATGAATCGCAATCGAGATTCTATGAAAACATTATTGGCAGATCTCATGAATTTTGGGAAGCGCACTTACCAAAATTCAAGGAATTATTTCCGGAACAAACAAAAAATATGACGGTTGACGACATGTTTTATGCCGTTAATCAAGTCGAAGCTTCCATGATTAGAATTGAAGCTGATGAATTGACTTATCCGTTACATATCATGCTGAGATATGATATCGAAAGAATGATGATCAATGGTGAGATTACCGTTGATGAACTGCCAAAGATCTGGATTGATAAAATGGAAGAATATTTAGGCATCAGACCTGCAAATGACAGCGAAGGCGTCCTTCAAGACGTGCACTGGAGCGGTGGCATGATTGGTTATTTTCCAACTTACGCTTTAGGAACAGCCTATTCAGCGCAAATCTACAATACCATGAAAAAAGAACTTGACGTAGAAAGACTTATTAAAGAAAACAAGATATCAAAAATTAACGAATGGTTAAAGGATAAACTTCATAAATATGGTTCCAGCAAAACCCCGAAAGAGTTATTGCTGATGATAACCAATGAAGATTTCAATCCTAAATACTATGTTGAATATTTAAAAGAAAAATATACCAGATTGTACTTATCAAAATAATAGTAAAACCTTAATAGGAGGACATAATGTTACTAGAAAAACAAATTATTGAACAAGTTTTAGATACGGCCTTAGAAACCGGCGCGGATTTCGCTGAAGTCTATATAGAGGACCATAGTTCATCGGCTTTACAATCAGTATCCGGGAGACTGGAAAAATCACAAAACAACAAAGCTTTTGGAGTAGGTGTGAGAATTGCCAAGAAATTTCAATCTGTTTATGGTTATACAAACAGTAAAAACCCAGTTGATTTAATTAAACTTGCGCGTGATTTATCTAAATCATTCAACGATGAAGTCAAAACTCACAGATTGCCTTTGATGGAACTTGAAGTTGGTAAAAAACATCAACCGAAAATCAAACCGAGTACCGTATCCGTGGCTGAAAAGGTAAAGTTGTTAAAAGAAGCTTCGAAACATGCTAGCGAATATGACCCTGTCATCAAGCAGGTTATCTGTAACTTGGTTGATGACGAAAAGCAAGTTTTAATCGCTAATTCTGAAGGACGTTTCGTTACGGAAACAAGAGTTAAAGTCAGATTGATGATTTCAGCTGTTGCCAGTGATAATGGCATGATGCAAACGGGATATGACGGTGATGGCTCTGGTAAAGGCTATGAATTCTTTTATGAAGACATGGATATACCTTACTATGCCAAATCAGCGGCTAGAATTGCTAAAACCATGCTATATGCCGATGATTGCCCAAGCGGCGTCATGCCGGTTGTAATTCATAATGCTTTTGGCGGAGTTATTTTCCATGAAGCATGCGGACATTCCTTGGAAGCTACCTCCGTAGCCA
This sequence comes from Bacillota bacterium, assembly GCA_029559915.1. Classification (GTDB taxonomy): domain Bacteria; phylum Bacillota_I; class Bacilli_A; order Izemoplasmatales; family Hujiaoplasmataceae; genus UBA2289. The sequence continues at coordinate 3,245 of JAKPZU010000006.1, forward strand.
AAAATGCCTCAGTCTTCTGCGATAAGTTAGGAACAAAAGTAGCTTCCGATATTGTAACAGCCATTGACGATGGCACAATTGAACATGGTTGGGGGTCTGCCAACTTTGATGATGAAGGATACCCGCAACAAAAAAGAATATTAATTGAAAACGGCATATTAAAATCATACATGATTGATAAAATCAATGCCAGAAGAATGAAGATGGAACCTACCGGCTCTTCAAGAAGACAAAACTATAAATTCGCTCCGACATCAAGAATGAGCAATACATATATTGATAATGGAACTTCCACTTTGGAAGAAATCATTGCTGCGACTGAATATGGTCTTTTCGCCAAAAAAATGGGTGGCGGTTCAGTCAACCCCGGCAATGGTGATTTCAACTTCAGCGTTATGGAAGGTTATATGATTCGCAACGGTAAAATTGCTGAACCGGTCAAAGGCGCGGCCTTGGTTGGCAACGGCGCTGAAATTCTTCATAAAATCGACATGATTGCAGGTAATCTTGACCGTCAAAGAGGCATGTGCGGTTCAGTTTCCGGATCAATACCGGCCGATGTCGGACAACCGACAATCAGAGTGAAAGAAATTACCGTCGGCGGTAGAAAGAAAGGCGCGTAATTATAAAATGAATCTAGAAAAATTATTCTCAAGAGCCAAAGAAAAAGGCATAACCGACATCGAAATATTTTCCAGTGATAGAACTTCATTAAACATTGATATCTTTAATGGAACAGTTGACAAATATGAAATAGCAGCGACTGAAGCTTTGACAATCAAAGGCATCTATAACAACAAAATGGGACGTTTTAGTACAGAAGTTTTAAGTGATGACGTAATTGAAGAAATTTTGGATACCATTATTGCATCTGCCAAAGAAATCGATTCTTTGGATGATGCCATCATTTATGAGGGTGATGAATCCTATAAGGATTTATCAGACATTTACAATGATGAACTATATAATCTTGATGTCCAAAAGAAGATTGATTACTTACTGAAGCTTGATGATTATCTCCATAAATACGACAATAGAGTCAAGGTTGTTGAAACCATGTATTCTGAAGATACTGCAGCAGTTTTATTGAAGAATTCAAAAGGCATAAACTTAACAAACAAAGCCAACGCAGCTTTTATCGGCGGCAGCGTCATCGTCAAAGATGAAGTTGATCAAAGAGTTGGTTTTGACGTTGTAATCTCCAATGATTTCAATGATTTCAATATTGAAACTTTGGCTAAAGACATCGTTGAAGATGCATTAGCTTCTTTAGGAGCTAAACCGGTGCCTTCCGATAGTTATGAAATTGTTTACTCCAATGGAGCGATTGCGACTCTTTTATCAGCTTTTCAAGGAATTTTTTCCGCAGATTCTGTCCAAAAAGGGTTATCGCTTTTAAAGGGAAAACTGGAAGAAAAAATCGGTTCTGATTTGGTTACCATTACCGATGATCCATTCATGAAGAAAAGTGCCGCATCAAGATCGTTTGATGATGAGGGCGTTGCTACCTCATATAAGGAACTTGTCAGCAAGGGCGTTTTAAAAACCTTTTTGCACAATTTGGTCACAGCCAAAAAAGATGGTGTTAAATCGACAGGAAACGGTTTTGGTGGTGGTGTTGACTCGGTGAATTTAAAATTGGAAGCCGGTTCATCTAATTTGGAAGAAATGATTAAAAGTTGTAAAAAGGGAATTTTTATCACCAATGTTCAAGGCGCTCACTCTGGTGTAAATGCGGTCAGCGGCGATTTTTCGCTTCAAGCCAGTGGGTATTATATTGAAAATGGTGAAAAAATAAGACCAGTCGCATTAATTACCGTTGCCGGGAATTTCTTGGAAATGTTAAAAGATATCACCATGGTAGGAAATGATTTGAAGATGAGTTATTATGGTGTAACTTCACCTTCAATAAAAGTTAAATCAATGCAAGTCTCGGGAAGTTAATAAGTTAAGAATTGATGACTAAAAAAATTAGTCATCTTTTTTTTATCAAAGTAAGTATTTTATTGCATTTAGTGATAAGATTAATTTAAGAGTATGGAGGGATTTTTATGGAAGAAAACAAAGCTTTAATAAATATCAATAAAAGAAGTTTCATCAACGTCTTGATTATTTTATTCAGCCTAATGGTTATTGCATTTGCCTTAACTTATTTGATTCCGCAAGGTTCTTACCAAAGAACCGTTGATGGAGAAATAATTGCGGGAACCTATCAATTATTACCAAGAGGTAATTTGAAAATATGGGAATTTTTTTATGCGCCGATTGGACTTTTACTAAGCAGTGACGGATTGAATGTCATCATGATATCTTTGTTCTTGTTTGTTCTCGGCGGATTCTTCACCGTGATGGATAAAAGTAAAGGAATTATCGTCATAATTAAAAAATTAGTTGATAAATATTCTCACAACAAGCATCTCCTGATTAGAATCATTACTTTATTTTTTATGCTTTTTGGTGCTTTTTTTGGTGTTTTTGAAGAATCTGTGGCATTACTGCCAATTATGATAATTCTAGCTTTATCCATGGGATATGATACGCTGATGGCGATGGGATTGACGGTTTTAGCAGCTGGTTTTGGGTTTGCCAGCGCCATTACCAATCCATTTTCCGTAGGTATAGCTTCAGAAATTGCTGGCATAAATATTCTCAGTGGTGTATTATATAGAGTCGGCGTTTTCGTAATCATGTATTTTTTGGTTTCAACTTTTTTGGTAAATTACGCAAAGAAATTGGAAAAGAATCCGAAGCTATCGCTTACTTATACGGAAGATCAAGGAAAACGACAAAACATCAACACTGATTTTACTGAAAAAGTCGATAATGAAAAAAAGATTTTTAAAACTTATATCATTATTTTTCTTGTCTTGTTAACACTTATTATTTTGGCATCTTTAATGCAATTAATTTTTGAACTGGAAATTCCGACTATTGTTCTGATGATAGTAGTTTTTCTGTTTGGTGGATTATTGGCGGGATTTATTATCAATGGCGATATTATAAAAACCTGGAAAGTCTTTTGGAAAGGGATGTTGGCAGTTATGCCAGCAGCGATTTTGATAATTCTTGCAGGTTCCGTTAAATATATCATGACAAGCGGCGAAATTATGGACACAATCCTCTATTATTTTGAAAGCATTTTGGGTGATAAACCGCCAATCATCGGTGTATTGGGCATTTACCTAATCATTCTCATCATTCAATTCTTCATTGGCTCCGCTTCTGCCAAAGCCGTTCTGATAATACCAATTCTTGTGCCTTTGGTTTCCTTAATCGGAGTTTCAACCAATATCGCAATTTTAGCTTTCATCTTCGGCGACGGTTATACCAATGTCATTTTTCCAACCAACGGAGTTCTATTGATTGCCTTAAGCATAGCATCGGTACCTTATCAAAAATGGTTTAAATGGACAGTGAAATTGCAAGCATTGACTTTCATCCTGACAATCATCTTATTAGTCATTGCTTACGCCATCGGTTATTAGAGGTTATTTCTTTACAAATAGGCCTTAAAGAAGTATAATTAGAGAGTAATTTT
>JAKPZU010000007.1 GCA_029559915.1 Bacillota bacterium
TTCACAGACCTTGTACTCAAGAGGTTTTTCCTGGAAGCAAGCAGGATTGCAAATACAAGGACGGAGTTTTAGTTTGAAAAGAAACTTCAGGAATACACGTCAGATTGCAGAAACAGCAGCAGCATTAAATGCATACAATGAAAATGTAAAGCTGTCGGGGGAATATGTTGACCCACTGTTTACAAACAGACAAGGACCGGGGCCTGTGTTGTTGGAATGCGATATCACCGATAGAGAAACCAAAGCTATAGCAGAAAAAATTCTTGATTTAGCAGGTGACAATCAATTTCGTTTATCTGATTTTGCCGTTTTGTGTCCAACAGTACAGTTGTGTAATGCAGTAAAATCAAAATTTGACCAACTGAATATTCCATGCATTCTAAGGGATGATGAGCAGTTTGATATCCTTGAAGACAAAATCAAGGTGCTGACTATTCACTCCGCAAAAGGACTTGAGTTTCCGGTTGTATTTATCACAGGATTGCACAATGGTGTGCTACCAAATCCCATAAAATCAATTGGCGATGAAGAGGCTGGAATTGCGCTGGAACGAGAAAGAACGCTGCTTTATGTAGCAATAACCAGAGCAGCCGAAGCTTTGTTTCTGGTCAGTTCGAAAGAAAATCCATCCTCATTTATTAACGAAATAATTAAACTGCTGAAGGTAGAAAGTTATTCAGCCGGTTAACAGTAATATGAAAAGTATGCTTGATATTTTAATAGATATTTTCCCGGAATTCGGTTTACCTGAGCCTGAAACTGACTTTACTTTTGTTGGTGATGCCGATGAGTTAGTATTTCTTTTTGCATGGCCAAATCATAAAATTGGCATCAGGCAAGGGAATAATGACATTCAATTACTTGAAGGATGGCTTGTTTTGGAATGTTACAATCTTGAAACAGCGAGATTGGCATTACGAAAAGTTGGAGAGCTATTGAATGTAGAATCCAATGTACTGAGAATTGATTTCACTAAAGTTCAAGCATTGTTCGATGCAGGTCAATATGAAGCTGCTAAAAAGGAAGTCGAGCAAAACCTTGATAAATTACAGCCTGATCATCCAGATTACGGCTCTTGCAATAAGTGGTTGAAAGACATAAGAAAGGCAATCAAAAAGAATGCACCGGAAATAGTCAAACCCATTGAAACACCAAAATCATCCTTCCCTGCTCAGGTAAAAAAAGACGGTGAAAGACTTCAATCAATAATAAATAAGCCGTTTAATATTCTTGGCGTTTTTAGCCCTAAAAGTGAAAATTACGAAAGCGTAGATGCAGTTTGGCTGGGAATAATTAGAAATGGTGCAATTGAAACTTTTGCTGCCTGTGTTGAAAACAGCCCTGCGTACGAAGACGACCCGAATTGGCAGGTCTTCGGTTCAGAGTTAGAATTACTTGACACATTAATCGAGAAATTGAATGGTGAGGCCACTTTTATTTGGGGAGCAAATAAGGTTCTATCCTTGCTCAATCAATGGCACTATCGCCTGAAAGGTCAGGTGTTTGACTCAGTGAAATTCTATGACCTTGAAAAAATTTCAAGTGTATTTTTCCCATTGACTCACAGAACTGATCATCCAGAATCTTTTTGCAAACAACGTCAAATCAACTTCACTGATGAAATGGGTCTTGGTGGTCCATTGTCAGCAGAAATTTCAATCCTAAATACAATAGTAGAATTTGGGAAAACTGAGCTTTCTGATGAATTGAAGTTTTCATTAAAAAAACTTCTTGAGAATCAACCAAAAGGAAAAGAAGGTAAATTGATTATTGATTACCTCGAAGTTTTTGATTCCGATTTTCTTTCAGAAGAATGGCTTAATATATTCTTTCCCACAAGCCAAGAATATAATTCAGATACAACAATTAAGCTTTTAAAAGCTTATCATGAAAAACTAGCACCAGTCTCCATTTTGAGCACAGAAAAAGAGGAAGGCAATTCTGGTGATGTTTCCACTTTGGAAATCTTGAAAAATGGCGGGGTTTTAAGTCAGCTCAGCTCTTTTAGCTATGCAGAACGTAAGGAACAGATTGCATTCAGTCAAAAAATTGAGGAATGTATGTCATCCTCAAAACCTTTTGTACTTGAAGCAGGCACAGGTATTGGAAAGACAATTGGCTATTTAGTTCCTTCGCTTTTATCAAAGAATAAAACCTATGTTACAACTCATACGAAAGCCCTTCAAGACCAGGCGTGGTTTAAAGATATCCCTATTGTTTTTAATGCCTTATCGTATATTGGCATAAAGAAAACAGCAACCATCATCAAAGGAAAAAGCAATTATGTATGCCTTCAATCTTATGCTGATATTCTTGATTCCATTGGTGAACATATAGAATCACCGGACGATGGATATTATTTGGCAAGTATTCTACATTGGTTATTGATAACGGAAACAGGTTGGTTAAGTGAAGTTGAACATTTAGGCAATTGGAAACTTTCTCGTTTACTTTCCAGAGATATGGCTCCGCCTTCTTTACGTGGAGAGTGGTCTGATATTGACCCACACAATAAAGCAAAAGAACTTGCATCGAAAGCGGATTTGGTGGTTGCTAACCATTCTTATGTCGTTTTAATTTCCCAAAGCTCCGGTCAAAACAATGAAGGCCCTGATACGCTGATAGTAGATGAAGCACACAATATAGAAAATGTTGTTACCGAAGTTTTGACGAAACACTTTAAACCATTTGAACTTCAAGGAGAATTAAATTCTCTATTAAAACGTGATAGAAAAGATAAAATTCAAGGCTTATTAAGACCACTGACGGAGCACAAGGAAAAAGAGAACAATGAGCTAATCAAAGCTTTTAATGAAGCACTTTTTGAATATGAGATTGCTTTAAATAGCTGGTGTGCTAATGCATTAAAACGATTGAGAGATTTGCTGTCCAACATAACTGATGCTGATCCTGATTACCCTATACCATTTGAATTAAGTGATTTTTGGATTCCCTCTATTTTTGAGGACGCCAAACTTCTCAGTGAAGTCATTTCTAAATTGGCAAACAAGACCAGAAATCTTTTGGAAGCATTCCAAACCTTATCAAGTGTTCCTTCCAAACTTCATGGCTCAATAGGTTCATTTGAGCAGCGTTTAAATGAAAATAATACAGGCCTATCTGATTTATTTGAGAAAAAGAATGATTGGGTACATTGGGGTGAGGCAGTAGCTAAAGGAAATGCAAATGATTCAAAAGAATTTAATTGGATTTTTATACTTCATAGCACTCCAATTGATATTGCAGGTTGGTTAAGAACAAAT
>JAKPZU010000068.1 GCA_029559915.1 Bacillota bacterium
AGAATTAGAAAATTGAGAACAAAAAAAGCCCTTTGATAACAACAAAAAAATGCTCCGAAGATATTAACCTGATGAAGTATGTTTTTCTTATTACCAATGGCCTTGCGTTATGCCAAGAGTTCTAAAGATAATAAAGAAAAACAACTTCTGACAAAAATTGTGTGTTCATGTCAGTTTTAATTTTTTTATTATCATAGACTTCTTAATGGGCATATATAGCCACTTTGGGACGGATTAAGTCGGAAAGGGTAACCTGTAAGAGCTTATTAAGGTACGGAATGCGACTGTGAATTGTAGCGGATAGGCTGGATTAGTCAAGGTCGGCGGGCTTTAGTTATCCACCGTGTATTTTACATTATAGCGGGTTTCGAGTAGTTTTGTGACATATTATCTTGTCCTTCATTTTTTAAACTCTTTGTTCAATGACTTTCTGTAGAGGAAGAATATATTTCTCTCCTGCAGAGAGCAGTTTCAGGCTGGAGAAAGTGGGAGGGACTATTTGGGGGATGGTAAAACATACGGTAAATTTATAAAAAGAAGGATAGTCAGCATGGGGATCGCGAGATTCCTGTGCTGACTACTTGGTTTGAAAATCATTTTTTTATTATGCCAATTCGTTTTAAAAAATCATCTTTTGCTTTATTATCTAAATGTGAATATTTTTCTACTAACCATTCTACTTCAAGTTTCGTCAGATAACTGTCAATCTGTTTTGTATGCTGTTTTAATGATGCCCTTTGATTATCGTTTAAATATACAGGAGAGTTAATTGCTTTTTCACGAAGCAAATTGGCTTCTCTCACATCCATTTTCTCCAATCTCTTAACAGAGATATCAATTGCATTCATCCATTCATTTCCTCTTACAATACGTGATTCCTTAGCTTCATTGACAATATCATCAATTGTTTCTTCTGGATCCCATGGGGGGGGCTCTTCGTCAAATTCTTCTATAGCCTTTTTGCGTAATTTTTCTGCTAATCTTTCAAATTCATTATTATTCAAAGTTTCTACAAATAATTGATGATAACAATCTTGGTACATTTGTAAAGCTCTGCGCATAATTCGAAAATCTTCAATGTCTGATTCACAACCTTCAAAAATATGTTCAAGTTCATTAACATTTAATAAAAGCTGATCTAGTAAATTCTGACTAATTGTTGAATTCCATATTTGATCTGCTTTCTCTTTTATCAATTTATCGCGTGCATGCAATTTTTCAGCGTGTTCTGAAAGTTTTGCTCGAGCTATATTCATTTCAGGCAAATTAATTCTTCTAGCCATACCTACAAGTTTATTTGTTAATTCTTTTGCAACATCAAGTTGCCCTCTTATTTCGGCCATTCGAAGCAGGCGGCCAACATCATTGTGGGCGGTAATATATGAGTCTACATCTCTAATAAGTTGTCTTGCTTCAGCAATAGTATTTGCCTTTTCGATAGCTTTAGAAACATGCTGCTGCAGCAGATCAAATTCATTATTTAATCCCAGGTTCTTTATATTATTACCAACTACCCTCAACATATAGTGCTGATAATTGCCAATTTCGGTAGGAGTATCAAAACGAGGCACTTTTGATGGCAGCCAGTTTGGAAAAGTTTGTATTGTGGCTTGACGGGCATATTCAATTTCTTTATCAAGCTCTGAAACTTCTTCCGGCATCCATGATGAATCTTTCTGCATTTTTTCCTGAAGCGTTTTTAAATCCGATCCTCCCCAAGATATCAGTCCAGCATCACTTTTTTCATACCCGTTTTCTATCTTTCCTAATGCATCCTCTACCTTTTTGTTTTTCTCCTCTATTTTTGTCAAAGCATTATCTGCTAAATTTTTAAGGTGGTCAAACTTGTAACTAAGTGCATGAGGAATAGCAATTCGTTCTTTCAAATTGAGTGCTCGATGATAACAATCTAATCGATCTTCATAATAAGTGGCTTGTTCCCATTCATCTAATATTTCCTTCCATTCCGATGATTCTGCACCCGATTTAATAAGATCTATATGGTCAAGTTTTACAAGATCAAGATATTTTCCACGGAAAATGCCATCATTGAGCAACTTAGTTATATCTATAGACTGCCCATCACGCATAATTGTTAGTTCTTCAATACGTGATACTAAAAAGACACCTAAAAGTAGGCCTGCTGACGCAATGTTTGCACCATATAATGGAAAACAAATTTTTCTTGCCGCTTCAGCCATATTAAGACGATTAGAACCTGTTTTTAGTTGATCTTCCCATTCATTGATAATCGCTTTGACGATATTATTCGACGGTTTTCGAGAAACCGTTCCATCTCGCCCAAATATCTGCCACGATTCTTTTAGAACCCGAACCGCCCTGTTTTTATCTTTCGTAGGCTTTGCCATGACGGCTTGATAATCCAGCGCACCTCTGAACAAATCAGTTGTGAGTTGAAGACACGTGTCTGCAGCGTTTCCTCTTGCTGTGCTAAAACCATCAAAAGGGAATGGAAGTGGTTTAGTATACATTTTTTCGAAAATCAGACTACAGACTTGACCTAAACGCTGGACCTGGATTGGTTCGTCAAAAGAGGTAATATAATACCTCTTTTTGATCATATTATCGATTTGTGTTCTGATGATGTTAAGTGCTTTTTCACGATGTGCGCCAATTAAATTACCATACTTTAATTTATCCTGTTCATTAAAACCTTCTTCTATGACAGCAAGCTCAGCTAGCACCTTTGACAACTGACCATCATCCACTAATAAAATGATTAATACAGGCAGTGAATTAACCTTTTTTGATTTTGCAGCATCTTGAAGCATTTTTGTTACATGAGCCTCAACGGTTTCAAAATCACGTGTTGGCTCTACATAACAATAAATTATAGTTCCACGTTCTGTATCAACTTCTATGGCATCAGACCACCTCTGTGTAGCATCTAATAAGCTCGCAGGCAAAACTTCTAAATTGGAATTCACACCCAAGAAACGCCATTCTTTTGTTGATATATCATGTGATTCTGCAAAATCGCATTCCTGGTCTCCTAAAAGGTCACACCAATCAGATACTTTACGTACAAATAGTTGAGCTATTGCACGTTCATCATAGCTACTAGCTACGCGTTTCTTGAGATCAGTTAAGAATTGTGTTCGTGATACCGCATCTCCTAAAATTTCAAATTGTCGTAAACCAGGATCCCACGCAATGATATTATTCTCAGATTCAAGCTGACGAACAACTTCTTGGACGTTATCTGCATCAATTCCGCCAATTTAGCTAGTGCTGAAATTGCATCTTCTTTGCTTGATGCATTTAATCCCATCTTCGCTGCTAAAACGATTGACTTAAGAATTTTTATTCCTTCACTTGGAAGTTGGTGCCCATAACGAGCAAAGACGGTCGCATATGAATTGGTAATCATACCCAGATTGCCGCCTTCCTCGGATGATCGTAATTCTTCCTCAAGATCATCTGACCACATATCCGCTGGACTGATGTCCCAAGAAGAGATGTCCTCAATATTTTCATTTTGATATTTTCGGAATGCATCGCCCATAAACGCAAGAGCCGACCTCTGCTGTAGATGTTTTCCAGCAGCGGCTAAATGAAAAAGAAACCAGACTGAATAAGGCGAGAATGGCCAACATCCTTTACGGATCACTGTGTGAAATTTAGAACTATCCCTCCAAAGATAATGATTGTTGGCCACGGGGAACCATTGCCTTAGTTGTCTAGCCATTTCTTCTGATGCTTTTTTCTCTGCATTCTTATCAAAAATTGAATCAAGTTTTTCTTTGTCAAGTTTTTCAAGAAGATTTGCAATTAATGTTTCAAGATTAATGGAAAGATACGATTTTTTAGCACTCTGATAACGTGTAGACACTCTCAGGATTTCATTTTTAAATTCAGGAGCAATTCTCTGTACGTAAGCGTTAAGGTCAAACTGAATGAACCCGATAAACGTAACGTTTTCTGAATTGGACTGAACACCTTCGTAAAGATGCTGAAGGACACCACTTCCTGCAACTTGACTTTGCAGTGTCGCAAACTCGGAATAACGGCCAAATTCGTCAAATAGAATCAAAAAGTGTTTAAATGGTTTATCTTCACCGCAATACTCGCGGCAAACTGTGTCTATAACATCCTTTACTGTTTCGTCTCCAATTGCCTTTAAAGGTATGCCTTTCAGGGCAAAGAATTCTTGTACTTTGGAATATATAGCTTCATCATGTTCTTGTAACTTATCAATTAATTCACTTCGTTTTTTGACATTGCAATCACTTATAAGAGACTTAATATCTTTGTCAGTTGATATATTTAACAAGTTAACTGCGTTTTTAAAACGCGGTCTTAGATCGTCAATAGCACGCGTGTCGATATTTAAAATATTAAGCTGATGAATTACTTGACGGGTAAATTCTGCCGCCAAGTCAAAATTATTCATTCCATTTAGTGCTACAGTGAGACACGGTATTTTTTCAACTTTAAGTGTTGCTCTTACTTCACTGCCAATCGTTTCATCAGCTAATTCCAAATTCGATAATATTTCTTTTGATGTCTTACTCTCAGGTGAGCTTAGCAATGATGCAATAGTAACGGCAAGATGAGACTTGCCTGTACCATAACCAGCAATCGCCAGATGAAAAGGTTCGTCTTTGGATCCATAACAACAGATAACTATTGACCGGACAAAACTCGCCGTATCGATAAGGGCGTGGCCGTGTGATGTACCAATTTCCTCTTGAGTAACTCCATGGTATGTTGGACCGTGAAAAACGAAAGCTTCAGCAGCTTTCTGACATTTCTGGGGGTCTTTTATAAACCATCCAACATCAACAGCCCCTTCAAAAAGAAGATCACTTCGAAATTGAACAATTTTATTTAATTTAAGAGTCATAATTAAATTAGATCCTTATATATTTTTGACCACACGGTTGCGCTATTTTCAACGCAACGGAGTATCCAAGGCTGCATATGCCGATCAACAATAATAAGTTTTTTCCGTTCAATTATTTCCAAAATCTTTTGTGTATTTGCAGTATCCCATCCTGTAACTGTTCGCCATCCAGATACATCATCAAGTTCTGTAACTGTCACCTGCCCCATTCCTGGAAAATTTTCTTCAATGATTTGTAATAGCCATGCACCATATCCATTGCCATATTCATCAGAAATAGGAGCAACATTTCGGTAAATGGATTCTGACTCCTCTCTTAACGCCCCACAAACACTGAAAGATGCATCATCTTCATACATCCTGACAAGAGGACCTATGAGACTGCCTTTTTTTGTCATGTAGGATTTAGCAAGATAATCTTCTAATTGTTCTCTCGTGAATTTCATTCCTAATATATGCACACCCTCAAAGAACGTGCGATACCAAGTATCTGCACCACTTCTGTAATTACATAAATTAAGATGAGCAATCCACTGAGTAATAGACTCTTTTAAGAAAGGATCTTCCAAAAGAACGATTCTCCCAAAGGGTGTCAGTTCAGGAGATTTAACAGCACTTCGGATATCTGATATTCGTATTAATCCCATTCCACGGCAATAATCCAAAGTTGGAGCTACCTTGCCGCTGGATTTACCGGTTGGTATCCCCGTATCTGCACCAATTGCTTGAATATCACCGGCACCGCCTTTGGCAGCATATTTTAGTATTGCATTTATATGTTTTCTTTCTGGAACAAACGTTTTGTGAAAATTTCTCGGAAGGCGGTTATTATCTAAACCATCGCTAATCATTAAAACCTCTCTCTTCTAAAGAAGCAATCTTGATTCTAAAAGCTTTCGTTTCGAGTTTACCTGTAATATCATTTTTAGAAGGACCTAATGAATAACACTCACCCTTCTGTAATTGAGCAAGTCTCCTAATCCATTCGCTGACATCTTCGCCGGTGCTTATGGCTGCGATATCTGCATAACTTCGCATTTCGGTATCCGCCGGCCGGAAAAACAATTTATGTCCTGCATTAAATAATCTATCTCTTTCATCCTTTTGAAGGTTGCTCATTATTTGCGTCGCTAAGATGAGTGAAAATCCGAATTTACGACCTTCACGAAGCAACTGAGCAAGGGGGCTATCTTCTCTCTGATCCAAATTTTGTACTTCATCCAATACAACAACACGCGGTTTATCTGGAGAACCCATGATCCTGTAATACGCATAAAGATCAATTAGAGAAAATTCAACTATTAACCTCCATGAATCTTTCATAAAGCCTACAAGTTGTAATATATGACATGGATGTTCTGTGTCCTTAAACAATCTATCCCAACTTCCCTCTCGCTCAGGACCAAATGGATTCATGTCTACAAAGGGTGTTATCTTGCTCAGAATAGTACCAGCATATCTTCCTTCTGAAGCGTCAGAATCTTCCAAATCCCTTAATTGCTGAACAAGCATGTTGAGCGACATATTATTCCCGATGTGCCCCTCCAGTCCGTTTTTTATCGCTGCATAAAGTGACGCCTTTTGCTGTTCGCCCAAGGTATAGACCTCGGAAAATACACCAGCTACTCGTTGTGCGGTACTCACAATATTTTCAAGAACCTTTTCCTTGCCATATACTTCATCTAATCTTCGAAATGGATTTATTGGTAACGGTGCTTTACGAACAATATGCTGTAAAGGATTAAGTAATTTATTAAAGCCCTGTTCGAGATGATTTTCCGAGAATCCATTGGTGTAATCAATAATCAATGAATTTTGACCAACTTTGCCTAATTCACAAAGCAAACACTGAATGGTATATGTCTTGCCCATACCCGAAGAACCAAAAATCAAAATGTGACGATTATTTAAATCTGAATGTCCAAACTCCCAATAAATTTGACGACTACCTTTCACCGCTGTTCCAAGGAATATTCTATCTGGTATAGATCCCATATCTTTATGGACATCGATTATTAACTCAATATTCTTTTTTTCTTTCTCTTTAATTAAAGCGTTATCTTCAAGTTTTGTATCTTCGTTCTTTGAAGTACCTTCTGATTCTTCACCGCCACCATTTTCTTGACCATTGTCATCTTCATCATTATCTAAAATTGGCATCATACTTGTAAAAGATGCACTCTGCTTCGGCCAATTTATATCCACGTATTCATCTTGACTACAAACATGTTTTACGTACTCGCTGCCTGCATGAAATGCTCCTATGGATAATGCTTTACCTTCAATTTCAAATGGCCATTCTTCCTTGCAAACCATTTCATGAGATGGAATATCCGTCCAGAATGCAAAGGCAGCCGCACGCCATGTGATAGAATAATCTCCGCTGGAAAGCCACTCAAGGGCAGCAAGTACCTTGGGTTGTTCATTTTTTGTGATTTCAGCTTTACTGGCTAATAAACGATGAAGTTGCAACCACCAATAACGCTGATCAGGACGGTAATCTTCAATAGAATCATCTCGCGGCATAAACACAGGAATAAGGTGCCTTAAGCCATTTTCAATCTGTTGTCTTGCTTTTTCTATATAATCCTCAGAATATTTCGCCTGCTTACATTCGATAATGTGTATATCAAGATGTATTCTTCCGTTCTCAACGATTCTAGCTACTAACCAAAGAAGATCTGGGCGAGTGGTTGTTTCCGCTGTATCAAACCAGTGTCTATATGCATCAAGCGATATTAATTGGTCACAAAGAACGCTCTCTTCAGATTTGAGGATCCTTCTAGATAGAGCATAGGCCATAAAATCCCTCATATAATCCCCGATGCCCGTAGCTCTAACCAAAGATAGGCCGGAAAGTTTCCTTGCTTCTTTTAGAACACTTTTGGCAACCTCCTCATAAGTTTCATTAGACCAAGAAGGATAGATTTCGACAATTGAAGCTTTGAGACGATGCAAAATGTCAGAAAGAGTAAATTGTTCAGTGGAAATAGTAAAATTTGATTCTCCATGAGAACCTACACCGGAACCGAATCCAATGATTTCACGGGTCACGTCCGTTGTATTACCTTTATTTTTAATGAGGCGTTCATCCATATTCGGGTCTATACAAACGACCCATTCTGCCCTTTTATGAAAGACATCGATAACGCTTTGCCAAGGCGTATAATCTCCATATCCAAGAACAATATGCTCATTCCTCAGCGGTGTCGTTGGGTGCTTAAGCCTTGCCATAATCTCAGCATGTAAAGAACTGAGCCTAAACTGCCTGTTACTTAATATGCGCGCTCTTTGTAATTGTCTTCCAGGATCACGTAGTGCACAAAACGACTTTTCTAAGATAGGAAATTTCAAGGTTACAGATGTTACATCGTATTGAGCAACCGGCTCAAAATCATTGCCCTCCGAACCAGCACAAATAAAATCATTTAAGAATACAATATCACTCTCGAGATTATCTTCAATTAATTCTTTAAATTGCCGATAATATAACTCGCTTGATACAATTCGATGAGACACAGAAAGCTGTGCTTTTCTATAATGTTCTAGTTTACTTTCTGTCTCTGCTGCTTCCCATCGCTCTCGCCATTGCTCAATCCATCTCATTATACTCGTATCATCACTAGATTCTGTGAAAATCGTAACATTAATGGCATAGAATTTAGATAAATCGTCATCACTCGAACTTTGAGCAGCTGAAATATCTCTTAGATAGGAATCAACTGCTGCAACAACGGGCTGAATATCTTTGTTCCTGTAAACGGCAATACTTAATCCATCTTTTGCATGAGGATGCAATTTGTAATAATCATACATTATGCGATACAATAGTTTCGAATCACGTGTTTCTCTAAATATTTCTGCATCTGAAATATCTTCATCTTCGAAATCCTCATAACGCAAAAGAAGGCGTGTTGTTAAAGATGCTTCCGTTTGACCTATGCTTCCAATACGATGAATAAGATTTTCTCCACGAATATTTGTATCCAAAATTCGATTACTATCACGAATAAGACCTGTAAGCGGCATTTGAACAGTAGCTAAGTCAACATAACTTTGCCAAACGTCTTCTTTGAATGACCGCCATGCAGAAGCACGAAATTCTTTTGTAACCGCCATGTTAAAACATACAAAAAGATACTGAATGTGAGATTCAAGCATTTCCAATAAGGCCGGATGCAGAACTGTCACGACACCAGATTGTTCATAAGGTACCCATACCCAACGGTCACCTTCTATTGGACTACGCTTCTTGATTATTAGAAATGCTCGCATGAGCATAGGTGCCAAGGGACTGTTGGTACATGTTGAATCAGTTAAGAACATTGAGCATACTTTCTCGTATGATTTTCTTAAAGGTAACCACTTCTTGTTCAGGCTTTCATGCAAACCACGTTGTTTAGCCGTTACAATAAAATGCATATAGGTAGTTGCCAACTCTTTGAGATTTGACAACAGCGGTCCTCCTCCATTGACGCCCTGTGCGTTTAAAAGATTAAATACTGCTCCTCCTTCATCTTGTATACACTGCATGAGAACCCGTCTTGTTTCTTCATCATCCTGAGCCAGCATTAATTCATCATAATAAGGCACATTAAAAATGGGTAGTTTCCATGTGCCATCGCTCTCATTAAGATTTTTAACTGCCCAAAGGATCAAATCATCTGCCAATCTATTCTGATGGATTCTAGGGAGGCGCCATGCAAATGTCCTAATGATAGGTTCTTCCCAGTCTACGGCATAAGCAGTAACAGCAAATTCTAGGGTTGGCTCAGAAGTGCGCGCATGCTGACAGGCTATGTTATTATTTTCAATTTTTGACTCAACAATAATTTCTCGATTGTTTCCGCATGAAGTTGAAAGGTTCAGATGTTGATGTATTAATTCATCAACGCCACCGGTAAGCCGATTAATATATACTTGTGCTCTTCTTTGTCTTTCTTCATGTGATTCTCCGTCACTATCATGCCTATAAAGAGATGCTTCTATTGATACTTTTTGTATGGTTTCATTAGCAGTCACACCCTTTTCTTTAGCTACTCTTTTAAAATCACCTAATGTTATCCATAGAGCATGTAAAATAACCTCAATTAGTCCGCCGGATAATTTTTTTATCTTTTCGGATTTTGGTTTTTCTTTGCGTTCCTTGAACTTTAGAATCCTATCACGGATTAAAACAAAGTCACATTCACGCAAACCATCACACATGTTTTGATCGTTCGTTAAAATAAATTTACGAAGACCATTAATAAAATCTTGATCCGTATTGAATGAGAGTCTTTCGGTGTGCTCAAAACATTCATTTTTATTTATATTTTCTTCATATCTGGAAACAAATTTATCAATTGTTTCTAACGCTTTTTTACGAGCTCTTTCCTCTCTAAACATATCGTAAGTAAAAAAAGAAATGGCATCTTCAAGATATGTTCCAAATTTAGTCCGCCGTGTAAAACGATAGCCGGTGAATTTCGGAAGGCCAAAAATATTCAGACTTTCAAGCAATAATTTTTCGGCATCACGACCATCCTGTGCAGAAGCTAAGTCAAGACTCTCTAAATGGGAACTGATCACAACGATATCGGCAAGTCCTTGTTCGACTAAAGGAATGAGTATGTTATTAAAATGTTCAATGTTATTTTCTTCATAACTAATGGAAGATTCTTTGAATTTTTGCGAAATCCATATTGAGAAACGTTTTATGAGGCATTCCGTCCATATGGTTTCAATGTCACACTTATGAAAATCAGATAAACTTGATGAATCTGTAACAACGTCTGTACCTATCAAAAGTATTAAAGTGATTCGTGCCTTAGCATCCGGTGGAGCATTGCGATACCCTGTCAAGTTACCTGTAACGTCATACCACTCTTTATCACTTACTTCCTGAAATGCATCTCTTTCCTCACGAATATTCGAACGTTTCCACTCATCGCACAATTCTTTGGCTATCTTTGCATATGTCTTAACTTTAGGACTATGTTCTGCACAATAAGCCTCCATTTGCCTGCATACTTGCACGGCAACCTGGGCCCGTGCGATAGGTATCATAATAAGTAGTTTGGCATTTCCATCTCCTACAACAGCAAGTTGTTCAATTTTGTTTCGAATATATTCAAAGGTGCTCTGTGCAAAGAATCTCATTATCTAGCCTCCCCTATGCCATCTGAAGGATTCACAACCAGTGTGCATGAATCTGACAGTCTAATGAGCACACCTGCAGCATCTAGCATCTCTAACAGCCACGCATCTGCATTTCCTCCTAAAGTAAGAATAGTAGGGCCTCCAGACCATTCGCTTGCCAAGCTTATCCCTCTGTCATCAAACATCATCCCATAATGAACCATTGCTAGTCGTTTGAATGTTTCATATGTAATTCTCTGTCCAGGTCTCATAACTGTGAGGATTAAAAGCCTCAGTATTTTCTCATTGATTACAAATCGTGTACCTTTGCCGCGGCGCGGTATAATCATTCCTATACGTTTGCACATTGAAAGAAAATATTTGTATCCATATCGACTATCTGCTTCTGCATAAATATTTTGAGGCCTTCTTCCATGCGCAATATCCAATCTTTGTTGCTCATCCACATTCATCTTTACCTGAGGATGGCGTATTGCCTGATAAATCATACGCTCGCATGTGCTGACAGAACGACGCGAGATCTGCTTCAATGCCTTATGTGTGCCATCCGGGTCTGAAATAGCAATGAGATATCCCAAAGGTTCCGATATAGTCTTTTGTGCATTTTTCCATTCCATCTTTCTGGCACTTTGCGCACAAAGGCTTCGTAATACCTGCATAGCGCAAAGGAGTTCTAAAAGCTCAAACTTTTCCATCGGATCAATCTGAGCAGAACAAAGCCTTAAAATTTCTACCGCAAACAAATAACCTTCCTGCCAACTTTCTTCGGGACACCAACCGCAATTGGTAAATCTATTATTTCCTGTTTCATCCGCATCAGTTCTGCGTGAAGTTTCGCTATCCACACCTGAATCAATAAATTCCGCAAGTTTTTCTATTGTTTTGGGACATGCGTTCATCAAATCCGAAAAGACAATCGATAAAGCCATGTAAAGTTTTGCAGGATCAATTTCCTTCTCATTCAGACCTATATCAGATTTGTCTGCCCAATCTTTAATTTGTAAAGAATCTTGACGGAGCGCATTACATAACTGCAGGTATAATAACTCACCACCTCGTGCCATAAAACGATGACGATTTACTGAGAAGTATTTTTTAAAATAACTAATGACATCTCCCCATTCATTAACGGGAGTTCGGTTAGCTTCTGTTTCATTCCAAATTGTTTCAGATGCAATAACACTTTTACTAATAGGAAGCATAGCTTGCGCACACCATGTCCTCTGTCCGCCAACACCTTGAAAACCTAGGAATAGATTTTCAAGTGTTCTTAAAACATCATCTTTATCAGACGTACCGGTAATCTTTATCGCACCACGTAAACGATTTAACAAATCAACATAATGATTCCGATGCGTTTCATGACGTGTTTCAAGCTTTGAAGCACCAAGAAAAGAAAATAGTTTAAGATTTAATCTAGCTTTAGGCGCATATTCTAACGACGAGGCATATCTTGGATTGCGATTATTAGGTGGCCAATTATGTAGTATTTCAAATGACGGCAATACATCCGAAAAAGTATCTCCCCTGATTCGCTTCTGGGATACAACAACTAGAAGTAATTCCACAAGCAGTTCAGTAACTGTCTGATCGGAGAAAAAGCGCCTTCCAAAAGTTTGTATGGCAGGATTTCTGTCTTCACCCCCATAATTCAACATTTCTAATTCAATTGAAGGAAATGCATTAGGCATCAGCTACCTCCAGATTATTGTTTTGCACTGCAAATATCTGCCTCCGGAAAGTATGTTCTGTGCGCAGTCTTACAAGCATGATATCATCTTCATTCGGAACATTACTTCTCTTAATTAATTGTGCCTTTAATCGTTCAAGTCTATCAACAAAAGCTGCATGTAATGCTGCGCCTACACCACCCTGATTCCTCATGATAACATAGTCAAGAAAAGGTAAATTAAGTGCTAATTCGATGCCTTTAATTGCACCTTTACCTTTAAGAACAAGTTCTCTTTTTTGTACGCCTAAAACATCTATATGTTTTTTCAGTTCAACGTCAAATTCTCTTTCGGTATCAAATCGAGCTAGCACTACCTGTGCGCTTTGCCGCATATCATATTTACGTCGGCTCAACGTAATATATAGATTATTATCATATCTAACACCTTCAGGCATTCTTACTCCACTAAACTGCTCTTGTAGGACATGGAATATTTTCCGTTTTAGAAGACTTTTGTCTCCTGGTGAAAGTTGAGTTGTATTTGATTGCCAATTGACGAAATTCAAAATGGCAGATGACCGTAAAAATGTCTTAATAAATGCATCATCTTTAACAAAATCATGGAGGAAATAAAGCATCCGACGCACTTGCTTTCTGGATTGTCCATCATTAAGCCCTGCGTCATCGTGTATTATACCAGAACCTATTTTTCTCAGTAATTCAAATTCTTCATTACATTCTTGGGCAATAATCTGAAAAGCCAGCCCTTGTGATTGAAGCCATAGCTGCCTTTCCCAAGTAGGAGATGTAATTTCGCCAAATTCTTGATTTCGCACTTCACGTACAGAACGCAGTTGTAAAGCCGGCAAATCTTCCTTTTTGCCATTGTCTCCAAAAAAACGGTTGTAAAACATAAACTCGGCCATCAATGGTTTTTCTAACTTTTGCGATAATCTCACGATATCCGCGTATTCAAGTCCAGAAGTAATCATATAAGCAAAATGTGCTGTTATCTGACGAATAGTGAGACGAGTTCCGTATTCATACATTCGCCGAAAGGCAAGAAAAAGTCTATCTCTCACAATCTGATAATTTTTTTGAATGAGATTGATATTACGATATATGGGACAAGATTGACGGCAGCCTTGATCAGCGCATATATGCCATCTTGCTTTATCAACCATTTTTTCAAATATCTTTTCAGCCAAAGATAAATTATCCATCATTGCAAGATTAATGATCATGAATTCAGATCCCTTGAAGGAAAAATCATCCGGATCTTCTTTGCTGATTGCTGTGAGTATTTTATTCTCAATTTCCAATGTATCGCCTTCTGCTCGTTTTTCGAATTCACGGAAAGCATCGATTAAAGTACCTGTGTTGGAAATGAGTAAAATATGTGGCCCCTTATCTTTCAGCATTTCATCCAACAGCATAAGACGATCATCTTTCTTCCACTCACTAAGATCTTTAATAATCGAAATATTTTGATTATTAACTTTAATATCTTCTCTATCTTTGAGGCGTTGTTTTAATGGTTGATCAAAAGGAACATTTGTCAGCTGCTTGAATACTTCAAGGCCTATTGTAGATTTTCCATCACCTGCATGTCCCGTGAGAATAACGTGTTTTTTGGCAGGACTAAGCAAAATTTTCTTTATCTTTTCGGCAAGCGGATGAGATACCTGAATGAGCTTAAATAATGCATTGCTTGCTTGAGATTCCGCCAAAGCATTTTCACTTGAAGCATCTCGACAATGAAGTGTATTCAAATATTCAACAAAAGCATTGGGAGGCTGATCGACTTTTAATGCAAAATCAACTCTTTCCAGTTTTTTCTCATCTAATATTTCTGGTTCTGTAACAATTGCTTTTACAGTTAATTTTTCTATTGATTTAGATGGTTTTGGTATTTCTTCCACAAAAACTCTTATAAGAGCTTCTCGCATTTCATCCGCTGCATTAAATCTATTTTCTGCTTCTCTAGAAACTGTTCTTTCAAACCAACCACTTAAATGAATGTTAGTGCCATCCCGAAATTGCGAATTATCAGGACTAATGTCTTCTACCCTTGGTAAACGACCGAAATACCATTCAAAAAGAGTTACACCCAATGCATAGAGATCTCCGCTTATGCAATAATCTCTATCCGTTCCGACTTGTAGATCAGGTGCAATATAATTTTTTGTCCCGGAATAAACGCTAATTTGGGGATGTGAGGCAATACCGAAATCTATCAAAACGGGACGATAATCTTTAGTTAATAATATATTATCTGGTTTTATGTCATTATGAAGTATAGGATTAATTGTTTCTTCTTCTGTAAAATCGTGTAAAAGTTTTATCCCATCTAGAAGCAGCACTGCGACACGCTGAAATTGTTCATCTGTAGGCCTTTCCCGGCCAACTTGTGATCTGAGAGAACAACCATCGACATAATCAAACGTAATGTAAAATCTACCGTCTTTCCATCTTGCATGGTTGTCAACTCGCACGATCGAGGGGTATTGAACAACTCTTGCCATCTCACATTCGTTTAGTATTCTCGCTAAAGGCACTCCTATATTGAAAAGCTTCAATACAACCTTGCGACCTTTGGGACCATCAGCTTTGTATAATTGAGATTCAACTCCTTCCTGAATAAGCTCGGTTATTTCATATAATCCGTCGTTGTCTCCAGGTTGCAGACGAGGGTTAGGAATAATATCTTCTTTATGAATTTTTGTATCAAGTCTATCTAAGACATCTTCAACGTTTTTAGGTCGCTGAGTTATGTCCATACAAATCAAATCCATAATAAGTTGAGCAATATAAGCAGGGATATTTTTTAGTTTCTGTTGATTTTGGGGACTTAAGCGACCATCCGTCGTTTCTAATGAAGATGAATAACTAAAAGGACGTTCACCTGTGAGCATTTCATACAATATAACACCAACACTAAAGAGATCAGCCGCTTCAGACAATGAAGGATCGGATCTATATACTTCTGGCGCAATATAAGCTGAGCGTTTCAGCTTTTCAGGTTCTGGAATAACGGTTTGACGATCATCTTCTAATTGATATGAAAGATCAAAATTGGTTAGCTTAGGAACGCCTTCTACCATAAGGATATTGTCAGGACTCAGCACACGATGGATTACATCTTTTTTATGAATAGCATGAAGACCTTTAAGAATTCCTTTAGTTATATCAATAGACTGCTCTATATCCATTCTTTTTTGACGATCCAGAACATCTCTTAATGTTCCCTCCTGAGACCAGTCACTTCCTTCAACGATGTAACCATCATCATTGGGTACTGACCAAACTTTTAGAATATTAGGATGATCACCGACTTTTGCCACCGCATTAAGAGTTGCTGTGGCGCGTTCATGATAGCATTTCTTCTCTGCGGGGGATAAATTATGTGGCATGAAGAACACTCGCAAACGACTTAATTGCTGGTGTCGGATGTCTGTACGTCTAGCGATAACCTCAACGCGATCGGTATATTGATATAGATATTCAATGATCTCATAACCGGAGAATTGAAGACTTTTAGGTCTTTCCTGTTTATTGAGAGATAGAAGATAGTCAGTTATAGCTTTGGCCTGTATTTCACCAATAACCTTTTTTTTGTTATCCTTTTGAAACTGCAGGTAATCAATAAACCGATCTATTCCGTGGAAAGTTGGGTTATGTATTGTGTAAGTTGAAGTTGAAAATGAAGCGCCATCAACCGTCGCATCCATATTTGTTAATACAACAACAGATTCAACATAAGTGTCGGCAATTTGTGGAATCCGTCTTTCTAAAATACCCCTTAGGAGTTTTGCTTTCGTGCTATTGAGAATATGCGGATCTTTCCTTGCAAACGAATTGTTTACCAGCCAATTATTTGGCTTTATCTGAATATGCCCCGTCCAGTGCTTTAATTCAATAACGTAAACCCCGTAATGACATATTGCGACAATATCTATCTCCAGATAACTGTTGGTTTGAGAATCATGAATATAAAGATTATGAAGCACATGACCTAAGCCTCGAGTTTCCATTCTTTGCTGTATTTCATTTATTGCATTATTTTCGTGCTCGAATAAAGAGGTATTGTCCAGAAAAACTTTATTTAAAATCTTATTGTTCCTGCTCTTTTTCCCATTAATTAAACAACGCACAATCTCTTCTTTTAGTTTATTTCGTAATGGCTCGTCTTTAATAACATCATATAGTTCGGAACTTAACTCTGCATATGCAACAAAACGTTTTAGATCACCGGGACCACCGATAGAGCTTATTGAGTTTAGCAATTTCTCATACCCTTTAACTGGTACTAAATTCCAAAATCCAGAAGTACGCAAATGGAAAAAAGGATTATATGGTCTATTACGGTCCTTCTCGTCTGCATATTCTAAAAACAATCTAGTAAATTTATTACGAAAATCTTCATCATAATAAACTTTTTTATCAATAACTTTATTTTCTTTTGCTAGCTGAATGACTGTTAGAACTGTCAGCAATTTATGAGGTTTGAAATTTGAGCCTATCTCATTTAAATCTCTTATCATTTGTATCAATTTACTAGACAACATTACTCCCCCATTTTTATAATTTCATGAGTCGTATTTTTGTATGTCCAAACTGATTCATTAATTATTTTTTTAAGTTTTGGTTTTTTATCAAGGCCATGTATAAATTCTTCATTTTTGTTTCCAAATTCATTCCTACGTTCTATCAGCTCCGTTAATGATATTCCTTCGCACCAGGTATATTTTTTCCCTGTTAATGGATCAATCTTTTCCATTTTGGATGCACGCAAAAAAAGGTCTGGATGATGATCATAAAGACCTATCCATTCCCTCTTTGTTTGGTAAAAACAAAAAAAGCATCCCGATCTTGAACGCCAAGAATAATATGCAGGGAATCCTATACCCGATCGTTCCAAAATCTCTGCAATGTCTTCGTAAACTAAACAGTCATTAACAAATGGATGATGTTGAATTAATTTATCGTTAAATTTCTTAAAACCAGACCTCTCTCGCTTTTCATCGGCCCTTATACCTACATAGCTATGTACCACGGAATCATAGCATTCCTTTTCCAACCAATTTTCATATGGAATAAGCTTTAATACCTCAGTACACCATCTTATTTGAGCAGAAGGCAAATAATAATTCTTCATTTTTAACCACCACTCAAAGTTTTTTCGATCTTGCTTTATTGCACCGCCTATTCTTATTATCTTGATATTTAGAAAAGCACTTATTCTGTCTAAATATTCCTCTGTTTCAGGCAACTCGCAGCCACTATCGGTAAATACATATTCCATGTGTAATTGGGGATACTTTTCTCTCATGTAAACCGCTAATGCCGCGCTGTCTTTTCCACCGGATAAAGCCAAAATATGCCGTTCTTTCATTTTTTCATTTCCTCAAGAGACATGGTCAACATTGCACATAAAGCCTCTTTAACTTTTAGAGGAGCGTTAAATATCAATTTATAGTCTTCTTCTATTCTGTCTTTAATCCCCTCATTCAGGTTTATAACCCTGCGGCTCATTTTCCCGTCGGGTCGCATAAAACTGAACACAAAGATCTCATCATTATAAGCTTTAAGGCCGCTACCTATGAGTAAAATTAACGATTCAACACGGTTTGCAATGTCATAAATAGTTGCCTGAAATGGTTCAAAATCTCCATCTCTCCATACATCAACTGGTTTCTTTACAATTCTTCCTGCTATACCCCTGATCCATTCCGCATCATCAGAAGAATGGGAAATAATTGAGGCTAAAATTGGTTTCAATTCAGGATCTGCACAATGACTAAAAATAGGTTCGACACGATTTTTTATGCTCTTATGGAAAGCGTTTAAACTATTTTCGCTTTCAGATTTAAAGTTAAACGCTTTCATGAGTGTATCCTGGATTTTGCCATTCAATTTTTGGAAAGCCGTATCAAGCTCAATAAGTGTTTCTTGTAATTTATCTCTAAGATGTGATTTCCATACATCACCGGGAAATACATTTTGCGATATAGGTTCAATACCAAGAGCTTCAGGAATTTCTCTAAAAAGAAGATCTATTGGTTCACGAGCATTCAAAACCGAAGCACGTAACCTCTGTGCTGGAATCGATATATTTCTTGTAAATCTTGTATATTCAGGCAAGCCTTCCATGAATTGTATCAAAGGCGATACTATTTTTAACAGGGATGGATTTCGTACGTTTTCTCTCAGATTAAGAAAATCTGTGTTGAGCACCTGAAGATAAGCCTGAAAGACTTCTCTGCCCAACCCTGTATATGCATAATGTTTTATCGCAAAAAGCTCCGGTCGTTTAATCAGAAGAGATATTTCAGCTTCACCAAAATATGGCTTATATGCTCCCTCTTGATAGAGCGCTATTTCATCGGCATGCACAATTAAATAATGACATATTAATAATGGTAGAGGTCCTTCTCGAAGACCAAATGGAGGTATTTTTAAGTTATCCATAAGTTTGCGTATCGAAATACCGGTCGTTGCAAATTTATTTCCTTTAATTTCATTATTTAATCTATTCCATATTTCCATTAGTTCCGGATTCGATTTTTTCTCTGGAGCAACAAATTGCCAGTTATCATTCTTTTTTATATGCAATCCTGTTACTTTAAAAAGAGAACGATAAACAGCGACTTCCGGACCAAAGCCGCTGAGCCCCAATTGTTCTTCCATTTCATGAGCAACCATTGCCTCGGCCAACGCCCGACTAGCTTGAGCAGCAGCATTGGTTTGACGTTCGCTGTTAATCATCTCGTTTCTTATCTTGGGACATAGTTTAAATGCTTCATCACATTGTTTTGAGACAAGGGAAGAAAGGTCTCGATAAGAATTGATTTTACATATTTGTCCAGATGCATACCACCTTGCTTCTTTTGATCCTGGAGAATAAATCTGTCCAAGATATTCTCGAAGTTGATCTTCAGCAGCTTTAACTCGATACCGTGCCTCTTTTCTTGCTACGCCATCTCGCACTAATTCAGGTGCCTCTATTAAAACTGCCCTGGTAGCAGCTGCCTCAAGGACAAATTCCTGAATTTGATTTTCATGTTTTGTATAAACAATGATAAGCGGCTTGCCATCGGCACATGCCAAAGATAAGTCTGGTAGATTTGAAAAATTCCCATAACAATATACAATGACTCCATCATATCCAACGTTGGCATGGATAATCGTTTTCTTTAAGTCAGGGTAACTCATCCATCTACTCTCAAAACGACGCACAGTTCCTGTCTCATAAGAATGTCTAGAAGCAGTTACTGGTGGTTGCGGATAATACGTCTGAAGTGTTTCTTGTAGTGGACGTGTCGCAATAGTCGCTTTTTTCTCGCGAACTGCTGATGCAATATCAAAATCTGATCCTTCCCAAAGCCTGTACTCTTTTGCATATTCTCTAAACAGAAGGGTCTTCTGTTCTGCCAATGCCATTAATTCTTCTTCTATTTTTTTGGGCATAATTTCTAATGGCTCTTTGAGTGCAAATTTTAGTAAATCTCTATTTGCTGACAAACCAAAAGAGCCTGACAAAAGATTTAATACACCTATAGATTTTAGAATTGCCTTGCTAACAGGAGACAATGTGTTTGCTTGACTAATAACATCATGAATCTCTATCCATCGTTGAGATTCGGGTCGATTTAAAAAGGCCGATGTTGATACCGAAAAGAAATAATCATATAAGTAATCAAGACCAACTGATGGCAATTTTTCTCCCATGTCGCTTATATTGAGAAAATTTGAAAGAGCACGTGGATCACCACTGCATAGAAATGAAAATAGAGTTCTATCATTTTGAGCAAATCGTCGGCAAAGCTCGGGAAGAACAATTGCAGAAAGAGGATGTAAAGGATATAAAGCAGCTATTGTATTTTTGTCCATTATCCCAAATAATTTAAGATCAAATTTATTCATTTCAGACCATAGCTTTGCTGCCCACTTTTGCACAGCACTCGATATTTTGGGATGGTTTCTATGATGAATTGTTCTTTGCATTAAGGTTATCATTTGTTTGGGGGATTCAATAAAAGATATATCTTCGAACCTACCCTGTACTTTACTCCATTCTTGACGTTGTTGAGCCGTAAGACCTATTGCATAACCATCAAAGGCTTGGTGAAGACAAACCCAAATATATAAATTTGACGCCTCTGCAAGTAGCTGCATAATGTAAATATCACCCTTATCCGGATGATGTGCCATATATTCAAGGTTTTTCCCGAATTCATCAACAATGAGCAGAATGGGGACGCCAAATATTTTCTGTGTGGCATTAAATACTTCTACCACTGCTTGTGTTTCTGGATGTTCATGGCTAGAAAGCTTTTGCACCTGGTCTCTAAGATGAACCAGTGAACGTTTTTTGGGGGTATCATTATATTCCGATTTGAGCGCACGGGCTAGACCTGAAACTAAAGAACGATTAATGGGCTCATATGCTGCGGTAAGGGGCACCCTTAAGAATCCTTTTCCGCCTGTACGTTTTTTAATGTTTTTATTAAGTGCCTGCTCGAGTTCGGCATCATTTTCCCGCAATTTTTTTAAAGCAATCTTGGCTTCTTGAGTATTTAATCCTGCAATTGCCATTAAAAAATTGGCAAACGCAGATTTTCCCATGCCGTATGGTCCAGTCAATGACCATGCAGACACCTTTTCACCCCCTAAACCAGAAACAAATCGAGAGAGAATTTCTCGGCACTTTGTTGTCACCTGATAATCTTTGAGGGTTGTATTTTCTGAAATATCCCGTTCTAAATTAACTGAACGAGCCATATTAATATCTATATTAACATATTCAGACAAATTCATTTATTAAAACCTCTATGACTTTCTTTATTATAATAACGGTCGAGAGCTACCGAGAATAAGTTATCGGGAGAATCTTCAAACTGTAATTGGTGACTACCCATAAGCTCGACAAAGTCAACATTTTTCATTTTTCGCACAGCATCATCCAGAAGTCTTCCAGCCTCTGTCTCAGATACCTTGAAAACAACTCCAGGCGAGTTGATTTCATAAACCAATTTACGCAGAGATATAGTTCTTTGTCCCGCTTGTGAATAATTTGCATATGAAAAGCACGCTGCTGCGAAGATTAAGCTAGGTAGTGATTGTTTATTTGACATATCAAAACGGAATGTATTGGATTCTTCCGCCGGACGAATAATACCGAGCTGTGTAAAGGGGCAATCTATCTCTGATGAGCTGCTTACATCATTGCTTGCATACATTCGAATAATACAAGATGCATCTTTCTCAAAAGATCCCTCAGACATACTTGATAATTTATTGTATTGATGTGTTGCTGCTATCAGAGATCGACTCAGTTGTTTTAAATCAAAACTTGGTAAGTTACAGTGGTTGAATGCAATGGGCCAAGAAGCCATTTCAATAGGCGGAAGAAAAAGCTGCCAATGTAGAAGCCAAAGACTAGCTAAATCTTCTAAATAAGGATCCCATCCATCATTATTAAGTAATTTATTACCCAAGTCTGAAGGTTTTAATGATCCTTGTCCCTTTCTTTTTAAATCATGATGTTCCAGTAAATGAAAAGCAAGGCTCCACGAACGGATTGATCGGACCATATTCTTACCAACGCCAAGTCTTTCTATTGCGTCTTGTGCATTAAATATGTCGCCATCAATTGATGCAGCCTCATACCCTTTTTTTAGCCAACCATATCTAGGGGCAAATGTCTCATGACGACTGACTCCTCCTTTTTGGATCTCCCCAAAAATATTTAAGCTATTATACCCAGAATTATCATTTATTTTTTCTAACAATTTTTCTCCGTTCTATTAATGTAATAAATTAAGTAAATATTAATGAAATGATTGTATTTTTTTACCTCAAAAAAAACCTTTGGTCAAACTTTAAATAATCGTTCTTTCTGATTATTTTTTAAAATAGGTTATTGAGAAAATTATATTCCCCATTTTTATACTTCTGTTTTAGAATTATTTTAAACTATTTCTTTCCGATAATTCAATATCGTAGCGACAAAGATGAGTCGCTTTATCTTAAAGCAGTTTTCATTTCTATGTTTTTAAAAAACATTAATATCAAAATCAAATAATTTTCTTCTTTTAAGAAACTAAAATATTGTTATTGCTAAGCTTAATTGTTAGTAATAATTTAAAAAGGTTTTATATAGGTGGTTGTGTCATCCAAAAACATTATTGAAGGTTTATATTGGGAAACATCCAATTTAATTATGACAGTGAAATTATCGTCATCTGTTTTGGATAAAATAAGTAAAGTTCAAAGTTGAAATCAAGGTTGATCCACTACTGGATGATCATTGGCAAGCGGAACCTACGATAAACTCTGCAAAAGCTATAGGCTGGATGGAAATTCCAAGCAGCTGGAGCTATCCTGCTGGCGTTGCCTTCTTATAGCTGGTGGATAGCTGCCCTTTTACAACTACTGATGTTGATATAGATGACGAATGATCGCTGATGCCGGCGTCGGCGTTGCTGATGTTGAAGCTAATAGGATTGTTGCTGCTGTTTTCTGTTTTATCTTATTACATATTAAGGTTAACATTTATAATATGGGGGTATTTAGGGGGGTATGCATAAAACCACATTTTGATAAATATAATGATTATGTATATTTATAAAATACATTCGAGTCCGCGCTGGGAGCCAGTACAAAAAAACCCAACTCCCAAGGTTGGGTTTTTTTATTATGAATCGGATTTTTTTCTCTTGAAAATTCTTCGGCATCTTGTTATTTCAATATAACGTCTTTCTCAAAGGAAACGG
>JAKPZU010000086.1 GCA_029559915.1 Bacillota bacterium
CTTCATCGACTACCTGCGAAAACTCAGGACAGAAAAAAGCACTTTTGATGAAAGACTTCGAATCGACGATATTCTCTCGAAACTCACTGAAATAGCAAAAAACAATAACACGCCGGTCATAACAATATCTGAATTGGGACGAGACTCATACAAAGCAGGTCAACGGTTGAGTATGGCGTCATTTAAAGAGTCTGGAACGATTGAATATGATGCTTCCTGGTTAGGAATATTGGGTGCTGTGGATGAAGACGGTAAACTGAAAGAAAACTGGGACACGATAATCGAGCAAGACGGTAATATTGATTTGATTATCTTCAAAGCGAAACGCGGGACCGGATCGACAGGAAAAGTTTCTTTAAAGGTCAATAAAGAAACAATGACCGTGTGCGAGAGGATTACAGATGCAACCCAGGATAAACCTGAAACAAACAGCAACAAGAAGAAGACGAAATTCTAGTGAGGGTTAAGACAATGACAACAGCAGAAACAATCCCGATTCTAAATAAAATAATTGACGATTATAACGCATTACGCGAACCTAAATACCGTCACGCCGACATTGATATTCTAAAAAGAAATTATCAACTCCTCATGGAAATGAAATCTTGCCAGAAAGAAAACCATAGCTATGAAAATATTGTCAACGCCATAGCACAGACAATAAATAAAATGTCTCCCAAGAGTAATGACTGGATAACTGTATCAGAGAGGGGGATCAACAAAGCGATACCACCGGTGGTCAGAAAGAAGAATCATGTGATTGAATTTCCCTTTGAATGGACTGACGATAAATCTGGAGTTGTCTGTTTCATTAATGATTATTGGGGAGCGAAGAATTACATGGTAACAGATATAGTTGGGTATTACCTTCTATTAAAAGAAGGGAAAGATCTTTTACCCAAAGACGCAGCTCCCATATTCAATGATATGAATAGTATCGCCACCAGGGAATCAACTATTTCCAAGAATAATAATGCATTGTCCACCAATAACCTGTCAATGAACGACGTGGATATTCAGCGGATACAAAACACAAGATATCATATTACTTTTACCGACAAGGATTTTAGAAAGAATACTTCTCAAAATATGAGCTCCAATGAAATATACGCTCTACTGCTGGAAACATCTAGGGTTGAATTCAAACTGGTCTTCCCTGTTCGCATGTGGAACGGGAAAAAAGCGAAAGAACAGACTTATAATATGAACTTCTTCAGCAGGTTGTTTGAATTCGGTTACGTCGAGAAGGAGACCAGAAATGATGGTGTTGTCCAGCTCAGGGAATATTATATTTCATTCAATACCGTTTTAGGTGAAATGTTTGCGCATAACCTTTTATCGCAAAGCTTTGACTGGTTGGATAACAGGTTTTATAACCTTCCCTACAATGCGCAGGTCTTCTATAGAAGGTTTTTGCTCCACAATGACTATAAGAGTATTCAACTGAAAATTGAAACCATTAAAGAGCGTTTAAACCTCGATGATAAAAACATTACGAACCTGAGAAACACGATTGAGAGAAATATTTTATCACCACTGGTTAATCAGGGTTTGATAGATTCATATCAAAAAGAGAAGGAAGGACTTTATGGATTGAAGTACATTGTCAAAAGATCGGGAAAGAAAAAAGTTGAAGAAGAAAAACTACAGAAATAATTAATACAATGGATGTAGGGTTTGTAAAATATGGATACAGGGTTTGTAAAACTTTAATCGAGGGTCTGTAAAACTTCATGCGAGGGTCTGTAAAACGAGATCAGTTTTAAACCATTCATAACAGTCAGGATCTGAAAAACACAAGATATATAAAGATATATTAAGATATCTTAATCAGAAAAAACCTTCCTTCCCCTTCGGGGTGGTCGGTTTTCCTCTGGGACCATTTTATTTATTTTTTTGTTTTTTATATATACAATGGAACAGTTAAACAAGAAGATTACATATGAGATTATCTAAGAGGTAATTGATTCATGGTAATCTTTAAAAAGTGGAATCAACTTGTGGAATTAATCGTAAAACAAAAAAATAAAATGGTAAGAAGAAAGATATAGTCGGTGGCTGCTTCTCCTTCTGATATTGGAATAATAGTATCGTAGCACTTCTCCGGTTAACATGGGAGTGAGATCATTGCTTCGTTTATATATGGGGGAGGGTATCAATATTAACTTGATATCTGATTGACACTAAAGATTGTTTTTGTTTATACTAAAATCATATAAGACTTCAAAAAAACTTAGATTATATTTGCGTCCAGTAGGATAAAGAATTGACTGAGAAATCAAAGAATATAGACAAAAAAGATGCTTTACAAATAGCAATAAAAGAAGTTT
>JAKPZU010000012.1 GCA_029559915.1 Bacillota bacterium
CTTATTTATTCTTCTCGAATAACAACGCTACCCCATCTACCAAAAGACCAATAATTAGTATTACTGCTAACATAACTAGTGTTTTAACGTTTCTGTCTAACAGGGTATAGTCTACCATGTATGTGCGAAAATAGAAGGCAGAACGTCAAAACGTGACGTAGTGAAATAAATGCCTCTGGTGCGAATAGCAAAATGGAAACCCCTGAAGCTTGTTGAATACTACAATTTAGCTTTTTCCCTCCTCAAAACCTCGGCATAGTTGTAAATACAGAATTCAAAGCAGGTCTCATAAATCCGGGGATTACGTCTAAGGCTGGCCCGAAGTCGGTTTCTCCTACCCCATTCATATGTCAGATTAATTACTTCTTGTTTCAGCTGATAAAGCTTCATTTTTTCAAAGTCGTAACGATGTCTTTTAATCAGGTCAAATGTGAGATCAATCAACTCCTGGCCTATGGCTTTGGAATTCTTTTTCTTCCCAAACGAAAATTTAATTATGTCTTCAAGAGCCCCGGCAATTTTCGCGGTATTACTTTCTTCGGTGGATTCTAGCAGATCGTTTGCTACGGATGTGACCATGTCGGCATCCTTTTCAATAAAAAGATCAATTGGGAATTTTTTTAAGGAATAAAACATAGAATAAGTTTTTAATGTTGAATTGTATGTGTAATGGCAGATTTCATGGTAGTTTCCTTTAGTCTTTATTTCCTGAGTTTACATTAGTTGGTCTTAAAAATTATTTTTTCAAGATTTTTTCAGAAGTTTTAAGTGTCACAACCAATAATGTCAAACGGCTCTCATATTCCAACAAGATTTTTACCACTCTTGTCATTAGAGTTGGGTTATTATAATAAAATAAATACTTATTCAAAAATATTCAAATCTTTCTAAAAAAATGCATCCGGGGCAGATAGCAAAAGGGAAATCTCGGCGTGTTTTAAAAAATTTCCCGTTGCTATCTGTCCCGGAGCTGAAAGGAATTCTCTTAGGAAATACCCTTCTTGTCAAAAATAATTACCTCCAAAAACAAACGTATTAGGGCTCATTAGACCCTACTAAGGTATTAGCAGTAATCACAATATCAATATTCTCACCCTCATCCAAATAATAAACCTGCTGTACCCAGTCATGGGAATCTGCTTTAATCAGTTGTACCTTTATCTTTCTAGTTCTGCTTTGTGCGGCATAAGAATAGGCAACATTTTTTTCAGCGTTATCAATGATAGTCGTATGAATTCTGTCACCAATAATGTTGTGTTCAGAAAGATATACCTTGTATCCAGATCTGAAAATTGTAAACGTATAAGCTGTAGTACCTGCAGGTGGAGGTGTAGGCGGTTGGGTATAAGGCGCATCATACTTGGTGCATGATAAAGGCAGTAACGTTAAAGCGGTTACCAACGCTAAGAATAGTGTTTTTTTCATAAGAAATATATTTTAAGGTGAAACAATGGTTTTTTTCCTATTTATTTACTCTTCTGGAATAACATGGCTATCCCGTCTGCCAAGAGACCAATAATCAATAATACTGCTAACATATCTGTTATTTTAAATGATTCATTTCAAAAGGTGTATGGTCCTAATATGGGCGAAAATAGATAGGCAGGACGTCAAAACGTGACGTAATGAACAAAAATGTCTTCGGGGCAGATAGCAAAAGGGAAATCTCGGCGCATTCACATATTTCCCGTTCTATCTGCCCCGGAGGGAGGCCTGGGTTATGATTCGAGTTGGATACTGACAACGAATCGTTACGCAAAGTTGATGGGCGGCACAGTCAAATCCTTTTTAAGAAAGATCATATCAACCAATTGTATGTCGCCCTCGAACATGGGATGGTCGTAATTGTCGGTAAAGAAATTCTTTACCCGATGGGACTTTTCAAATCCACAACTTTCATAAAACGAAAGGATCGTGGGTGTTTCGCCTGTCCCGACAAGCATTGTTTTGTAGTCGTTTTGGTAGAAATCAGAAATGAAGTTAATCAATGCTCTACCGTACCCTTTGCCTTGATATTTCTCGCATGTCGCTATGTTCTTCAACTCGCACGTTTCGTTATTTTTCGGCACCACAACGCAAACACTTTTCAAATCATCATCAAATAATGCAAACAAATCTCCATTCGGCAAATACTTGTCAATCATATTTTCCTGCTCGTCCGCTAACAACAATAAGTCAAGAAACTGTTTCTTGTTTTCGGTAAATTTCTCTATTCTCATTGT
>JAKPZU010000090.1 GCA_029559915.1 Bacillota bacterium
CGTATCCCCCGGTTTCTTTGCCATCGTTGGCATGATACAGAGCATTATAATGAATACTCCAAGCAACACCACCATCATGCGTTTCATCTTCTCACACCTCGTGGAAAGGATACCTCTGAGAGACTTCAGATGATTTGCCCCTCTATCAGAGTTCCTTGTTACCCACTTCACCGGTTCTGTAAAAAAACCTTACCTGGACGTGCTCCCTTAAGTTGAACCCTGCATTCAATATCGGGTTGAATCTGCGAAGGCACTGAAATGGTTTTAGCAGCGTTGTTCAAAATGGGAGAGTTTCATTTTTTTTAAACAAATACAAAGTGGACTGTTGTAAAAAACAAAAGAATAATATATCTCTAGGTTTATTCCCTATCATGGGAAAGATAGCCGATTATCTGAAACATTACAATAATCCTTCCACTGCTGGCGGGTATACTTCGGCTGTTTATGCGTTCATTGATTTTATCTATGGTAATCAGCGGAAAGGAAAGAAGGTAACACATGAAGAAAAGGAGATTTATGAAAATCTGGTAGATCGATATATCGAAGACAAAAGAAATTATTCTGAAGATATGGCCGGTTTTGTTGTATCAATGCAGAGCCGTCCTCCTTTATCAGCAAAACAGACGTTTACCTCTGCCAAAGAATTCTTTAACTACTATAATCTTCAGCTGCCAGCAAAAGATTTGAAATTTATTCGTCATAAATTGCCAAAGGGTAAGGTAAGAACAATAGAGAGAGATTTGGATATAGATACCATTAGAACAATCATTCAACATTTGGATGTCAAAGGGAGAGCGTTGGTTCTTGTTTTAGCATCTTCTGGTATAAGAATCAATGAAGCGTTATCATTGAACCTTGATGATATCGATTTAACCTCAAAACCTGCGGTTATCACGGTAAGAGGAGAAACATCAAAAACGGGTGATAATCGAATTACGTTCATTTCAACTGAAGCGATTCAAGCGGTTAATGAATGGCTGAAAGTTCGTACTGATTACATTCGCTCATCGGCAAAGCGGAACATAGGATTAGTGGAGAATGGCCGGGCTAAACCAAAATCCTCTGATGATGACGGGCGTTTGTTTCCCTTCAGCGATCAAAATGCCAATACCTTATGGGATAATGCGGTTGAAAAAGCAGGTCTTTTCTCACGTGATAAAAATACCAATAGAAAACAACTTCATTATCATCAATTCAGGAAATTTTTTATCAGCCAGTTATCGTTAATCGTATCAAAGGAGATTGCCGAAACCCTTGCCGGGCATAATGGATATTTGACAGATTCGTATCGGCGATATACAAAAAAACAGTTGGCTGAAGAATATAAGAAAGGTGAACATTTACTCACAATTCAGGCTCCTAAAGAACTTCAGGAAATTGAGAGTGAGTTCAAAGCAAAGATGCAGACGCATAGCGAAATTATTGAAAATATTGTGAAAGAGAATATTCAACTGAAACAAGAAATCTCAAAGATAAAAGAAGAACAGGAGAAAATAAAGGCTGCAAGTGAATTAATTCAAGCCTTAATAAGTGAAAATAGTGAGGCACAAGAGATTTTCAAAAAATTCTTACACAATATATAATCTAAAAAACTTTTATTACGTATTCGCGTGTATTCATCCATATATGAAAACAGTTCAGATGAGAATCTATGAAGATGTTCATGCGATGTTATCTTGTCTCAGGCAATTTGAATCAACGTCGTTTAGTGATGTGATTCTGGGATTGATTCAAGATGTATGCCCTTATCTTCCCGCTGAAGTGAAACGGATAAAACTTCTTGAAAAAGACGATCCTGAATTAGCGGCGTCTGAATTTGAGAAATTGAAACTAGTGACTTATGAAAATTATACCCTCGGTCGTCTTCAGAGGAAAAAACAACTAGGTGATAATTATGGTGAAGATGGATTCTGGTGATAGATTGCTTCTAAACTCCCTTTCAAAAGGGATTGTATTGCCGTTTGAATGCCGGTCGGCGGAAAAGTCCCAGATCTGTTGGCCGATAGGACACCCGAGGACAGAAGATGATAAAGTTGACACTATCAAAGGGGTTTGTTCAGAAACGGGATAATACCCCATATAGCATTTCCCGCTCGATTTTCAATGCGTTAAGCCCTCTTGATCAACTTGCAGCTAGGGCGCTTGAAAAATGTGGAAAGATTGTAATCGTTGATAGTGATTGCGATTTTGTTGGGGGTATTAAATGAACCCGAGCGCCAGAATAAGCGGGTCGAGGAATAATCAACCAGTGGGCCATATTGCATATCGAAAATATCAGCTAGGAATACCCGTGCCCATTAAAAAAGCGGTCGGGGCGTATTGCTATGACTGTATGGGGTTCTATACAGATGGTCGTGTAGATTGTGAAAATGCACGGTGTATGTTGTATCCATGGATGCCCTATAGAGGTGTTAAATGACAGCCTTCAAACAATCAACCGATTGTGGGCGGGGGCTGCGCAGGAACGAGCACGGCCCGCAGGTCTGTTATAACAGGCCCCTATCCTCATTAGAAAGCCCCCAAGGCTGGGGGCGGTCCCCGAAGGGGATTCTAAAGGGGGGTTGCGGGCGGGACCCCAGCGGGGTCCCCCCCTCTTTTCTTGATAATATGTATCATGAAAGACTCAAGAGGTGATATGCTGTGATTGTTTCTGACTCTGCTTCTATAACAGATACTTCGGTTATTTGTGCGGAAGATGCTTTTCAAGACTTTTGGAGGGTGGAACGGTTACAACGTCGTCAAAGATCTCGAATTTTTCAGCGTATATCTTCTGGTATGTATTATTGGAAAGCAGACCAACTGCGATTTCTGACTTTAACTTCTTCCCCTAATTCGGGCGATATTTGGAGGGCTTGGAAATCGTTTGTTCAACAGGTTCGTCGTAAGTATGGTCAATTCGCGTATTTTATGGTTCAAACTGAAGAGGGATATGGAGTTATCCATTGTGTATTTAAAGGTAAATATATTCCATTTGAGTGGATTCAAGAGAAATGGAAGCGATATCATGGTGCATTTCATGTGAATATTAAAAGGGTTGGAAGGGTGTATAGTCCGTCGGGTTTAGCCGGTTATTTTCTTACTCAATACATTGGTCATCAGAACGCGATTAAACGGTACCAGATGAGCCGTGATTGGCTTCCACCTGGTAATATTAAGAAATGGGCATTGATGAAGCGCCGGTATTGCAAGAGGCGATATAGTTATAGTAAAATGAATGAAGGGGATTTGGATTTGCTTTTAAAAGCATGGCATGAATGGTTAGATGAAAATCATCAGATGAAAATTGAAACATGGTTAAAATAATAATCGACTCTATAAAAATTTCTGATTAAAAAAATGTATTTTTGAAATGAGATTTACATATAATATAAGGGTATTATCAAATCATGGAATATGAATTTCGCAGAAAACGAACAGATGCGATTTCTGAGACAGAAAAATTGGAGGAATTAGAAAGAGCGGCAGAATATTTTCACTATATAGAATTTTCTTGGAGGGATTTCGATAGAATTTCAAACATTAGTGCAAGTGCAATAAAAGTGCATTTCGGAAGTTGGAAAAAAGCGCTCAGTGCACTGAGGGTGAGTTTACAAAACAAAGGGTTGGATTTATCCCCTCGTCCCTATGCACCCCAGAGAATTTACTCGAATAAGGATTTATTTGACGAAATGGAACGCATATGGAAAATTGTTGGACAACGTCCCTCAAGAAATGAATGGGAAAAATCCAATCCAAGGATTAGTTATAGTGTTTATAAAATCCGTTTTGGCAGTTGGACAAAGGGATGTGAAAAATTTATCGAATATAAGATAGGTGGTGATATTTCTTCTTCTGACTTTATTCTATTTGAAAGACCTGCCACCTTGAAACAAACCGAAGTGGAATATGATACTTACAAAAAGGAAACATCTCGTAATGTTCCCTTAAAATTGAGGTTGATGGTATTAACAAGAGATAATTTTCGATGCGTGTTTTGTGGAAAAAGTCCGGCGACAGATCCCGGGACGAAATTGCATATTGATCATATAATCCCATATTCAAAAGGAGGAGAAAGTCTTTTAGAGAATCTTCAAACATTGTGTGAAGAATGTAATATTGGGAAAGGAAATTGGTATATTGGGGAAAAATGAGAGAATGAATTATTGGCCTAGTACCAATATAATGAGTTCTTATTGAAATGAACACTGAATTGGGATAAAATATGGCGGATGATGAGAATATTTACCGTGTACTTGGTACCGGAACTACTATTGTAAATTTCCCAAAACGAGAGGAACTATCGAATTTAGGAAAAATAAATCTACAATTGCCTACGGAGGAATGTAATGAAGAAATTGAAAGAAAGAGAAAATTTATTGAAAGTAAAAGGGGCGAATTCATATCAGCATGTTATGATTTGGAGCATAATTTGTCTCAATTTATTTCTGAATTTCTATTCGAAGATAACATTAGGAAAAAAGAAATTTTTCATGAGTTGCTTTTAGATACAACTATTGTTACTTTTGGACAAAAGAAAAACATTGCTCGTCATTTAATGAAAAAATTTTCAGATGAAACGACTGGAGGTTCTATTAGTGAAGCAAATCAGGTGCAATTGTTTAAAAAAGTAGAGGAAATAATAAAGGTTCGTAATGCTTTAGCACACGGCGAGGTTATTATTGATTATAATAACGATAAAGCGGTAGTAAAATATTATGATTCAAATAAAAACACGAAAGTAAAGATTGAATTAAATGAGACGGTCTTTAGTGAGATTGATACTAAGGTTGTAGGACTTTCTATAGTATTTGAGCTATTAAAAAATAGGTATTATGAGAAAGAATTTTTCGAGAATTTTATTGAGAACGGGTTGATTGGAAAACCGAATTTGATATCTCAAATTGCTAGAGAATAGAACCATTGGTGAAGAGTGCTGCTATGGGGATTTGAATTAGTATATTACTAATAATTTTTAGATAGATAACAATCGGCTGTGTGTTGTTTTAAAAAAAAGGAACGTTCAGAATGGGAAACATCATCAGGAAGTTACCATTCAAACCTGGCTCCATACCCACATACTGCGAAAGAACTTGGTGCATCCATTCCGTTCCTGATATAGAGAACGAGATT